>CAYOFL010000018.1:0-14406 GCA_964403165.1 uncultured Ignavibacteria bacterium
AAGTAGAGTCCGGCGACACAATTCGTTTATTGAACTTGGGGTTTGCGAAAATCAAGTTCCGTCTTGCTGATCTACTGTGGCGGCGCCTCTCGATTCGCTCACTTGATTTAAACGAGCTTTATCTCTCCGTTAATCGCGATAGTTCCGGATCTTTGAACATTCCGATGTTCGCCCCAAGTGAACCTAAGGACAGCGTTTCCTCCGGACCTCCGCTGAAGATTCAATTGGAAAAGGCAACCTTAAGCAGGGCTACAATCTGGTATCTTGATAGCTTGATTCCGATGGTTGCTTCGGTACACAATCTCAACGTCACAGTCGAGCAGGGGAGAGATGAGACCTACCTATATCATATCCAAGCGGATTCCAGCGTTTTAGAATACCAGAGCATTCCATTGGCCGCCATCCAAATCAAGCTGGAGGGACAATTAAGCCCCCAAAGAATGGAACTGAGTTCCCTATCAATGCTTCTGCCTGGTCTGGAGTTTACCGGAAATGCAAAGCTTCTACAAGAAAGTGCCCCGCCTTCCGTCACGGGTGATTTTTCGCTAAAAGGAAATCCGGGTCTGCTCCTGCAAACTGCTCGTGAGGTAATCAATAACAAATTACCGCCAGTCCAAGGCGATGTTGACTTGGCCCTACATCTGGAGGGGTCGTTAGACCATCCCAGATTGAGTCTTCAGCTTGATCTTCCCGAATTGGATGTTGCCAAAATCCGCCTTCGCAAAGGGTCCATTCGGGCAGAGTTGGAACCCGGCTCAGTCAGTCTGGACCAGATGAATCTGGGAGTTTTGGGTGGGAGCATTTCCGGAAAAGGCAGACTCGTAACCGACAGCCTCCTCTCCGGCCAACTCTCGATTTCGGTGAACGGAGTCGACCTGGCGCAGGTCTGGCGATATCTGTATGAAGAGGCTTCGCCATACCAGGGCAAAATCCACGCTCAGTTGACTGCTTCGGGCACCGGTCGCGATCCCAAGAACTGGAACATCCTGACGGACGTAAGTCTGAAGCAGGCTCGATACCGCTCCAAGCCTCTTCCCGATTTTTCTGTCAAATTGACCATTCAACAGGGTCTGGCTGACTTCCGGTTCAAACAGGAGAATTCCGAGCTGTTAGCCAAGCTCAAATTGAACGGCGAACGACTACAAGGGGAATTCTGGGCAAAAATCCTCCAGCTTGAGCCCCTGGCTGGTCTAGCTGATGTTTCAGAGTTAACCGGCGGTATGGAACTTGAAGGAGTTCTGGGAGGAAACATCGATTCACCACAGATCACGGCACAGATGAAAGCACAGAATATCAGATACCAGGATTTTCCGGTCGATAGCCTCACAGCCAGTATTCTTTATCGGAATGGCCGGGTTCACATCTCCAAACTTCATTTTGTGGGAAATGTGGATCCAATTGACACACTCGAACCACCTTTCCATCTTTCGAATATTTCGGGGGCTATTGTATATCAGGGCCAGGTTAGTGGTCGATCAGATAGCCTCAGCGGTGAGGTCAACATTAACCTAATTCGGCCCAGCTACGGCGATATCCATTTCGATGAAGGCTTGCTGCAGGTAACGTTGGAGGGCCAACTGATAAACCTGTTGCTTCTCCAACTACGACGTGACTCGATTTTGATTCAAGCTGCCGGAGATTTCTCGATCCCCTCTGCCAATGGAACCTGCGACATAGAGCTAATTCAACTACCCCACGACGGTTTTAACGTTGAAGAGGGTAAATCCGCTTTGGAGTTAGAAGCAGATGATGCCACTGCCGACTTTCGTCGAGTCGGAAAGCTGACAGCGGCGTTTGATCTGTCTGAAGTAAATCGATACATCCTACGTATGGATGGAGACCGACTGGACCTTGATAGAATACGGCTTCTGCTTGCGGAGCCTCCCGATATCGGTGGATGGCTCCGGTTCAATCTCGTTTTCGCCGGAAACCTGGACAACCCTCACGCCGAACTTGGTTTTCACCTCCAGAGACCTCGCTTTCAACTGGTGGAGATGGATTCGGTGAAAGGGTATTTCAAGCTCGCTGGAGATCAGTTTGATTTCGGCCCCCTGGAATTGCACCACAAGGGCCATTACTCCGCCGCTTCGGGAATTGTTGGATTACAAAAAAGAGAAGACGGAAGCTGGTTTGTTTCAGAGCACAGTCCGTTGAAAGGTGAAGCTTCCGGGCAGGATTTTGATCTTCGTCTGCTCAATGCATTCTTACCGGAGGATATGCAAGTTTCCGGTTATGGTTCCTATAATCTGAGCTGGGACGGAACCCTAGCCCATCCCCATCCCACCGGCACATTCGTGCTTGAAGAAGCAGCGGTTCAGACAGGACAAAAGACACCGGCAATTCAAGAGATCAATTTGAATTCCTCGATCCGGGATTCGGTTCTAATCATCGACAATTTGAGTGGTGTGATACGGGAGACTCCGTTTCAACTGCAGGGAAACGTCACGGTTTCTCAGTTGCGGAAGTTCGATGTGCAAATGAGCCTTTCCATTTCAAACTTCGGCACCATTACAGGTAACGGTACCCTCTCTCCTGATTCCCTTCAATTTGGCGCGCGGGTCAAACAGATGGATATAGCAACCTTGCAGCCTTTTTTCCCTGACTTGACACAGCTGTCCGGAATACTGAACACGGAATTTGCCTTGAGCGGTTCGACCAAGAATCCAGAGGTGGATGGGCGCCTGGAAGCACGTGAGCTCACCGTGCAACCCTCCTGGTTGAATGCTCCTTTCGATCGGGGTGTGGTCAAGCTGGACTTCAATAAGAATAAGTTAAAAATCGATTCCCTGTTCATACGACTAGGTGGAGGAACTATCTTCGTCTCCGGTGACCTGACCCATGACAAAGGCGAGCTGGCGCATGTGGATGTTCAGGTTAACGTGACTGACGTGAACATCAATCGCCCCAAAGAGCTGATTCTTTCAGTCAAGTCTGCTCAGTTAAGCTATAAGGACCAGAACAACTACTTCCTTCTGGATGGGGATATCATTTTGGGCGAGTCGCGCATGTTGGTTAACTTCAGACCCCAATCCGTTTTGCCTTTTGCCCAAGCTGTGGAAAGACCAAAGCCAGAGCTTCCCTCCTTCTTGCGGCAAACCAGAATGAACATCCGGTTGCGGGAGAGCGAGAACATTTGGGTGGACAATAACCTGGCTCGTCTGCGCCTGCATACCGAATTGAGTACCGCAGGTTCACCGGTGCAGCCCAATCTCACCGGGCGCGTTACTGTGGAAGAGGGATACGTGCTGTACCTGGATCGAAAGTTTGCGATCAAACAGGGAGTGGTGGATTTCATCGATCCCGATCGTTTGAATCCGATCATCGATTTGAAAGCAGAAACTTCGGTCAAAACCTATCGCGCCACCGAGGCGACTCCCTACCTGATAATGCTATCCATAAGCGGCGCATTGGACGAGGTGGTGGTGGAGTTGACCTCTGATCCCCCTGAAGACAAATCCAATATCCTGTCTCTGCTCACCATCGGCGCCACCCGCGAGCAGTTAGCCGGCAAGGACGCAGAAGGAAGAGACGCTTCCATATCGGGTGTTCTGGTGGAGCGGGCGCAGTCTCTCTCCAGCCAGAAGATAGCTGGTTATGCTTCCCGTAAGGTGGGCTCCTTCTTGGGGCTGGAGCAGCTAACCATTGAGGGAAACCTGTTTCACTTTGACCAGTCCTGGGGTCCACAGCTTCTCGCTTCCAAGAAGATCTCCCGTCGCATGGAGCTGACCTACATAACCACGGTCGGCCACTCCAACGAGAACAGTTTTCGGCTGGACTATCGGTTATCCAAACACTTTTCCCTGGAAGGTGAAACCGATCAGCAGGGTCGAGCAGGCATGAATTTGAAATACCGACTGAGATCGAGACCATGAACTTGAAGACCGCCTTCTGCTTCATAATCTTCTTCCTTTTTCTGGGATCGGGTATCCTAGCCAAGGAACCCTCCCGGAAGCTCAAAGTCAGCTCGGTTACCTTTGAAGGCAGCCAGGTATTCAACGACCATAGGCTGAAGCGGGTCATGCTCACCCGTCCCTCCGGTTTTTTGTCTCGTTCCTATTATTATCCGGAAGTCTTCGAGGACGATCTGAACAGTCTGGTGCTGTTCTACCAGCAAAATGGTTATCTGGAAGCGCAGATTGAAGATTCCCAGGTAAACATAGACACAACTAACTGGGTCGTTCACATTCACATACGGATTTCCGAGGGCGAATTGACCCGGGTGGAAGGTGTGACAGTATTTGGCAACTCCGTTTTTAGCGACAGCTTGCTTCTGGGAAAAGTGGCTATCAAACCCAAAGACCCGTTCAGGCAGATGAAAATCCAGGATGCAACGTTAGCCGTTCTGACCCTGTATGCCAATAGCGGCTACCTGGAAGCCGAAGTCAAGCCGGATATCCGCATCAATTCGGACACTCATCGGGCCTTAATCGATTTTGTTATCCAGGAAAAGACTCAGTTTTCCGTCGGTCAAATCCTACTGGAGGGCTTGAGGAAGACAAGGCCGCGGGTGGTAAATCGTGAACTGCTTTTCCGTCCGGGAGATGTGATCAGATACTCCCGCTTGCTTGAGTCGCAGCGACGATTGTATCTCACCGGATTATTCCAAAGCGTATTCATTCGACCCCAGACTGTTGCCAGTGGCGATTCTGCAAAAAAGGACATCCTCATTGAGCTGCAGGAAAACGAGTCACTTGAGTTCAACGTTGCCGCGGGATATGGATCGGTCGAAAAGGCCAGAGGAAGAATCGAGATCTTCAACATCAACCTGGCAGGAACTGCCCTTAAAGCAGGACTGACCACGAAAATCAGCTTCATTAGTCGTGGCGTGGAGGCATCGTTCACCGAACCCTGGACTTTGGGCTTGCGCTGGCGCACCGACGTCAATCTATTGTTCGAATATCTGGAGCAACCCGGTTTTGACCTCACTCGAAAAGGCGGATGTCTGGTTATCGGAAAGACCTTTGGGAAGCGTTCCACCGCTTCTCTTACTTATCGATACGAGGACTCAAAGCTGAGCAACATTCAAGTCAGCACCATCCCAGAAGAGCTAAAAACTAACGTCCGAAGCCTCATGCTTTCACTGATCTATGACACGCGCGATAACCTATTTAACTCTAACCGTGGTATCTACCTGGGGTGGCATAACGAGCTGGCGGGTTCATTCTTGAGCGGCACTGATACCTTTGTGCGTTCCATCGCGCGGTTCAAATACTTTTACCCTTGGAGGCGCTCCACCATCATTGCCTCCGCTCTGGAGATCGGATGGATGGACTTCTTCGGCACCTCGCATGATATTCCCCTGAATGAACGCTTTTACGCCGGTGGCCCCAATTCCCTGAGGGGATTTGGTTATCAGTTGGTCGGTCCTCTGGATGCAGAGAGAGATCCATTTGGTGGAAGGTTGAAGGTGGTGTGGAACATGTTGGAGATTCGCCAGTCGCTCTACAAAATGATCGGGGCGGCACTTTTTGCGGATATCGGTAATGTGTGGCTGAGACCAAAGGATTTTCATTTCGGTGACCTGCGAACTTCTGTTGGATTTGGCCTCCGCGCCAATACGCCCATCGGAATCCTGCGTCTGGATTATGGCATCAACCTGCAGCCCAAGGAAGACGAGCCACACGAAAAATTATACTTCAACATGGGACAGGCATTTTGATTTTGTAGGTCGAGCATGTCCAAAGGACTGCTCGACAAAAAAGGTTGTCAACTATCCTTCATAACTAACTCTTCAGGACAAGTCCTTCGGGACGATCGGCCAAAACTATTTAGCGAAAAAGAAGGTGATCAAATGTCTGCTGTGCAAATTCGCGATATGGATGTAACCACTGAATATTTTGTGGGAACCTGCAGTCACGTAAGTGAATCAGATGAAATCGATGCCTGTGCCAAAAGACGAATCACCTGGCTAAAAAATGTGTATGAAAAAGGGTTACGGGTAAAGGTGGCTATCCTCGATGACAAACAGGTGGGGTTTTTGTATGTCATCCCCATCGAAGTCTGTCCCTGGGGGCCTCTTGGACGAGATCTGTTAGTTATTCCTTGTTTATTCGTCCTGAACAAAGAGAAAAGCAAAGGCGCGGGGTCAAGCCTGATTGTCGAAGCAGAAAAAGAGGCGCGGCGTCAGGGTAAGAGGGGCATAGTCACCATAGGATACTATCATGATTTCTGGTTTATGCCGGCACCTTTTTTTGAGCGGGTTGGCTTCTCAGTAGCCAAGCGCAGGAAAACTAACCCAGGGGAACTCTTCGGGGATGTGGCAGTATTATGGAAGATCTTTGATTCATCCGCGGAAGTCCCCAGATTCCTGAAACCAAACTACCAGTTTAGAGCAATAACCGGCAAAGTTGTAGTTGACCTTTTCTGGAATGTATTTTGTCAGACAAGTAATATAGAGGCTCAACGAGTCCGCCAAGTTGTTGCAGAGTTTGGGGAATCGGTTGTTCTTAATGAATACTCATCTGATGATCCGATTGTTCTTTCCCGTTATCAAATGCCGCGTGGAATCTTTATTAATGGCAAGGAGATAGGATGGGGTTATGAAGCCCCTAAAGATGGCATCCGGAAAGCCATTTCTCAAGTCTTGCGGAATGGGTAACCTATAGATTATACATACACCCTAAAATTCTTGTAGGTCAAACATGTCCAAAGGACTGCTTGACAAAAAGTGAAATTGCACTATGTCCGCTTTTGATTAATTTTCTGAAAAAGAGATTTTAGAATATGTTAATGAACCAAATCTGGATCGTATCAATCTTAGAAGACAAGCCTTACAAAGACATTAAAAATCTTTGGAAATTATTTGAAAGGGAATACAATTCCATAGGTGTTCAAATATTCAGTCACCCGCATATTACCTTTCAGGGCGGCAAGAGTGATAACCTAAGACAGTTGAAGAGAAGCTGTCAGGAAATGGCTTTGAAGATAAAACCCTTCCGGATCGAGGTCAGCGGGATTGCCCACTTCGACAAGAAGGTAATTTACCTCAAGGTCGAAAAGACGGACAGTTTGATTAAACTCAACAAGCTCGTCAATGGATTTCTGAAAAATCATTGCGACGACCTGTTTGAATATTTCACTCCAAAAAATTGGTCGCCCCATATAACCCTGGCCACGGATGATTTAACAAAAAGAAATTTCAGGAAAGCCTGGGACGAGTTAAAGGATTCAAAAATCAAATTCAAACAAAAACTCCACAATTTGTGCCTGGTTAAGAGGTGTCCGGATGGGAAAATCAAAATCGCCAAGAGATATGAGTTGTAATCGAACGAATGTTATAAATGTTTGGGAGGATAAGATGAGTCAGCACGTAACCAAGAAAAGGTGGAGATCAATGAAATGGCTTTTGAGTTGGCTATTCGTTTTTTTGTTGCTTTTATCGGTCACTCACTGCCAGAGCCCACAGGTACTGGATAAGAATAAGAACGCTATCGTAGCCCTTTATTCAGACAAAGGCACAGACGACGGATGTGTCCAGGCTACCCAGAACATGTTTCAATGGATGGGTTATACGGTCTCGTTGGTGAAAGCCAACTACATTAACAACAAGGGACTGGGTGATTTCAGTATCCTGTGCGTCCCGGGTGGGGACATGTATCAATATTCCCAGGACATATCATCAAAAGGTAAGGAGAATATAAAGAATTTTGTTC
The DNA here is from genome assembly GCA_964403165.1 of uncultured Ignavibacteria bacterium. Classification (GTDB taxonomy): domain Bacteria; phylum Zixibacteria; class MSB-5A5; order MSB-5A5; family SM1-73; genus SM23-73-3. Next base: position 7,653 of record CAYOFL010000018.1, read on the forward strand.
GTAATGGGAAAGGTTACATTGGGATATGTGGCGGAGCCTACTTCACCGGAGAGAAGGTCTTCTGGCAGGGCCAGCAGATTCCCATGATTCCCTTGGGAATATTTCCCGGCACCACCAAAGGTCCCATCGACGAAATCGCTCCTTATCCTAACTGTGTTATGTGCCAGATGAATATTGTGGACCACACCCACCCCATCACGCAATCCGAGTCGGATTCCGCCTGGATTGCTTACTGCTATGGTCCCATACTGCTACCCAACCAGGATGCTGATATAGAAATCTTAGGTGAGTATCAGATTGGAAATCAGGCCGCAATGGCAGCCTTTGAGTATGGTCTAGGCAGGGTATTCATCATCGGCACTCATCCCGAATTCGAGGAGGATAGTGATCGCGATGGATTCCCTCCTTCTGATGAATTGAATGATCGAGGCTCTGATTGGGAATTGATGAAAAAGGCGGCTCTTTGGTGCTTGAAGAAATGAATTCGAAACAAGAGGTTTCGAAACATTGTAGGTCAAACATGTCCTTCTCCCGCCAAAGGCGAGATCAGGATGAATCCAAAGGACTACTCGACAAAACGATTGTCAACCACCTCATTTGAGTCAAATGACCTTTGGAATGGTTGAACCACAAGACTGCGGATGTGAGCGAGTTAGTTGACATAATAGGTGTTTCGTAATGACCAAGAAAATGACGATTTGGGGTGTTGGTCCGATATTCGCCATTATATCAATTTCATATTATTTTATGATGATTACTATAAATTACATTTATTACCCATTTTTTGTTATTGAAAGTATACCTTTGGTTTTTTTCTTGTAATTGGATTTATTCTCTTGGCTTTCGGTATACCATTATTGATTATATCAGCAAAAACAATTGTAAAAGGATTTAAAGAAGGAATATTGGTTACCCGGGTGTTTATTCGATTTGTCGCCATCCACTTTATGCCACCTTCATCCTATTCATTGTTCCTGGTATCGTTATGTTTTCCAGATCGTGGCTATTATTCACTGCGCCAGTTGTTATGTATATCACCTTTAGAATGCTCATAAAGAAAGAGGAAAATTACCTGGAACAGGAATTTGGACAACAATACCTTGAATATAAAAAGAGGGTTAATGCGGTCTTTCCAAAACCCTGGAAATGACCTTTACGTCGCAAAACGTCAGTTTAAATGCACAATGGAGGGAGGCTTTGTTTATAAAAGATTTAAAAGAATGTGAAGAAATAATTGCAGGTGACAATACAGCCTTGAGAGAATTGCTGAATCCACTGACCGAAAACATTATTACAGGCTACAGTCTTGCTCACGCAAAGGTTAAACCTGGTGAAATCACCCATGCACATAGATTAAAGAGTTCAGAAGTCTACTATATATTGGAAGGTCAAGGAGAGATGTATATCGATAGCGAAAAAGAAAAAGTGTTTGCTGGACAGGTAATTTATATTCCTCCGAACTCAACTCAGAGAATAAAAAACACCGGGATAGATAATTTGGTCTTTTTGTGTATTGTAGACCCAGCCTGGAGACCCGAAGATGAAGAATTGGTAGAATAAATGCTAAGATACGTCCGTCTGCCAAAGTGTTTGCGGTCAAGGGGAGAGTGAAAAGCTCTTGCGGAGCTAATTCAGAAGATTAAATTAAAGTCAAGAGTTTATCCTTTCAGGAAAGAACTACAGGAGAAAGCATGAACAAACAAAACCAGATGATTGCTGTTTGTGGATTGGAGTGTCATAAATGTGATATCTTTCAGGCAACCAATGACCTTAAAGTAGCCCAGAAAATCGCAGATTGGTTTAAAAAAGAGAGAAACGAAGATGTCAAGCTGGAGGACATCCGCTGTCTGGGTTGCAAAGAAGACCGAACAAAGCACTGGTCTCCGGACTGTCCGAATCTGGATCCATAGGACTGGATACTCAAATGCTGTGTCGACGCGAAGGGTTTAGGATTTTGCTATGAATGTGACCAGTTTCCATGCGAGAAACTTCTCCACTGGTCAAAAGAAGACAAGGGATATGAGGAAGCTTTGAACCGACTAAAAGGGATGAAGAAGGGATGATGGAGTTGATTCTTCATAAGAATAAGGTGATTTGAATGAGAGAAGATTCAGATTTTCTTGAAGAATTCCCAAAGGACCATAATGAACTGTTTATTGTATATGATCGTTACACTTTTGACAATCTTTTCCGATTGCTTTTGAAAAACAGCTTTGACCATGAGGAAGCCCTGTTTTTTATTCTTGGTAATTGCTCGTTAAGTGCCCTCGTGTTTCAGGAAAGAATTCACAACAAGGCATACAAAGAGCTTTCAGAGGAGGATGCATTATCCCCGGATTTGGCTGCTTACAAAGCACAGTTAATTTATGCTTTGTGGATCATGGTGTCCCGTAAGTAAAGCAAGATAAAGAAGGTTGTCAACCACCCTGCGGGATGGTCGATCTACAAGACTTAAAAGGTCAAGCTAAAGGGGTTGTTGAAAAACCCTTTCGGCAGGGCTAAATGCCCTGCCCTATAGATGATAAGTGATTGTCTCCCATAGGGGCGGGAATTCATCCCGCCCCGGAGTGTAGCTTTTTCAACAGTCCCTAAAGCTTGACACTCCAAGATAATAACTCAAGAACTTTCTTTTTCAGAACTGTCACAAAAAAACATTGATTCGAAAGGAGAATCTTTATAGATTGACTACTTCAAGGGACGGATTGGGTATAGGAGTGAAAGCAGCGATTAAACGAACCCATTGAAGCCTGACCGGATAGCAAATGAACCTCCCCAACAAGCTGACCATAGCCCGAATAATCTTGGCTCCCATTTTCATGATCTTCCTTTTGATCGATAACATGTATCTGCGCTATCTGGCTACGTTGATCTTTATCGTGGCGGCATTAACCGACGTATACGACGGATACTTAGCCAGAAAGACCGGGGTGATAACCGGCTTTGGGAAGTTCATGGATCCTCTGGCGGATAAGATATTGGTTTCCACCGCTTTCATCTCCTTTGTGGCTTTGGGCTATGTTCAGACCTGGATGATTCTGGTAATCATACTCCGGGAATTTTTAGTCACCGGCTTGAGGAGCTTAGCCGCATACAAGGGGATGGTGATCTTACCCTCCTATTTTGCTAAATGGAAAACCGGCTGTCAGATGGCGGTGATCATAATCATACTGGTTTACATCAATCTCAAATCCACCTTACTTCCTTTGGGCTACAACTGGAGCGTCTTTACCTCCGACTCCGCCTTCCGTGCCTTCGATGTCATGATTTTTATCACCATGCTTTTGACCGTGGGCACTGGAATTGATTATCTGGTTAAGAGTGCCTTTTTACTCAAAGGGGTGCTAAAATAATTTTTAACCTAAGGTGTTCAAATTGAAAAAAAACCAATTAGCCAAGCTTATCGCCACTTTTTTTTATACCGGGTATTTCCCTTTTGCTCCGGGGACGTTTGGTAGTTTAATCACTCTGTTAATAATTTGGTTTCTTATTCCAACTTTTTTTTATATATTACTTCCGATCAGCACAGGTTTATTTTTCTTAAGCGTATGGTCAGCCACCCGGGCAGAGGAGATCTTTGGCAAGGATGGAAGTCCTATTGTGATAGATGAGGTCACCGGTATGGTGATATCCTTGATATTTGTGCCTCACCAGATCAAACCTTTTGTGGGTGCATTTCTTCTGTTCAGATTGTTTGACATAATCAAACCTCCTCCTGCACGGAGAATGGAAAGCTTGAAAGGAGGGTGGGGAGTAACTTTAGATGATGTGGTAGCCGGCATCTATGCCAACTTAAGTTTGCACCTGATTTTGTATTTCATAAATTGGGGTTAAGTTAGATTCAGATTTCCTAAACGGAGAAAAAGATATGAGAGCAGAGATCATCACCATCGGTGATGAGTTACTTTATGGACAGATTAAGGATTTTAACTCAAGTTTCATAAGCGAAAGGTTAACCGCTGAGGGAATCGAGGTGGTTTTTAAAACCAGCGTGGGTGATGATATAAACCGGATAGCAGAGGCGTTCGACATCGCTCGAGTGAGAGCGGATATGATCATCACCTCAGGCGGATTGGGACCCACCTCGGATGATCTAACCAAAAAGGCTGTGGTGAAGACTTTTAAAAGAAATTTAGTATTTCATCAGGAGATTTTAAAGCAGATCGAGGACTCATTCCACAAGCGGGGAAGCCCCATGCCCAAAATAAACCAGAACCAAGCCTTGATTCCTCAAGGAGCTAAAGCTCTATCCAATCTCTGGGGAGTGGCACCGGGAATATTTCTCCAAGATAAAGAAATCCTTTTTTTCGCCCTACCGGGCGTGCCAGTGGAGATGAAGTGGATGGTGGAAAATGAAGTCCTGCCCATCCTGAGAGCAAAGAAACTCAAGCATTTTATCCTTCACAGAAAGCTAAAGACCACCGGAATATCAGAATCCGCTTTGTACGAAAAGATAGAAAAGCTAATGGATCCTAAAGAGGAGATTAAAGTGGCATTTCTGCCCGGCTATCTGGGCGTGGACATCAGACTGACTACCGCGTCGAGGGAAAAAGACCAGGCACAGGTAAAAATAGATGAGCTTGAGCAAAAAATTCGAGAGGTTCTGGGAACCTATGTCTACGGTGTGGACGATCAGACTCTGGAGGAGGTGGTAGGAAAGCTTCTTTTGGAAAGGAAAAGGACTATAGCAGTGGCGGAGTCCTGCACCGGCGGCTTAATCGGAGCAAGATTCACCAACATATCCGGAAGCTCCCAATATTTCGAGAGGGGAGTGATCACATACAGCAACCAAGCAAAAACCGAACTTTTAAATGTCCCCCAGGAGATAATCGAAAAACACGGTGCGGTTTCAGAGCAGGTGGCGACTTTGATGGCGGAGGGAGTGAGGAGATTGGCTAAAACCGACTATGGCTTATCTGTTACCGGAATTGCAGGTCCCACCGGTGGAACGCCACAAAAGCCGGTAGGACTGGTATTTGTAGGTTTTGCTCACGAAAATGATTCTTTTGCCCAGAGATTTCTTTTTGGAGAAAACAGAAAGACCAATCGGGAAAGAGCCGCCCAGGCGGCTTTAAATCTGGTGAGATTGTTTTTGATAAAATAGGTCACCGGATCGGTCAACGGATTAAGCGGATGCAACGGATGATGAAGTGGATGAAGGAAAAAAAACTTATTCTCAAACAGGAGTATCATGCGCACCTTTATTGCCATTGAATTGCCGGATAACATAAAGAAGGAGATTGCACAATTGCAGGCTCCTCTCAAAAAAACCGATGCTTTCGTCTCCTGGGTTAAGCCAAAAAATATCCACGTCACCTTGAAATTTTTAGGAGAGGTTCCAGAAGACAAAATAAATGAAGTCTTCTCTGCTACCCAGAAAGCAATAGAAGGGGCAAGAAAATTCACCATGAGCTTGAAGGGGACAGGCGCTTTTCCGAATCTAAGAAGACCAAGGGTGATATGGATAGGAACTGGATCAGGTGAAGAGGAACTTTCCCATATGGCGAACAGAATTGAAGAGGAGATGGAAAAAATCGGCTTTCCTAAGGAGAAAAGGAAGTTTTCCGCTCATTTTACCATAGGGAGGGTGAAGTCTCCGAAAAATATTGAAAAACTTATGCAACTAGTAGAATCATCTGATTTCCAGACTGAAAAGATTGAGGTAGCTGAGGTGGTGGTGATGAGAAGTCAGCTTCATCCTGCTGGAGCAATTTACACGCCACTTAAAAAGGTATCTCTTACAGGATAGGTCAACGGATTAAGCGGATTAAAAAGATTCCTAAAAGCACAAACAATTAAGAAAGTGAGGTGAAAAAGATGGCAGATATAAAAGAGGAAAAGCAAAGAGCTTTGCAGCAAGCAGTTACTCAGATAGAACGGCAGTTTGGCAAGGGGTCCATTATGAAGCTGGGAATCGATTCACTGGGCGAAAGTATTCCGGTAATATCCACAGGCTCCCTGGGCTTGGATGCGGCTTTAGGAGTGGGTGGTGTGCCCAGAGGAAGGATGGTGGAGATATTTGGACCAGAAGCCTCCGGTAAAACCACCTTAGCTTTGCACATCATGGCAGAGGCACAGAAAAAAGAAGGCATCGCCGCCTTCATCGATGCCGAGCATGCCTTTGACGCCCTCTACGCTAAGAATCTGGGAGTGGATATTGATGAGCTTTTGGTCTCCCAACCAGACACTGGAGAGCAGGCTTTGGAGATTGCCGAAACTCTGGTGCGCAGTGGGGCGGTGGATGTTATAGCCGTAGATTCTGTAGCCGCCCTGGTTCCAAAGGCGGAGATCGAAGGGGAGATGGGGGATTCGCATATGGGGCTTCAGGCCAGGCTTATGTCTCAAGCCATGAGAAAACTTGCCGGCGCCATCAGCAAATCCAAAACCTGCTTGGTCTTCATCAATCAGATCAGGATGAGGATCGGAGTGATGTTTGGCAATCCGGAGACCACTCCAGGTGGCACCGCTCTTAAGTTCTACTCCTCGGTGAGGCTGGATATAAGGCGGATAGCCTCCATTAAAGTGGGGGATAGAATTTTAGGATCACGCACCCGGGTGAGAGTGATGAAAAACAAAGTGGCTCCACCCTTCAAAAACGCAGAGTTTGACATAATCTATGGACAGGGAATCTCCAAACTCGGAGAGCTTGTCGATCTGGGCGTGGCGCAGAATGTGGTAGACAAAAGCGGCACCTGGTTCTCCTATAAGAATGAAAGGCTGGGACAGGGCAGAGACAATGCCGCAAAATTCTTGGAGG
>CAYOFL010000018.1:14506-41755 GCA_964403165.1 uncultured Ignavibacteria bacterium
TATAAGAATGAAAGGCTGGGACAGGGCAGAGACAATGCCGCAAAATTCTTGGAGGAAAACTCAGACATGGCTGGGGAGATCGAGCAAGAGCTCAAAGAGAAATTGGGCTTCATAAAGAAGAAGGAAGAGGAAAAAGAAAAAGAGCCAACCAAAAAGTAGTCCGAAAAGTCCCCCGTCCGGGGGGCTTTCGGAAAAAAAGATTTGTATACAAAGCCTGATTGGATCAAGATTCTTCACCCTCCCTTGATCCCTCCCGTTAAGGGAGGGTAATGCGTATGCATTCATAGAACGTCCCCTCTCCCCTTGGGGAGAGGGTTAGGTTGAAAATCCCGCCAGAGGCGGGGGTGAGGGGGAATATGAAAAGAACTATAGAATTGCACATGATTGAAAACGCGCAGGGGAGGCTTCATGCCTCTGCGCCCCGCCAACGGCGGGGCTTTCGGACATAGAAATTACTAAGGATCATGCCCAAGCAAAAAACCATCACCCGAATTGAAACTCAAAAGAAAAATCCCCGGAGAAAATCGGTTTTCATCGATGGTAAATTCGCCTTTGGAGTGGATGAGGAGGTAGTTTCCAGACTGGGGTTGGAAAAAGGCGAGGGCTTGACCGAACAGGAAATCAAAGATATCTTAATCCAAAAAAGTGAAAATGAAGCCAAAGAAGTTGCTTTGAGATTTCTTTCTTTTCGCCGTCGCACTGAAAAAGAGATAAAAGATAAGCTCAAAAAGAAAGACTTCGATGAGAGGGCCATCAAAAGCACAATTGACAAGCTGAAGGAATATGATTTAATTAATGACTCAGAATTTGCCACCGCCTGGGTAAAAGAGAGGTTAGCTTATAAACCAAGAGGAAAAAAGTTACTCAGACAAGAACTCTGGAAGAAGGGAATAAGAAAAGATATAATAGATCAGGTGACAGAAGAGCTGTGTCAGGACGAAGATAAATCAGCTTCAGAACTTTTGGAAAAAATCAAGAAAAGATACAAAAATTTAGAGCCGAAGGTGGCAAGAAGGAGGATGCTGGGAGTTCTTCTGAGAAGAGGTTTCTCATATGAGACTGTGAATCACACAATTAAGGATTTCCTCAACAGTTACAATCATTAGGCTAAATGAAAGATTGGGATTACAAGAGGCAAACTAAAATCAAACATGCAATACTAGAGAAGTATCTCTGGGCATGGTTGAGAATTCTTGGGAAACGCGTACCTCTGCTCTACTATGTCGATGGCTTCGCGGGAAAGGGTAGTTATTGGGAAGAGGAAACTAGGGAAATCAAACCTGGTTCTCCAGTGATTGCGATCAAAACCTATTTGGAGCACAAAGAGAAAGGTGAACCCTACGAACTCAAGTTCATAAACGTAGAGATGAGTGAAGCTAACTGGCTGGAATTGGAAAAAGCGACACAAGGATTTAAGTCCAAGGCTGATATCGACAACATCCGGGGAGAATTTCTCGACAACATAGACTTCATCTTGAAGAAGGTGGAAAACGATTTTGCCTTTTTCTTCATCGACCCTTTTGGGATTTCGGGAATCGAATTCTCGGAACTGGAGGCAGTCTTGGTAAGACAGAACACCGAAATACTTCTAAACTTCAACTACGATGGTCTGCAAAGATGCATCGGCGACCTGAAAAAGATAAAGGTTCGTGACCCGAAGATGAGGGCAAAAGCACAAAGTACGATAGACAGAGTCTGCAAATTACTGAACATTACAGAGCAGGAGCTGGAACAGACTGTGACTTCAAGCGGTATTTCCAAATACAAGCAAATCTCGCTATTGAAAAAATACCGTGACAACCTTTGGAAATACAAGACTTACGTGTACCCGTTGCCTATCAACTTCCCTGGTACTGAAAGGACGTTTTACTACCTTATCTTCATGACTGAGAACATTATTGCTCTAAAGATCATGAAGGACGTTATGAAAAAGGCAAAGAAGATGGAGAGGGGTGAGCAGTTGTTCTTACCTTTGCCAGAAATCGATATCGATGCATTAAGAAGAAGGTTGTTTGAATTATATAAGGGAAAAGCAGTTGCCGTAAAAGAAATCTACAAAGATTGGCTGCCAAAAGTTTCAATCCTTGATGGCGAAGACTATCTAGCTCGAGATATTGATAAAGCTTTGAATTCTATGGTGAAGGAACCCAATATGCCCGTGACTAAAGTCACAGAAGAGCCCCCTTGGAATCCTATTTACCGATTTGGTAGATTATGATAAAACCAAAAGAGACAAAAGACCTCAAGCAGATAAAGGACGGCTCGATCATCAAAAGGTTTGACAAAACGCCGATCCCGAAAAAGCCAACAGATGTCGTCTGTCCCCACTTCTTCGAGTTGAAGTGGGCTACAGGGTGCCCTTTTGATTGCGCTTGGTGCTATTTAAAAGGAACCTTGCGGTTTCTTCCTCAAAAAGCTAAACCCAGAGTAAAAGACTATGAGAAGATTGAGTCACACCTCAGAGCTTTTTTCGCGTTATCAGATCATCCGAAGGAAATCCTCAATACGGGAGAGCTCGCGGATTCTTTGATGTGCGAAAACTCAGGGCAACCCTTTTCGAATTTCATTATTTCTCTTTTTGAGGCGCAGTCAAGACACAAGGTCTTGTTTCTAACCAAATCCAATAATATTAAGAATTTGTTAGAAATCAACCCTCATAAGCAAGTGATTATGAGTTTTAGCCTGAATGCGGGTGAAGTGGCAAAAAAATGGGAAAAGGGGGCACCGAGAGTTTCAGATAGAATTGCGGCGGCAAAAAAGATACAAGAAGCAGGTTATGAGACAAGAATTAGAATTGATCCGATGATCCCTGTCCCCAATTGGGAGAAATACTATCGAAAGCTCATAGACCAAATTTTCGAAAACATCGTCCCAGAAAGAATAACTTTGGGCTCCTTACGAGGTTTGCAGAGCACCATTAATGGAAGCAGTGATAAATCCTGGCTCAAATATCTCTCGGAATCCTCTAACTGGGGCAAGAAAGTTGAGTTCACATTCCGATACGAAATGTATCGCACAGTCTTGGATTATCTTCTTGAAAAGCATAATTACAGAAGAGTGGCTCTGTGCAAAGAAACAAAAGCCATGTGGAAAAAACTTGGCATGGACTATAAAAAGATCAAATGTAACTGCATTTGGTGAGAAAATAAGTAAGTGTTATTATAAATCTCCAGGGTTTCATAAATAGGCATCATGACACACAAGATAACCTTAGAACCGATCGGAATAATTCATTCTCCCCATCAGAAAAAGGAGGATATCCCCATACAGGGAGCTTTCAAGCCTGAAGGGGTGGGAACTATCGAGATTTTTGAGAAATATGTTGAGGGATTGAAAGACGTGGAGGGATTTTCGCATCTTTTGATCATCTATTTCTTTCACAAATCAAAAGACTACAACCTTTTGGCTAAACCTTTTTTAGAGGACAAACTCCACGGCATCTTTGCCATAAGGTCACCCCACCGCCCCAATCATCTGGGAGTGTCGGTGGTAAGGCTTTTGGAAAGAAAAGGAAATACCTTGAAAATTGGAGAAATAGATGTCTTTGACAAAACACCCCTTCTGGATATTAAGCCCTATGTGCCCAAGTTTGACCAGCGAAACAACGTAAAAATAGGATGGCTGGAGGGACTTGTCCCTGAGGAAGAATGAAAAGTTAACACACATTACAAAAATGAAAAGTCATCAGATAAGAGAAAAATTCCTAAAGTTCTTTGAACAAAGAGATCATAAGATCTATTCCAGCTCATCTCTGATCCCCAAAGATGATCCCACCCTTCTTTTTGCCAATGCGGGGATGAACCAATTCAAGGATATCATCCTGGGGAAAAAGAAAGCAGAGCACAAAAGGGCGGCTTCCTCCCAAAAGTGCATCCGGGTATCGGGAAAACACAATGATTTAGAGGAGGTGGGCAAGGACACTTCTCATCACACTTTCTTTGAGATGTTGGGTAACTGGTCTTTCGGCGACTATTTCAAAAAAGAGGCGATAACGTATGCCTGGGAGTTTCTGACCGAAGTATGCCGGCTCCCTAAGGAGAGATTGTGGGCTACGGTATTTCGGGATGATGATGAATCAGAAAAACTGTGGTATGAGTGCACGGATATTAAAAAGGAAAGGGTTTTAAGATTCGATGAGAAGGAGAATTTCTGGGAGATGGGCGAGGTGGGTCCATGCGGTCCCTGCTCGGAGATTCATTTTGACAAAGGGGAAAAATTCGGATGTGATCGTCCTGATTGCGGGGTCAACTGCCCCTGCGGAAGATTCGTGGAGGTATGGAATTTAGTATTCATGGAGTTCAATCGGGATGATAAAGGTAACTTAACTGATTTGCCTGCCAAAGTGGTCGATACCGGCATGGGTTTCGAGCGGCTGACTGCCATCATGCAGAAGGTAGATTCCAACTACGACACTGATCTTTTCCGTCCACTGTTCAAAGAGATTGAGAAGACATCCTCGCTTTCGTATAAAGATTCAGATCACCAGGAGTCTTTTAGGGTGATTGCCGATCATATCCGGGCGCTGTCATTTGCCATAGCAAACGGAGCCATCCCTTCCAATGAGGGACAGGGCTATGTGGTACGAAGGATACTGCGAAGAGCCGCCCGACATGGAAGGCTTTTAGGACTTCACAAGCCTTTCATCTATCAGCTTTCCAGCGTGGTGGTGGATTTGATGGGAAAGGTATATCCGGAGCTTGTCGCCAAAAAGGAGCACGTGGCTTTGGTTATTAAATCCGAGGAGGAGCGATTTGAGGAGACCTTAGACTTGGGGCTGGAGCTGTTCGAGAAGGTGACAAAAAAAGTTCGCAGCGAAGGCAGAAATACCATCCCCGGAGAAGAGGTGTTCAAACTTTATGATACTTTTGGATTCCCTCTTGATCTGACTCAAGTTATGGCAAGGGAAAAGGGGTTATCCATAGATCTTGGCGGTTTCGAAAGGCTACTGGAGGAACAAAGGGAAAAATCAAGAACTTTTGTTAAGACTATCTGCTCGGATGCAGTAATTTCAGATAAAGTGGGGAAAAGCAATTTTGTAGGATATGAAAAAAATGAGAAAAAAGCCAAAGTCCTTTATTCACCCAATGAAAACATGCTGATTCTGGATCATACCCCATTTTATGCTGAGGCAGGTGGACAGGTGGGTGATGCCGGAGTCATCTCATCAGAGGGCTTTGAATTCCGGGTTGAAGATACCAAAAGGGAAGGGGATGCCATAATTCATGTAGGAAAAGTCACCAAGGGTAAGATCGAAGATGTAATAAACAAACAGGTTTTGGCCAGGGTGGATATCGAAAGAAGAAATGCCATAAAGAGAAACCATACCGCCACTCATCTTTTACACAAGGCTCTACGAGAAACGCTGGGTGAGCACGTGAATCAATCCGGCTCTCTGGTGGCGCCGGATAGATTGAGATTTGACTTCACCCATTTCAAAGCATTGGATCAAGCAGAGTTGGATAAGGTGGAATATCTGGTGAACCAAAAGATTTGGGAGAACAGTCCGGTCGGGTGCCGTGAAGTCCCGTTAGAGGAGGCGAAAAAATTGGGGGCGATGGCTTTGTTTGGAGAAAAATATGGTGATATCGTTCGTATGGTGGAGGTGGAGGGATATTCCAAAGAGCTTTGTGGAGGCACCCATGTGAACGCCACCGGTGAGATTGGCTTATTCAAAATCGTCTCGGAGACCGGAATTGCGGCAGGCATGCGAAGAATCGAGGCAGTGACCGGAGAAACCGCATACAAGTTTATCAGTAAACAAAAAGAGCTTCTGGATGATCTGGCATTCATCTTGAAAACAACGGAAGAAAATCTTAAAGATAGGGTGGAGATTCTGGTTAAGACCAATAAGCAGTTGGAGAAAAAGGTAAAAGAGGCTCAGAAGGAATCTGCCAAAAGTGTAATCGAAAATCTGGTGGAAAGCTGCGTTGACGTGAACGGAATCAGAGTGATCGCCCACCAGGTGGAGGCGGAAACCCGAGATGATCTGCTTGAGTTGGCAGATACCATAAGGGAAAAGTTAAAATCAACCGTAGGAGTGTTAGCCGGAGTCATAGATAAAAAGATCGCCTTCGTAGCTGTGGTGACTGATGATTTGATAAAATCCAAAGGGATAAAAGCAGGAGAAGTGGTCAAGGAGATTGCCAAACTTGCTGGTGGAACCGGAGGAGGCAAGCTCCATTTAGCCCAGGGAGGAGGAAAAGATTTAGGCAAACTAAAGAAGGCATTGGATAGCTTGCCGGAGATTGTGAAAAGACTGACCCAATGAGGTAATAATGTTCGGTATAGATAAGTTGAAGGAAAAAATTGAGATTACTGAAACGACTGTCGAGTGCCCGGTCAAAGGCTGCAGGAAGAAAGTCGAGAGGCAACGACAGTTCTTCAGGAAAGAAGAGAGATTCAAGTGTCCAAAGCACAATATCGTTATCTCTCCAACGACCTTTGAATACCCAAGTGAATTAGATAACCTGCTCTGGAAAGAAAAGTCCGATCGAGAGCTACTTGAAAGAATAAAAAGATGGAAAAGAGAAAGTCGGATGGCACGGGACAACAGCGAAGATGCTATTAGTTGGAATGTTTTCAGATTCTTGGAAAAAAATAATCTAATTGAAGAGTTTCTAAGTTCGATCACCGGGACCCCAATAAAGTCGTCCGAAGTGATATATTGGTCATACAGTCAAAAAGAAGACACCAGCTGGTCTGAATTGAATAAAGCGAGAAAGGAATTTGGTGAGGAAATAAATAAGAGTTCGGAGCCCGATATCATAATCATGACTGACAAAGCATTATTCTTTATCGAGGCGAAGTTAACTGCTTCAAATAAAACAGAGCCCAGTGATAAGAGTAATTCAAAAAAATATGAAACCGGCGGAGATAACTGGTTCTCAAAAGTCTTTAAGTCGTCTTACAAAAAGGTAGCAATAGATGAGGAAAAATATGAGTTATTGCGTTTCTGGCTACTTGGAACCTGGATGGCGGAGCATCAGGGCCTGGATTTCTATCTCGTTAATCTTGTGTTGTCTGAAAGGGAGACGGACATTGAGGCCATCTTCAGGAGACATATAAAGGAGAACCAACGAAGAAAATTTATGCGGGTAACATGGGAAAATATTTACCAATATATTACAAACATAAGTTTATCGAAAAATAAAGATATTATGATAAGATTCTTCAAAAATAAAACCATTGGGTATAATGGAAAGGGGAAATTACAAGGAGCATTTTTAAATTAACAATTACAAGATTCTGGACTTGATTAAAGACCTCTCCCCCTTGGTCCCCCTCTCCACGAAGTGGAGAGGGGGAGTCGGAGACCCGCCTGGGATAAGGGGTGAGGTAAATCTGCTAACTGCAAACTGAAGACTGGAAACTGGAAATTATGACAGTTTATCAAAAGCTTCTGAACATCAGAGACCAAAAAGGTGCGGGATTCTTGGTCCTTCTGGACCCGGACCGAATGAGCGTCACAGAGATAGTGAAGTTAGCCCAAAAGTCGGAGAAAGGAGGGGCGGATGGATTTCTGGTGGGGTCCAGCCTGCTGCTTTCCACCAGATTCGATGAGGCGGTGAAGGAGATAAAAGCCAACGTGAACCTTCCGGTGACCATCTTTCCGGGAAACGCCAATCAGGTATCGCGATATGCCGATGCCATTTTGTTTTTATCGCTGGTAAGTGGCAGGAACCCACATCTTTTGATCGGAGAACAGGTCAAGGCCGCTCCCGCGATAAAGGAGTTCGGTCTGGAGCCAATCCCCACTGGGTATCTGATAATAGAGTCCGGTGGAGCCACCTCAGTCCAATTCATGAGCGACACCCAACCCATTCCCAGAAACAAGCCCGACATCGTCAAAGCTCACGCTCTTGCCGCAGAGTATCTGGGAATGAGGTTCGTCTTCCTGGAGGCAGGGTCAGGCGCAGAAAATTCAGTGCCAGATAACATTATCCGTGAGGTAAAAGACTTCATCTCCATTCCCATCATAGTGGGAGGCGGGGTAAAAGATCCGGACGAAGCATACAAGAAGGTCAAAAGTGGCGCCAGCTTTGTGGTGATCGGAAATTTCTTGGAAGAAGACGACTCTATCATACAAGAGTTCGCCGATGCGATTCATGTAAGCAAAAAGACAGAGGTTGGATAGGTTGATAGGCATGGACTTCAAAGCAAGCGAAAAGGTCAAGCTTATTCAGAAAAAGACTCACGAAAGCGTTGTCACTTGCTGACCGACTATGCGTAACAGGTGTTAGGAGGTGAGAAGACGTGCGCAAATGCTCAGACCAGGATGTGCTTCTGAAATCTGCTGAAGCGGAGGAGAGACAGAAGCAGAAGCTCACGAGCCTTAAAGATTTTCGGAAAAGATTCAACGAATATCAGCGCGCCAAACGAGGAGAGGACATTCGTCCAAACTCCGTCAGTCGACCATACGTGGAGGTCTTCCGTCAACCGAAAAGGAAAAGGAGAACATGATGCCGAGCGGAGAAACTGGCCCCTTGAGGACCCCTCTATATGAAGCTCAGTACAGTGATCGATACGCTCGACAAAAGACAATTTCCTCTATCGAAAAACTGACGGGTCGGCGACTCATAGTGTACGAAGCAAACCTCTGGTCAAATCGTTCAAGTCTTGGGGAAGACGATATTCAACCGTTCGCTGACCTCCTTGTACGTCTTCAGCCGAAGGAGAATGTTGACTTGCTTCTGCAGAGTCCAGGCGGGGATATAGATGCTGCGGAGAAAATCGTTTACATGTGTCGGGAGACAGCGGGCGGGTTTCGCGTGATTGTGCCGGAGTACGCTAAAAGCGCCGCAACGCTGATTGCGCTTGCTTCCGACGAGGTTGTCATGGGACTTGCCTCAGAGATTGGGCCCATAGACGCGCAGCTCACGGGGCCAGGGCCTGGTGGTGCTGTTTTTCAAACCTCTGCCCAATCTTTCATTGATGAGTTTGAACGCATCAAAGACGAGGTAAACAAGACCGGAAACTTGTCTCCTGCTTATTTCCCGTTACTAGAGGGATTGAATCTCGGATTCATTGGAATGTGCAGAAACCTCATGGAACGATCTCGTAGGTTTGCAGAAAAATGGCTGAACAAGTACATGTTAATAGGTAGTCCTGATAGGGCGGAAAGATTAGCGGCGGAACTCTGCGACGTGAAAAAGTGGCTGAGTCATGGTATAGTGATTGATGCTAATCAAGCCTCAGAGCTCGGGGTCAGGGTAAAGAAGCTGAAACAAGATGATGAATTATGGAAGCAGATCTGGTATCTGCATTGTTGCTACGGTGTGCTGTTCCGACGAACCTCCGTTGCCAAGATCTATGAATCGACGACGGTATCTCTCCCTTTTGAGTAAGTGTTGACCCACTAAACAGCGCACGTTATCGAGAGAACCGGCGTGTTGAGTGAACTAAAATGAGAAAAACTGACATTACGAACAAATTAGACAAAAAAAGACCCAATTCCACCCCGGAAAAGGTCAGTTTGATTCAAAAAGAGATTCAGGAAAGCATTGATCTGAAGAATCAGGTCAAAGAAAAGCTTTCGGAGAAGATAATAGAAGTTGCCCACGCTTTAGCAGAGTGTATCAAAAATGGAGGGAAGCTTTTGCTTTGCGGTAATGGCGGTTCAGCCGCAGATGCTCAGCATTTTGCCGGTGAGTTGGTGGTGAGGCTCTCCTCAGATTATACTCGCAGCGCTCTTCCCGCCATCACCCTCTCCAGTAACGACTATGTTCTCACTGCCTGCGCCAATGATTTTGGCTTTGAACAGGTATTCTCACGTCAAATTGAAGCGTTAGGAAAGCCGGAGGACGTGCTTATGTGCATCAGCACCAGCGGTAACTCCCCCAATCTCACAACTGCTGCTCAAAAGGCAAAAGAGAAGAAGATGAAAACCGTCGGACTTTTAGGCAGAGACGGAGGAAAACTCAAAAATCTTTCCGACCACTCCATCATTGTTCCCTCAGACAACACCCCCCGAATTCAGGAAACACATATCTGCATTTGCCATATCCTGTGTGAGCTGATAGAAAAAGAGCTGTTTGGCTAACTTCTCCTGTCAATTTAGTCAAAGCCCAAAATGTCAATTCGCAAGAGCCTAAAAAAGCTTGACTTTTGCCGTGAAATCGGATAAAATGAGATGGATGTTCCACTTCCATGGTTTGAAAAACGGAAGGGATGAGGGATGTAAATTGGGTCTTGACTAAGGAAAAAGTTTCGCAATAACGGGGTTGGCGGAGTTGTCGGAAACATGATCTTCCAAGACGGGGGTGAAGTGAATGAATCATAAATCCATACCAGATAGTGCAGTTGATTTAGTAGCTCATCATATTAATGAGAGGAGCAATAAGCCTTATTCTATCCCTGTAATTGGAAATCCTAACAACCTTGAGACTCCGCAGATATTTGAAATAACACCTTTTGATGAAATTGACAAACCGGATAGAGGGTTTTATGCCATAGATGGAAGCTACAATAGTCAGCAATTCTATAATGGTGTTTCAATTGGGATTTACACTGCAGGATATGTTAGCTACAATGGTGGCAAACAAATGCGAATGAATGATATGGATGACCCGATTATATTGGGCAAGGCATATTATCCGCAAAACATCCTTGTAACAAATGAAGAACATTCGTTTGCAATTTATGATGAACTGATGAATTTGGAACCTGTAAGAAACCTAATCGATTTCTTTAGTGACACCATAGACAACATCTTCCCGTACAAAAAAAAGGTAGTTTGTTCAAACCTTTCTACTCTTCTTTCTTTTGCCCAAGAAATCTTAGAGTGGTCATTGGTGTACGAAATCGCGAATCTGCCTAAAATCAGAAAAGGTGATTTCATTTTGAGAGACGGAACATTACGTTCCCTAAATATTAAGCAAAAGTATTTGGTAAAGATGGGAGGACTTCTATATGAAAAAGGCATAATAATCGTGGGAATAACGAAAAACTCCCCCATTAAAATGGAATTGTCTTATACTCTTAGACAGATAGATAACTATCTTCAAGACCAGTTAAAGCCAAAGTATCCATTTACGGAAACAGATCCAAAGAGACAAAAATTATGTTGTTGGTTTGAAGTGCCAGATAATGTTTTGCTTGCTTCTTATGGTGGCAAAGATGTCTCAGCAATGTACGCGAAAAAAGATATAAAAGGTGGGCGAGGTTTTGGTTTGTTCGCGGTTGCTCGTTTAGATTATGTTGAGAAACTACAGAATTATGACTGGGTGGTCGCGGACGTTAATATATTTGACGGCATTCCAGAAATTGAAAACAATAAGAATCGTAGAGATATGGACAAATTGAGGATGATATTTAAGCAGCTTACAAGGCTTACACAAGAACACTATATACTTGGTTATCCATATCCTTTAGTTGAAGTTCACAATTTCATTTCCTTGAAAAGGGATTTTAAGGAAGAGATAATAAAAAAGGTGAAATTTGCTTTATATAAAGATCAAAGGATGGACAATATTGAGATAGAAAACCTTTTTTTAGACATTCACGACAAATTCTAAAACGGGAGGCTGTATGCCAGAGAGAATTGATTTTGGTGTATTATACGGGCAAAAAACAACAGAAGATGCGTTATTAATATATTCTTCTTATGAAGACGCAAAAGCAAGCCCAAGCACAGGAGATTTTATCGTCCTAACTCCAAAAGATGAGAATGGTAGAAAATTCTTAGCCCGCGTAGAGGCAGAAATTTATGATGAAGATCCGATTTTTAGGTCCCAAGATAAAACACTAATTGCGGTACATTATGCAAGAATAGCTGAAAGAGAGTTATCTGATAGGGACAAACAAAAGATGTTCAGTTACACCTATAAGGTCAAACTGCTTGGTACCTTTATTGATAAGGGCTCCTCTATCGAATTCACTACGGCTGCAAGAAAGTTGCCAACTGTGTCTTATCATGCAAGACATCTAAGGCAAAACGAAGTAAAGCATATTTTGAATATTAGTAATAAGAGTGGCGCGGAAATCGGTCATTTATGCATAGGTGATGATACCTATAAGGATAAAGGATATATTCTTTTTGATGTGCAAAGATTAAGAGATAATAGAACAATGGTATTTGCCCAGTCTGGCTTTGGTAAGACTAATTTAGTTAAGGTCTTGCTTTATCATATTATTAGTGATACAAGTTATGGGAAACTCATTTTTGATTTAAATGGAGAGTATTTCCGAAAAGGTCGCAAGACTTATGGGTTAGGGGACATAAACGAGGAGAAAATAAGGGATAATTTGGTGGTTTACAGTGATAAGAAACTTCCAGATGAATATAAAGATAAGTTTAATTACAAGGGAAAAGTTTTAATAAATATGCACGAACATCTAACGGTTGGGGATATTTTAAGTTTTGGTGCAGGATTTTCAGACGTAATGAAATCCTTTTTGCTATATTTAGATGAAGAAGGAGTGAGTGATTTTATTAAAAGAATAGATACCTACGTAAATAAACCAGAAAATTTGCATAAGGATTTTTCAGATTTCTTTGGAAAACAAAAAGTAGACTTAAGGGGGAATATAAAAGAAGATGTGAGTGCTCGTAAAACGATTATGGCGATAAGAAAACGAATAAGACATCTGATAGATGAAGGTAAAGGGTTGCATTCATCTTCCTCTCAGTTAATTGAAAATATATTTGAGAGTTTAAAACAAGGGAAAACTGTAGTCATTGATCTATCTCTTAAGGACAGTATTGATGCAAGTATTATATCAACGATTTTAGTTCGCAAATTGTTCGAACATAATAAAGAAAAATTCACAAGTGATAATCCAGAAGATGTGATTAATACTGTGATTTTTGTTGAAGAGGCTCAAAATGTTCTATCCGACGAACTTGTAAAAGCAAGTGCAAATCCGTTTGTCAAAGCTGCAAAGGAGGGACGGAAATTTGGAATTGGCATGGTTGCGATAACTCAAAGACCATCAGCGATTTCAGAAGAAATTAGAACGCAAGCTGAAAATTTCTTTGCGTTTCACTTGGGCAATAGTGATGATATTAGGGCACTCATAAAATCTAATGTAAATTATGAAAATGTCATTGCAAAGTTTATTCAAAGAGAAACGATTCCAGGTAACATGTATATGGTGTCTTCTGAGCAAGCTTTTGCACTACCAATAAGGGTCAAGTTGTTTGAGGAATTAGTAAGGAATAAAGTATATGAAAGCTCAAAATTCCCCAAATAAAATCAGAACGTTGCTTCTCGAAAAACCGTCCTTCGACTTACGCAAAATTTACAATACCGATTTAATTCAAGCTCAAGCTTCCGAGGAGAAGGTTAAGCTGTTGTTGATAAGAGACTTATTCCGTCTTAACTGGAGAAAAGAAATATCAAGAAAAACTCTACGAATATTTCCGCCAATCTTCTATGATAAAGAAATCATAAAACAATCAATGAGTATATCAAGGAAGGAGATTCTGAATAAAAACAAGGAATGGATTAACAAACACATAGATTTAGCCCAAAAAAATCTTGCAAAAGGTAAAGATGTTCTAAAGTCTATGATTTTACCTCGGATTGAACTCTGTGAGAGCCAAAAGCAACACGACATTTTTAGAATTTTAAGGTATTATTGGAGTTCTCCTTATAGCGAATACATTGGAAGAAGAATAAGGCTCCTTATAAGGGATGACGGAATAGATGGTAGCCCTGTAATTGGAATTGCAGCTATAGGCAGTAGCATAATACATATTCCAGATAGAGATGAATGGGTAGGTTGGGACAAAGAAACAAGAACTAACAACATAATTTACACAATGGATGCCTATGTCTTGGGAGCACTGCCACCGTACAATTATCTGCTGGGCGGAAAGCTCATCTCATATATTCTCGCATCAAATGAAGTCAGGAAAATATATGAAGAAAAATATAAACGTCGCCGAACGATTATCAGACGGAGAAAAGCAAACGATTGTGTGTGTCTTTTTACAACAAGCCTCTATGGCAATGGCTCACAATATAACCGCTTAAAATTTAAAAATAGATTGCTTTATATTCCGATAGGATACACTTCCGGCTATGGGACTTTACATATCTCAAATGAGACTTTTGTTGCTATGCAACAGCTTCTGACAGAAAATGGCTACGAGATAATGAACAGATTCGGTGATGGACCAAATTGGCGAATGAGAGTCATCAGAACAGCTTCAGAAATTATCGGATTTGACTCTGATAGTCTATTAAACCACTCATTTAAAAGAGGAATATATGCGATTCCGCTGGCTAAGAATTTTCGCCGCTTTCTTCTTGGAAGAACCAACAAGCCCAACTACTATAATCTGCCTATGCAAACACTGGTCAAGTTTTGGAAACAAAGATGGCTGTCTATGAGAAAAAGAAACAACACTGTTCTTGAAACCGTCTCTAGATTTAATCCCGCTGATTTTAGAATCCAATAAACCTCAATAATGGGTAGCAATTAGTTCAAGGAGAAACAATATGAAAAAAAGATATCAACTCCTCTCTGTGGTCATAATTATCCTTCTTCTTTTTTCCTGCGGAAAGCAAAGCTACGACGGAAGGGTTGCCCTTATGTATGCTTTTGATGCGGAGGGGCAACTCTTGAGAAGTCAGATGTCTTTGGAGGACAGTTTGTTTTCGGTGGGAAGAGTTTTTTGGATAGGAAAAATCGCAAACAAAGAGGTGATAGTGGTCAATTCGGACGTGGGAATGACCAATGCCGCCATGACCACCCAGCTTTTAATCGATAGATTCAAACCCAAACAGATAATCTTCACCGGCATATGCGGGGGGATAGATCCGGAAAATAGTATCGGGGACATTGTAATTCCAGAACTCTGGGTCACTCATGATTATGGTCTCTATGACCAGGAGGGTTTCTCTCCTTACCCCATCCGCGTGCACCAGCCAGAAAAGGAAAAGTCGGATACTTTGATGTTTTTTCCTGTGGACGTGAGTCTTTTAAGAATCGCAGAGAATGTGAAACCAGAATTGAAACCAATTCTTGACAGAACGCCAAAGATAAAAGTGGGTGGGAAGGGGACAAGTGGAAGCTCCTTTATAGATCAAGTGGAAAAAAGAGAGTGGCTCAAAGAGAAACTTGATGCTCAGATTGTTGACATGGAATCAGCCGCAGTGGTTCAGGTGGCAAAAATAAACGGAGTCCCTATTTTGGTGGTAAGGTCGTGTTCGGATTTAGCCGGTGGTTCCGGCTCCTCCACTGCCAGAGATGAGATAGGAGAATTCTTCAAGGTAGCCGCAGACAACAGTGCCAGCTTTGTATTGGAGCTTTTAAGGGAGATGTAGGGGTGGAGCTTTAGCTCCACCCTCAGAAGATTTGCGCGTGGCAAAACCAGAGAACGCCACATTAAATAGCAGGCGAATCCCGAGGGAGGTGGTAGAAATAGTCGATTAGAAATTCTAAAGGCAGGATTTTATTCAGGTTCTCTTGTTCCATAATGTTATCAGTCAAGAATAAGGCTCGCTACCTTGCTACTGCCGCCGAAATCAACATTATTGGGCAGAGAGAAATAAAGAAGAAAAGGAGGATTAGAATGCAAGGTAACAAACTTTATGTAGGGAATCTTGGTTATTCTATAACTAGTCAGCAGCTGGAAGAATTGTTTTCCGAGCATGGTCAAGTCAGGGAAGTCAAAATAATTGAAGGTAAAGGTTTTGGATTTGTTGAGATGTCTAACCGAGAGGAAGCTGAAAAAGCAAAGGAGGCATTGGACGGTTCCGATTACAAAGGACTTACCCTGAAAGTTGACGAAGCTCGCCCACCCAGAAAGAGGCAAGGAGGAAGTCGGCCACCCAGAAGGGGAGGGCCAAAAAGGGATTTCCGAAGATATTAGAATAATTGAGAGTTAATCCACATTTCTCGATGCATCGGCATTAGGACTTGTCCTAAAGGATTCATCCTGAAGGAAAAGCCAATGCCGTTCTCTCACTTGCTTCGGGAATCTCCATTCCCGAAGCATTCTAATATTTGATGTCTCTAACACCAATTGTTTCCAACAATAAATTAAATCATAGCCCCATAACTTCTTTGTTGATAACGGACACCTTGTCCGTTACCATAAACCGTCAGGGACCAAGGCGTCAGTGATAAATAAGTGGGCATACGTCACATTCGCTCTCAACCTTGGATTATGCTCATAAAGCTCTTGCCACCCTCTAATCAAACACCCCAAGACTTCTTAGAAAAATTCTCCGTCAACTTCCATTCGCACAGGGCTAAAAAAACTTGACTTTTTTTGCGTAATCGGATAAAATCAAAGAGTGCATATCTCTTTGAAAAATGAAGAGTAAAGGAAGGGTAACCAGATTTGACCAAACTAAGGAGATGTAATGATGCTTAAATCGATTGTGTTCGTTTTGCTGACAGCAATACTGGCTTGTGCCACTGTTGAAGCGCAGGAGAGTGGTTTTGGATTTGGAGTCATTTTAGGCGAACCCACGGGAATAAGCACCAAGCTATGGATAGAAGACAATGAAGCCATTGATGCAGCAGTTGCCTGGTCATTTGAAAAGAAAAGTGCCGTGCACCTGCACGCAGATTTGCTTTTCCACAGCCCTAAAATATCCAAAGTAGAGATGAGCAAACTTGTGGTTTATTTTGGGATCGGCGGCAGAATTAAGTTTGAGGAGAAAAGTAAAGCGGGGGTTCGTATTCCGCTGGGTTTAAACTACCTCCCCTCAAAGACACCCCTGGATGTTTTCTTTGAGATTGTCCCTTTACTTGATCTGGCACCCAGCACAAAATTTCGTTTAAACGCAGCCATTGGGATCAGATATTTCTTTTAGTAAGGTACTTATGCGCTTTTGGGTACATAACAGCGTTTTTGCTGATCACCGGGCTCGTCCTGAGCAGAGCGAAGGGCTTGCCATGAGCATAACGAAGGGTTCGCCCAAATGCTTACACTGTTTTTTTTCATAGAAGACGAAATTAAATTATACCATTTCCAAAATAAATAAAACCAACTCAAAATTTACTAATATGAAATTTGATGTTGCTGTAATCATTTTAAATTATAATGCTTCTGAATTCACCATCCAGTGTGTAGAATCGATTATTGAATACACCTCTCCGGAGGTTAAGTATGAAATAATAATCGTGGATAACAATTCTGAAGAGGAGGAGATCAGCAAGCTAAAAATATTAACCAAATTTTCTCAAGTAAGAGTGATAAGAAGTAAAGTAAATTTGGGATTTTCGCAAGGACATATGTTCGGTTTGCAGTTCACCAGTGCCAACTATTATGTATTCCTCAATAGCGATTGTATTTTTCTTAACGATTGTATTTCCATTCTAATGGATTTTTGCAGAAAGAGCACCAATATTGCCATATGCACCGGTCAGATGTATGATGCAGATAAAAAACCCCATCATTCATTTAACTATTTCCCCACTTTGTCTGTAAACGTTTTGGGCACAGGATTCTTGCGTTTAATCATTCCTCAAAAGTTTCCCAACCTGCATAAACAATACAATGAGCCTGTTAGGGTAGATTTTGTTACCGGAAGCTTCTTGTTCGTTCGTGCAGAATATTTTGCTCAAGTTGGTGGATTCGATACCAATTATTTTCTGTATTGCGAAGAGGAAGACTTAGCCATGCGAATGAAAAAAATTGAAAAGTCCGTTTATTTGGTTCCTTCCGCAAAATTTATACACTTAGGAGGTGAAAGCACAAAAAGAGACCTGCAAATTGCAAAGGAGTATTATATATCACTGTTTTACTTTTATAGAAAGTATTTTTCATTTTGGGAAAGAATTGCTTTAAGGGTATACTACTTTTTGAAGGTCTTAAAGAAAATATATAAGGGCTCAACCAATGGGAAGCTATCTTGGTTTATCCTGCGAGGAGCACCAATGAAACAAAGTTTAAGATTCCGGCAGAAAATGAATCCAAATATTAGTTGTGGGGAAAGTCAGAATATTGAGTTTCCTAAATCATAATGATCAGATACGGATAAATACTTCGCCTGACCAAGCCATAGCTAACCTGTTGGTAACGGACACCCTGTCCATTACCAAAAGACCTTCACGGATGAGGTCATCCGCCCAGACGGGCGAGCGCCCGTACGGGTGGGGTCGTCTGACCTTGACGAACAGAAGTAAAAATTAAAGAGCAAAAAGATAGCTAAGTATAAAGTTCCCTTATCTCATTTCTAATTGGCATGAGCATATCTGGACCATGTAGAATATGGAGATCGAAATTATCGGAACTGAATCTTTAGGAGTAAGAGGGCTCTGTTGTTTTGTAAGAACAGAAAATAGGAGGATATTAATTGATCCGGGCATAGCTTTAGGTTACAACAGATACGGGTTACTTCCTCATCCTTTTCAGGTAGCGGTGGATGAGAGTATACAAAAAAAGATTGTAAAAAGATGGTCTGAAGCTACTGATATAGTGATCAGCCACTTTCATGGAGACCATGTTCCGCTAAAAGATGCCAATCCTTATCAGCTTAATATCAAAAAGATAGCGGGATTAAATCAAAATATCAGAATATGGACTAAGAATCCCTCACATTTTTCTCCGGTCGAAAAGAAAAGGGCAGAGTCATTTTCTGCTATGTTAAACCAAACTTTGATTTCAGCAGAAAAGAAAAGGAGGGGAGTATTAACTTTTTCTAAAGCATTGCCTCATGGAGAAGAAAATGATAATTTGGAAACGGTAATGATGACGAAAATAAAAGAAGATTGCGTGTTTGTGCATGCCTCTGATATCCAGCTTCTTAATGATGAGTCTATCTCTCAGATATTAGACTGGTGCCCCGACATTGTATTAGCTGGCGGACCTCCTCTTTATTTATCCAGTAAACTCTCCAGAAACCAGATCAAAAGGGCTTGGCACAATGCTAAACGCCTTTCTGAAGAAGTTGAAACTTTAATTTTGGATCACCATTTAATGAGGAGTTATGACGGAGTTAGATGGATAAAGCGCCTATCGTCCGAAACAGGAAAAAAAGTTATTTGTGGGGCTGACCTTATGAAAAAACCCAGGATGTTGCTTGAAGCCAGACGTAAACGTTTATATAAAGATATGCCCGTTCCTGCTGAATGGCATGAACTTTATGCTAAAGGCAAAGTGAATACCAGAAATTATTGGAGCTTAGCTAAAAAACTTTATAAAAGCATGAAGCTGAGTGAGCAAAGATGAAATTAACAGTCCTGGTAGACAACAACACTTTAATTGACCAATATTATTTTGGAGAACCAGCTGTTTCCTACTGGATAGAGGCAGATGATAAAAGAATTCTTTTTGATACAGGGTTCTCAGACGTATTTATCAAAAATGCAGAAAAGTTAAATATCGATTTAAGAAAAACAGATTATCTTGTCTTCTCACATGGTCATCTCGACCATACCTGGGGCTTAGAGCCATATATTGATTTGGTTGGCGATAAATCAAAGAATATAAAACTAATAGCCCATCCGGATATTTTTGAAAGGAAATTTCTTGAAGGACTCGGTGAGATTGGAACCAGAAAAACAAAAAGCGAGGTCGCAAGATATTTTAATTTAAACTTGTCAAGAAAACCAGTATGGTTGACGCAAAATCTATGCTTCTTGGGAGAAATACCCAGAGAAAATAATTTTGAGGCAAAAAACCCACTTGGTATAATCCTCAAAAATAAAGACAAATCTCCTGATTATTTGGTCGATGACAGCGCCTTGGTATATAAATCAAAAAGGGGAATAGTTATAATTACCGGTTGTTCTCATTCTGGTATTTGCAATATAACCGAATATGCAAAAAAAATCTTTAGACAGTCAAATATATTAGATATTGTTGGAGGATTTCATCTTTTGAATGCCCCTAAAGAAGTGTTAGATGAAACTATGGAGTATTTTAAATCTTGTAAGATCATGAGTTTTCATCCCTGCCATTGCACGGATCTTAAGGCAAAAATTGAGCTGGGCAAACACTTTCTAATACAAGAGGTAGGCTCTGGGCTGGTTTTAGAGTATAAATAAACATGATGATAGTAAAATGCGCCAAGTGCAGAAGGAAGATTTTCAGATATAAAAAGATCGGAAAGGGACGATTATGGCACTGCTGGAAGGAACGAATAATCGAGGATTACAGCGTCCGGCATGTAAATGAAATTAAATGCCTCTGCGGCAATGTAATTGGCATTGATGAAGGAAAATGGATTAAGATGAAAAAACATTCCTTTACATATTCTGGTTCGATAACAAAAAAATAGGAGAAAAAAATGAAGATAACCATAGTGTATGACAATACAGCTTACCAAGAGGGGCTTGAAGCTGATTGGGGATTTTCCTGTCTGGTGGAAGTAGAGCAGGTTCCCAAAATTCTTTTTGACACCGGGACAGATGGCTCCATACTGCTTTCCAATATGAAAAAACTTAATATCGATCCTGCTTCCATCAATGAAATTTTTATCTCCCATGCCCATTTCGATCATACCGGTGGTCTCTCGACCTTTCTTAGCGTGAAAAATGATGTTAAAGTTTATGTCCCTGCTTCATTCAGAAAGGTTGCTGGTGCAAAGGAGGTAATTTCTGTGAGTGACTCTTTGAAGATTCATGAAAATATCTTCTCCACTGGCGAACTCGACCACATAGAACAATCCATGGCAGTTAAAACAGACAAAGGAATAGTTTTAATCGTAGGATGTTCGCATCCAAACATGGCACATATTCTTAAAGCCGCTTCACAATTTGGAAAGGTCTATGCAATTGTTGGTGGTTTGCATGGGTTTAGAGAATTTGAATTATTCAAAGACTTAGAAGTAATTTGTCCTACTCATTGCACTCAACATAAGCTTAAGATAAAGTCTTTATACCCTAAAGAATACATTGAGGGTGGAGTTGGCAAAATAATTGAATTGTGAAAAAAATATAAAGACAGCAACTTCATCGAACACAATGTATATGTTCTCTAAAATTTGGATCCTGTTTTTGTTGGTAACGGACACCCTGTCCGTTCTCCCCCGCCTTTGGCGGGGGTTCAGGACAAGTCCGTGACGAACGAGGATAGACCTTCCTCTTACATACAATCACCCCTCAAAACTTCCGGTAAATCTTCTTCTCAATCTGCACAAGCTAAAAAGCTTGACTTTTTAATAGAGCGAGTCTATCATAAAACAGGCTTGCAGATATAGGAGGATATACTAAGTTTATGTGTAGTTGCCGAATTTTAACTTCAAACCACAGGTAAGCGAAATGAAGGATAAAATTAAAATTGGAATCATAATTTGCAACCGTTATCGAACCTGTGCCGGGGGTAAATGCCTCAGGTCTCTCTATAACAGAGAAGGGGCGTTTAGTATATATAAGGGGCAGGAGGTCGAGTTGGTCGGATATACCACCTGTGATGGGTGCCCTGGTGGAAACATTGAATACGCTCCTGAAGAGATGAAAAACAACGGTGCCCAAGTAATTCATCTGGCAACCGGATTAGTAGTAGGCTATCCTCCATGCCCAGGTATTGCTAAGTTCCGTGATTTCATACAGGAAAAATACGATATGAAGGTAGTTGTCGGCACCCACCCAATTCCTCAAAAGTACTATACTACCCATATGAAGCTAAGAACGTGGTCTTCTCCAGAATGGAAAGAACTGATTGAACCAACTTTAACGGACAAGGAAACCCGTTTGGCTTATGATTGATAGATATATACTAAGAGGAGCAGGAAACAGTTTACATCTTATTATTGATTTTTTCTCCTACACCTGTTTTGGGCTTGACTTGAAATTCGTATGAATGCATACGCATCCCCCTTTAGTAAAGGGGGATTTAGGGGGATTTTCCAAGTTTCAAATCCCCCCTTCCCCCCCTTTTCTAAAGGGGGGATGTAAACAATTATATGCTCCCCTTAGTAAGTGCAATAGTAAGTTAATGATTAACTGTTGTTTACCATATTGTAAAAGGTTCATGTTGGGCGAGAATCATCCAAATTTTTGATTTCTCTAACGCCAATTGCTGTCAAACACAAATTCAAAAACCCTCTTGTTAATCCTTCCCAACCCGGAGCTTTAAGAAATTGTCCATCCAGAAAAAGATAGCCAAAAATGCCACCTACAACTTCCTGGTAAAAGCCATATCCTTAACCTTCGCTTTTATTGCCTCGGTGGTGGTGGCGCGGTCTTTGGGACCGGAGAAATACGGCATTTACAGCTTTGTAATCTGGTTTCTCTCCATGGTGGGACTTTTAGTCAATTTAGGCATACCCACCACCATAACCAAATACGTCTCTGAGTATTGGGGGAGAAAAGATTTCTCTGTTATAAGCACCATACTAAGCCGACTCTTAAGATTTGAGCTTGTGGCAGGTGTGGTGGTGAGTCTGCTTTTGTTCCTTCTGGCTCCTACACTTGCCCGATGGTATAACAACCCTGATCTTTCTCTCTATCTGAAAGTCGCTTCTTTAGTCATATTGCCTTTGGGGTTAATGTGGCTTTATAACGGATTTTTTTGCGGACTGCAACGATACGATCTAATTGCCAAGATCAACCTTTTAGTCTACCCGGTGATCCTGATTATTATCCTTCTGATCTTATACTTTGGTGGAGAAATTGAGTGGCTGGTGGGGGTGAGTGTGATAACCAACATTCTTTTGGTAGGATGCTATCTTTATCTCAAGAAGACGAAACTTACCTTTATCCAAAAACCCACCTCCCCACATGATCCTGGTGGTCCAAATTTGGTTTCTGGGGATAAACTGTTTAAGTTCTCCGCCAGCGTATTTGTGGTGCTGATCTTGGATGCCATAGTATGGGAACGTTTCGGGATTTTCTTTCTTAGCATCTTCAGCACCTCCACCGAAATTGCCTTTTATAACGTGGCGTTCATCCTTTCCAGCCGAACCATGATTCTTCTTCCAGGTGCCTTAACCGGCATTCTGCTTCCTGCCATGTCAGAGGTATATGGGAGAGGGAACAAAGAAGAGCTTGCCAAAGTCCATGCCAACTCCACCAGATATCTTGCCATGCTCTCCTTGCCCCTTTGTCTGGGAGGAATTGCCATCGCCAGACAGTTGTTTCCGGTATTATATGGTCCTTCATTTCAACCCGCCTCTTTTATTTTTGCCATCCTCATATTAGGTGGGACCGTAGGCTCTATTGCCACCTCCAGCTCCTCGCTTTTATATGGGGCAGAGCTGCAAAGAATAGTGGTGAGAGTGGGAATCTTAGCTGTTATGGTTACCCTCTTAGTCAGTTGGCTGGCAGTCCCCATCCTGGGGGCTAAGGGTGCGGCTTTTGCCAATGCCCTGGCTCAAATAATTGGTGGCGTGGTGATGATCACCTACGCATACAAAATCTACATGAAACAGAAATTTCCCGGATTATTCATTGTGAGGGTCTTCATTGCCTCCGCCCTGATGGGAAGCGTGGCATTTCTCTTAGTAGAAAGCATAAAGGGACCGGTGGGGCTGATCTTTGCCCTGATCATCTCACTTCCCTTGTATATATTGGGTTTGTTTTTGACCCGAAGCTTAACTTCTGAGGACATAGAGCTGGTGGAGGCGGCCATCGGTAAGCTGCCAGAACCATGGGGCAGGATGATCGGTTCGATATTCAGAGGGTTGATCAAATTATTTTATCGTAGTCGGTAAATTTGGATGGTCAACAACCAAGAGATAAAGATGAGCATAATCATCCCCACCTATCTCCAAAAGGCTGCCATCTTTGCTGCCCCTTTCCGCTCCGACCTTTCTTTTTAACTCGGTTAAAAGCTCTTTAGCAAAAGTAAGAATGTATGTTCCGCGGTGCTAACCTCTTTGGGTCGATGGAGAACCCAACCCACCTTTTTAACATTTGACATTCCTTTCTCCTTACTCTATTTTGTTTCAGAATTAAATCGAGCTTTCTATGAGCAAAACCAACATCATAGTAAAAAATACCGCGGTGATTTTTGCCGCCCGGATCATAGTCTCATTTTTGAGCTTCGCAGCGATTTTTTATATTGCTCGTAAGTTCGGGGTGGAGGATTATGGGAAATATGCTCTGGCTTTGTCCTTTGTGGCCCTGTTCACTCCCTTGGGGGATTTAGGGATGGATATGTTTTTAACCCGTGAGGTGGCTAAGGATAAAAAAAATCTAAAAAATATCCTGGGAAATGTGCTGGCGATGAAAATGGTCTTGGCTGGCATGGTTTTTGGATTGGTTTTCTTGGCTGTAAATCTGATGGGATATCCAGAGCTGACCAAGTCCTTGGTATACGTAGCTTCCGTGAGCGTGATTTTAACCATTTATGCTAATTCTTTCTTGAGCTCTTTTAGGGCCTTTGAAAAAATGGAATATGAGGGTTTGAGTCTAATCCTTGCCAAACTGCTCACCACAGTTATGGTTTTCGCCCTGATCTTTCTGAAAAAGAGCCTGTTGTGGATGATGTGGGCTCAGGTGATGGGAGCAGTGCTTTTGTTTTTGTCCTCACTTGTTTTCCTGCGATTTAAATTCACACCACCAAGCTTAAAAGTAGAGTTTGGTCTTTGGAGAAAATTGATCGCTGGAGGTCTTCCCTTTGCCTTAACCTATTTTCTGGTCATGGTCTACTTCAAAATTGACAGCGTTATGCTCTCAAAGATGGTGGGGGATGAGGCAGTGGGGGCTTACAACGCCGCCTACAATTTGGTTTTTGCTTTTATGATCATCTCTTACGCCATTGTGAGTTCCCTTTTTCCCGCTATTGCTTTTAATTACTCTAAAGATAAGGAGTATTCCCAAAAAATTCTATCAGGGGGATTTAAATACTCCCTTATCTTGAGCTTTCCCTTTGCCTTAGGCGGGACCTTTTTAGCAGAAAAGGTGATTCTTTTTATTTATGGTCCTGAATATACCGCCTCGGTCCTAGCTTTGAAAATAGTGATCTGGGTTCTGCCCGTGCTGTTTGTGACCAATCTTTTGGGCAACTGTCTGGGAGCCATATACAGGCAAAAGGCGGTTTTATATGTGGCTTTGGTAAACGCTTTGATAAATGTGATTTTAAATCTCATTCTCATCCCCACATACAGTCTCTACGGTTCAGCTGTGGCAACTTTAGTCACTGAACTTTTGGGAATGGGAATTCTGCTTTATCTGATCTCCAAAAACTTCAAGCTCCAATTAGGGAGAATCTCGATACTGGTGTTGATTGCAAATCTGTTCCCTCTTCCTGTTCTTTTTGTGTTCAGCTCCTTTCATATTTTGGTTATAATTTGTATTTTTGGGGGAGTTTATGTTGTATCTTTATTGGTTTTT
Organism: uncultured Ignavibacteria bacterium; assembly: GCA_964403165.1. Lineage (GTDB taxonomy): Bacteria > Zixibacteria > MSB-5A5 > MSB-5A5 > SM1-73 > SM23-73-3. The sequence continues at coordinate 39,689 of CAYOFL010000018.1, forward strand.
GGGTTAGTCTCTTTTGCAGAGTTGAAGAAGTTACGTCCAGCAAGGCTTAAGGTTTAGAGGTGTGATAATGGAATCTTTTTATTCCCGTTTTCGCCAAAAAGAAGAAGTGGTGGCTCAAAGACAAAAGAAATATATAAAGTATTTTCAGAAAGGGGACCTGGTTCTGGATGTGGGATGCGGTCGCGGAGAGTTTTTAGAACTATTAAAGCAAAGCAATATAAAAGGTGAAGGGATAGACTCAGATCCTCAGATGATTGACCTTTGTCTGCAAAAAAATCTCAAAGCTTTCAATTCCTCGGTGATGAATCATCTTTCTCCTTTAAAAGAATTTTATACCGGAATTTTTGCCAGCCATGTGCTTGAACATATACCCCCAGATTCGGTTACCGAATTCCTAAAGAATTGTTATCGGGCGTTGAAACCACAAGGGAAATTGATCCTCATAACTCCGAATCCAGAAAATCTGCAGGTGATAACCTGCACTTTCTGGCTGGATCTGACCCACAAAAGACCTTATCCTCTAATACTTTTGAAAGCCCTATTAGAAGAAAGCGGTTTCAAGATTATGGACTCCGGAGAGGATTCAGATACAAAAAGCGCTGGCCTAAAAAGAAAAATAATAAGTTTTTGGGTGAAAAGCTTAGTGAGTGCAAAACTTGCTCAAGCCCTTTATGGAGCTCAGGATATATTTATCGTTGGGGAAAAATGAGAATCGGAATAGATGCTCGCTCCGTTTTGAAACAGAGAACCGGAGTGGGGAATTACACTTATAACCTGATCCAGCATTTGAGCCAACAGGACCGGGAAAACCAATACGTTCTTTTTTACAGCCATCATCTAAATATCAAGTCGGCCATACCTGAAATCAAAAATCCCAATTTCGAAAGTAAATTTATCCGTTTTCCTAACAAGCTTTTGAATCTTATGTGGGGAACGGTGAAGTTGCCCAAAATCGATTGGCTTGTGGGAGAGGTGGACCTTTATCATTCACCCAACTACACCCTGAATATACTGGGCCGGGGTAAATCGTTGATGACCATTCACGACTTGAGTTTTTTGGCATACAGACAGTTCAGTCTTGCATCCGGTAGATGGCATTATGCTTTTAAAATCAAAAACTATGCAAAAAAAACAGATGCCATCATAACAGATTCCCAAAGCACCAAAAGTGAAGTCCTTAAGTATTTGAAGGTTCCGGAAGAGAAAATTCATGTAATCTATCTGGGATGTTCTGAAGGATTCCAACCTTTTCCCGAAAGCGAAAAGAAACAGAAGATAAGGGAAAAATATAATATAAAAGGAGATTTCATTCTCTATGTGGGGACGCTCGAGCCCCGAAAGAATTTGAAAGGACTTATTTGTGCGTATGACCGAAGCAGAGCCAAAGAGGATTTCCTTCTGGTTTTGGCAGGAGGAAAGGGATGGAAATATAAGCATATATTTCGTCTGGTGAAACGATTAAAGCTGGAAGATCGGGTGATCTTCACCGGATATATGTCAGATTCGGATCTTCCGGCACTATACAACAGCGCATCGGTCTTTGTTTATCCTTCATTTTACGAGGGCTTTGGACTTCCTCCTCTGGAGGCAATGGCCTGCGGCACCCCGGTGATAGTCTCCCACACCACCTCTTTGCCGGAGGTGGTGGGCAATGCAGGCGTCTACGTGGACCCTTCTGATATCGAACAAATCTCGACTTCGATCGATACGGTGCTGTCAGACACCGAACTGCGTCAAACTCTACGGGAGCGGGGGTTAAAAAGGGCAAAACTTTTCTCCTGGGGGAAAACCGCTAAAGAGACCATAATGCTTTACAAGCAGCTTGTCTCACCATAGGAACAAAAAAATCGGAGTGAGTCCTACTTTGAGTAGGCTGGAATTGTGCCTCGGCTTTTTTAAATAAACCTTCTCGAATTTCCCAAAGAGTGGGCGGATTGCCTCGCCGGGCAACAGAAGAAAATCTGGTTCTTTCGCATTTAATGTGGAATTTGTGTTTTACTATGCCCTTCATATGTTCGTCACGGTCAGACGACCCCACCCGTACGGGCGCTCGCCCCCAGACGGGCC
>CAYOFL010000019.1:0-40987 GCA_964403165.1 uncultured Ignavibacteria bacterium
ACCCGCACCTGAATGGGGTTCAGGTGGTCGGCGGTTCAAATCCGCCCACCCCGACTCTTAGAAACAAGACGTTCCCACCTCACAATTCCTCCCAAAGATTATTCTTTCGTCCTAGCCCATTAGTCCCATCTGTCCTTTTTCATATCTGCCGCCTTATACAAAGGCGTCTACCTCCTTCGCCTTTTTCTTTCACAAGTGAAATGATGGAGGCTGGAGGTGATACCTATGAATACTGAGAAGGCAATCAAAAATTTCCTCGAGGCAAAGCAAGACCTGTCCCCACGAACCCTGGAGCAATACCACCCTGCACTGGATTTCCTTGTACGGGAATGCCCGAAGATGCCGAGGAAACCCGACCCCGTACGTAAGGCGCTCAACAAGGTGGAGAAAGACTGGGTGAAGGACGCCTACTGGCGCGTCTGGAAGGTCTTCTTCCGGTGGTGCTGGTGGGAATACGACACCCCCAACCCCATGGAGCGGGTGCAGAGGCCGAAGCCCGATAAAGTCCAGCCCAGGGTCCTAGGGTCTGAGGAGTTGTCTTTATTGATGTCAGCCGCCGAAGATCTCCGTGACAAGGCGATTGTGGCGCTGGCACTTGACTCAGGAGTGAGAGCGAGTGAATTCGGGCGCCTGCGCATCGTGGATATCGGCAACGATACCATCTGGCTCTGGGGGAAAGGGCGCAAGCGGCTCGAAGTGCCCATAAGACCGGAAACCCGCCACCTGCTCCAGCTACTGATAGACCAAGATGGCAAACGCGGCTCCCAGTCTCTGGTCTTCCCCGGTAACAATGGGGCGCCAATATCAAGGTTTGCTGTCTACCGCATCGTCAGGACGTGCCTGGACCGCGCTGGCATCGCTGGCCCAAAGCGGGGAGCCCACTTGCTAAGACACAGCCTGGCTACCAGGTTTCTCGCCGCGGGGGGTGATCTGACCACACTGCAAAGGGTCATGCGCCACACGAACATCTCCACCACTCAAGAATACGTACACCTGGACATGTCTACCATAGTGGAACGTCATCATGAATACTCACCAGTGAGGGAGGCTATCCGCGGCGCCCAGGGTGTTTTGATAAAGCGAGAGGTGGAAGAGATCCTACAGCATCAAAGAGGCTGAAGAGATACTGACGCAGAAGGAGGCAGATTATGGCAATTGAGCAAAGAGGAGGTCCAGCTCTTGCTTCAGAAAATCCGGGACTGCGAGCAGGAGTCGTTCCCCCAGAAGGAGATAGGCGTTTTCCTTTTTGTGCCCGAGCTGACCACTGAGGAGGGCACCGCGATTATGGGCGGGGTAAAGCCACCTTTCCAATATGGCCCCTTTACCCTGGGAGGACACAATGTGGTGGATGAGAAAGAGGATTAAAGAAGCCTGGGAGAAGGGACTGCATCTGGGTTATGAGGCCGGGTATCGCACTGGGGAGCTCCATGCCCTGAAGAAGATACTCTACTACAGGAAAATCACAGGCGGAGACCTGAGAACTATCGTAGAAAGGCAAATCGCAGAAATCTTGGCCAAAGCCGAGAAGAAGTAGCTTTTACGCAGAAAGGAGAAACATGAAGGAATGGTATCAGAGAAGACGGGAGGCTCTCCTGGTGTTCCTTTGGGGGCTGGGGGCATTTACCTTGGGATTCATTCTTGGCAAGTTCGGTTTATAGCAAAAAGGGAGTATAGAGAAATCTGTTCTTGAGGGATATCGAAAGGTGAGTGAGGTGGCTATTCAAATTAACCCCCTACTTATCAAAAAAGTTAATGAGGAAATGGCCAGGACAAAGGGGCAGGTTAAGGGCCCCGATATCCTTTTGAATTCTGCTGTTGAGGCACTGGGCGAAGTAGCACACGCCATCAACCACAACGAGGGTCTTGAGTCAGTTCAGCGGGAAATTGTCGAAGCCATTGGAGTCCTAGCCAGGCTATACGATATGGCAGAGACCTGCATTAGACCACAACCAGTGCCAACGACACCCGCGCTTATTATCAAAGCCGTCCTGGGGGACTTCAAAATCAACTATGCCCAGCTGAGGGGCGGAAGAGGCAGCCAACCAGTCGTGCTAGGTCGACAGATAGCCATGTATCTCATGAGACAACACACGGCTTTATCCCTAGAGAAAACTGGTCAAGAACTAGGAGGCCGGTCGCCGGCGACAGTGAGCCATGGCTATCACAAAATCGCAGAAGCCATGATAGGAAATGTCGAACTGCGGCACCGGGTTCAGAGTATTGAATTTAATCTGCGTAGGAAGAGAATCACTCGATAGAGGTTTTAAGATGCAAACAGTCTACTTAGAAGACCATGGCCAAGACTTTCTCGAATGGGATATCGAGGACGGTGTCGTGGTTGACTGCCGGTCGTTTCAGGGCTGGCTTTGGAACGGCACGAAGGTCCATAGCACCGATATCCAACCCGGGCTTCTCTTGGACATTACGACCACATCCTGGAATCGAACCCGCCCCGGGAATCGAACCCGCCTACGGTACCCGGTCGAAAGGGTGGAGGAAAAGGCCAGCGTATATGAGGGTTAGCGAAACTAGGATAAAGAAAGGAGTAAAGAGGAGGTTGACCAATGTACATCAGCAAGGCCATCGAAATCCTAAATCATTACCCAGACCCGGATGAAATCTACTCAGACCCGGATTTTATGGATGCCATCAAGCTCGGCATCGAGGCTCTGAAACGTGTTAAGGGCAACCGTCTGTATCCGCAGCCTGATGTATACCCACTTCTACCAGGAGAGACTGAGGATAACGCACACGTCGGAACCCCTCGAAACCTGTCCGAGTTCCTGGACCTCCCGGTATTCGACCTGGAGGACTGGGACTATATCGCCCCGGCCGAGGGAAACATCGATATCTATGCAAAGGGCAACGAGCGGGTCCTGACCGACCGGGCCACTGGCCGGCTCGTTACGAGGTATAACAGATGACACAGCATAGTACATATACAGGCAAGTCGGACCCGGCGGTACACCGGGCCCTGGAGCTGGTGGAGCAAGAGGTCGCGACGGCCAGGTCAAGGTTCCCGGCCTTCAACTCGGCCCATGAGGGCCTCGCCGTAATCATGGAGGAGTTTGAGGAGCTCAAGGCCGAGGTATTCCGGAATCCCCGGGACCGGAGCGTCCCCAGGATGTACCAGGAATCAATCCAGGTTGCCGCTGTGGCGGTCCGGTTCATGGTCGACGTATGCACGACGCGGGAGGTGATAAATGGAGAGTAAAGAGCCAGGAACCGATCTTGTCAAGCGTGTAGAGGCAGGAGCTCAGCCCCTGGCCGTAACACCGGAGTATATTGAGAGCACCAGGACTTCCCTCAGTCTCCTGCGCGAGCTCGTCACAGAAGTCCTAGTCAAAGGTCGAGACTATGGCAAAGTGCCGGGTATCCAGGCTGAGTTTCTCTGGGACCCCGGAGCCTCACAGATCATAGCATCGTTCAACTGCCACGTTGGGCCACGTCGATTCCTGAGCTTTGTCGATGATGTCCAGAAGATAGCGGTCGTCATGGAGGTACCGCTCATTCACACACCCTCAGGAGCTGAAGTAGGCAGTGGGATCGGCGCCGCGTCCACACTTGAGACGAAGCACAAGTACCGCTGGGTAGACAATCCCCGGGAGTGGGGATTTGGCGAAGAGGCAATCAAATCCATGAAGACCAAGAACCAGGACGGCAGGACTGTCTACCGGGTCGTTAATCCGGAGCATGATGAGCTCCTCAATACCGTAATCAGGATGGCGTCGAAGCGAGCCGAGGTGGATGCAGCTCAGGGGCTTCCTGGCGCCGCTTCCGCCATAAGGGAACTCTTCTCGGGCAAAGCGGACAAGGCGGCAAACGTATCAAAGTCCACAGGAGAGGACCTCGGCGAGAACAGCCCCCGGTGGACATCATTCTGGAGCCAGGTCAGGGGACTAGGCCTCGAGCCGGATCAGGCACACGAGATTCTCAAGGTCAAGTCGATGAAGGATTGGGCCAAACGGGGCAAAACCCTGGATGACGCGATCAGAGCCCTCTCAGAGAAACTGAAATCCCAGCATAAGTCGAGAGGCGCCTGGGACGCGGTGACCGTGGAGCAGGTACCGGACTATGTCCACCTTGAGGCCGTGGTCAAGGATCTGGCCGGGCTTTCACCTGGGCAGATCTACAAAGAGCTCGGCGGCAGCAGCAGAGCCGATATGACAGTGCCGGTCTGGGATGCCTTCATGACACTCAAAGAGAACTACGCGCCGGCAGCCTAGAGAGACAAACGTAACGGGATATCCGTTACATGAAAGGGGGTATTCTTGGAACTGCAGCGAGCGCAGAGTATAGCTGATAGTGTTGTCAAAAGGTTACGTCCTTACTGCACAAAAATCGAAGTGGCCGGCTCCGTCCGAAGAGGCCGGCCATTCGTCAATGATATCGACATTGTCCTCATTCCCAAAGACCCCTGGAACCTCCGCTACGAGATAGCTAGGCTGGGGCCCATCAAACTCAGGGGCGACAAAATTCAGCGAGTTATTCACGACGGCATCCAGGTTGACATTTATCTTGCCGATCAAAAGACCTGGGCGACTTTGCTTTTAATCCGCACCGGGTCGAAGAACAGCAACATCCGCCTGACCACCCTGGCCAAGAGAAAGGGCTGGAAGCTGCACGCCAGCGGCAGTGGTCTATTCGATGAGAACGGCCAGAGGATAGCAGGCGACTCGGAGGAAAGTATATTTGAGGCCCTGGGAATACCGTACCAGAGGCCAGAGAGGAGAGGCTAGCTATGTATGTATGTATGTAACGGATAATCCGTTACAGCCTGGACTGAAGAAACAGAGCCATGACTAGCGAAGCACCCAGCTAGTCAACCACAGTTTACTAGTTGAGGTTTGGATTTATTGAAAAACCCCTATCGCGCACAATCGAAGGTGAACCCGCAACGAGAGAAGGGGCGCCGGGAGATAGCTAACGATGTCTTCCAGTCCCTCATGCGTGCCAGTCTGACGGGGGGTGAATACCAGGTTGTATTCACCGTTATTGACCGGACTTGGGGGTTCCAGAAGCAAAGTGCCCTCATTAGCATAGAGGACTTCAGGGTCTCTACCGGACTCTCGCGGCAGGGACTCCTGAAAGCCATCAAGCACGCCGAGGTCAAAAGAATCTTAGTCGTTTACCGCAATGGAACGAAGGGAAGCGAGTACCTCTTCAACAAGCACTGGGACACCTGGCAGTTGCCTGCTCACGCCCAGCTAGGCAACCAGGGTTCACTAGCTGGCGAGGATCCACTAGGCAACCACAGTGTACCAAGCTTGGCAACCACAGTTGACCAGACTAGTCAACCACAGTTGCCTAGCACTAGTCAACTGCCCGTGTCTGACACTGAGCCTGTAAAGAAAGGGGGGGGGAGGGGAGGGGCCCCCCCTAAAGAAACCTCTAAAGAAACTCTTAAAGAAAGAGGGCCTGTATCAATAAAATTCGATATTTTCTGGAAAGCTTACCCCAAGAAAAAATCCAAGGGGCTGGCTGAGAAAGTCTTTGCTAAGGTCAATCCTGACGAGCAGCTCTTAGCGACAATGTTGGCCACAATAGAGCGGGCCAAGAAATCAGAGGATTGGCTTAAAAATAGCGGGCAGTATATCCCGCATCCGGCCACCTGGCTCAATGCCAAAGGCTGGGAAGATGAATACCTTGACGAAGGAGGTAGACGTGGAGAATCGAGAGCTAGGACGAGCGGACCTAACCCCCCTCAGAGACGCCATGAAGCCCCTACTCCAGAAGAGTACCGGGCCAGTAAGGAGCGATACGATGCCCGAAAGCAGCATCTATGAGTGCCCGATATGCCGGGATTTCTACTTTGTCCACCCCCAGCGAGAGGATGGCACGGTAGACTACTCGCATGTGGTCTCCTGCCAGTGCGCGGTCGAGAGGCGCCAGAGGGAGAGACTCCAGGCCATGCTCTGGATGTGCGAACTGCCGCCCGCCACGGCGCACATGACCTTCGAGAACTTTAAGGTAAGAGCTGGCCTGGAGGAGGCATACCAAGCCGCCGTGGATGTGGCAGAGGAGAGTACCGGGGGCTGGCTTACCCTCGTCAGTGACGTCAACCGCGGCAAGACTCACCTGCTCGTTGCTACTTGCCGGCGGCGAGTTGCCCAGGGGAAGCCGGCGCGCTATGCCTATGTCCCTCTTCTCCTGGATGAGCTGCGGCGGGGCTTCCGCCAGGAAGGCGACTGGTCATACGAGAGCCGCTTTGATTTCTTCTGCAATGTCCCATTGCTGGCGCTCGATGACCTGGGCACCGAGAATCCTACGCCGTGGGTTCAGGAGAAGCTGGACACGATAATAGACTACAGATTGATGCACGGCCTGGACCTAGTGGTCAACGCTAACGTCACCCTAGAGGAGCTAAACTTTCGGATACGGAGCCGACTTGAGCGGGGCGGGAAGATAGTCTTTATTGATGCGCCTGAGTTCTCACAAAAGGAGGCACAGGAGAGATGAGAGATCGTTTTATCAGAATGCAGACCAAGGAACTATCCGAGGGACCTCTGACCATGGAAAGAATAGAGAAGGCGCTCCATGCCGCCTGGAGCCATGGGGCTAGCACCGCTCTACTGATGCCAGCTTTCGCCTATTCAAAGATCGGGCAGCCGCGGCGAAAAGCATTCGCAAGGATGCTGCTCGGCATTTTTGCCGTTAACAGCTATCAAGACCAAGGAATCGAGCCCTTTCACGATAATGAATTAAGTGAATTCGTAGACCGGCAGATGGAGCGGGAGGAGATTATACCCCTGATATCAGGGCCTCCTGAGCCGCTAGGTAGGGTACCAGAAAACTCTGGCTTAAGTTGTCCACTAGAGAATTGAGGAAAGGAGTGATTTAGTGAAGATATTGGTACAGGTGCCAAATGGTTTTAGTGATGAGGAAGAAATCAAGCTCAGAGAGTATGTGCTGTCATCCCCACTAGGTAAAAGTAACGAGATGATATTCACGAAGCTACCTTTTGAGTCTCATCCAACAAGCCTTCCCTTTTTGTCCGTTAGCATGGTAGGCCCCACCTGGTAGCCGGCAAGGGGTTATTCTAATGGCCAGAGGAGGTAGAAGCTCATGACCGAATTGGAGGGTTGTATTCGCTTCTGGGAAGACAAGTTGAAGGATAAGGGGCTGTTTGATGTGACCACAATCGGCCTCATGGAATCGACGGTTAAGTTTCTGAAGAAATTACAGGGGGATATGAAATGAGCAGTTTTACAACACGGCTCGAAGTATCACCTATGCCCGATGGTCGAAAGTGGAAACTCATTCGTACATTCGTCTATGAGGTCGGCAGCAAGGGAAGCGATAAGAAGTTTAGAATACCGGCTGGTTTCGTGACCGACTTCGCCAGCTCGCCGCCGCCGATCTGGTGGCTATTCCCGCCCTGGGGCACGTATGGCAAAGCAGCTATTCTTCACGATTACCTGTACCAGAATCATCGTTATCTCGTCCAGGCGCAAGCTTTGAGAGAAGATCGAGCCGCAGGCCGAGTCTTAAACCCAAAGCCCGTGACGCGGGAATATGCCGATAACGTCTTCCGAGAGGCGATGATAGTTCTCGGCGTGGCTCCATGGCGTGTCGCTCTGATGTATCGGGGCGTCCGGATGTTCGGGTGGCTCGCCTGGCACTGAGGGCGTTTCCTCGCGGGCTGCACTGTCTTACCCTCCATAGACAGGCGCATTGTTCTAACCGCGAGTGAGATGCAGCTACCGGGTGGGGTCGAGGGACTATCCCTAGATGGCTCGCCCCATGCTTTAAGGGTATGGGGATGGTAGGCCCCACCTGGTAGCCGGCAAGGGGTTATTCTAATGGCCAGAGGAGGTAGACATGAAGGCGCTCATAGCTTACTGGAGAGCTAAACTGCAAACCAGTCGCTGGCTTATAAGCCGCGAGGACAAGGCAATGATAGAGCAGACCATAAGGAGCCTGAGGGAACTGGAAAAGCTGCGGTCCTCCACCCGAGCTGAGAGAGAAGCCGAAATCGTCCGTACGGTAAAGCAACTCAGCCCGACTCAGGATTCTACTCAGAGCCGTGAGGGAGGAGGTTGAAGTGGGTATGGAAAATCACTTCGCCGAACTAGCGCCTATGTATGATGAGGTTCGCCTGACAGATATAGCTCCTGTGTTCTCAATACGAAGGCGCCTAAACAATAGAAGGGTTAAGGGAGTTGATGTGGGTTGTGGTAACGGCCGATACACCCAGCTATTGGTCAAGCTCATTGGGCGAAAGCTGACCGTAATCGGTGCGGATAGTAGCCGGGAGATGTTAGTTGAGATGACCAACGGCTCTAACGGGCGCAGGGTTCTCCAGGCAAGTGCCGAGAGTCTGCCACTGAAGGACGACGAATACGACTTCATCACTACCTTCAATGCGGTGCATCACTTCAATATCGCCGGATTTCTTGATGAGGCACACCGGCTTCTCAAGCGGGGAGATCTGCTGTTTATCTATACCAGGACCCCGGAGCAGAATGCCCAGACGATATGGGGCCGCTGTTTCCCGTTTTTCTGCGAGTTTGAGGACAGGCTTTTCACCAAAAAGGAACTCCTGTCCCTGGCACTAGAACATAAGTTCGAGATAGTAAATGTTGAAGATTACATCTACACCCGCGTTGCTTCTCCCCAGGAGCTATCGAGAAAGGCAAGAAGTTTTCACTACTCTACATTCAGGCTGATACCAGAGCACCTCTTCGAGACCTGTATGGGCAAGTTCGAGAGAAACCTCTCAGAGATAACTATAGACAACGGGCTGGTGACCTGGATGGATAGCAACGTACTCTATACACTTCGGAAGTAAATGAGGAGTAGGCAAACATGAAGGCAAAAGAGGTTTTCGTCGGTCAAGAAGTTTCCCTGGCTAGCAGCCCTAAGAGCCTTTTTGGAACCATCGTCAGTATCAAGGACCCTAAGACGGTAATAGTACAATTCAAAGGTACTCAGAGTACCGCAGTCTACGGCATCAAAGTGCTTGTAGCATACAAAGGAGATTAGCCTTCAGGAAAGGGCAGGACTAATGACGGATATAGAGATACTGAGGAGGGCACTTGATCGGGAGAATGACACCCGGAGACCGCCGAGTATGCGTCACTGGGAGTTCCATGCGGTCGGTGCTACAAAGGCTGATGTGAGACGGCTTCGGGACGAAGGTTATGTCCAGATTTCTAGTCAGAATGGTTCAATCACCAAATATCTGCTCACCGAGAAAGGGAAAAAAGTAGTCTGGGCTGAATCAATGGAGAGGCAGTTCGAAGCGGTATCAGTGAGCGAAGTAATGGATTCTCTGGAGTTAATAGTGGGATTTGATGATATTAAGCAAACCTTGGCAGAGGCTCTTGCTTCCCGGCGGCGGATTAACTTCCTATTGGAAGGCCCACCGGCCTGCGCTAAAAGCGTTATGCTCGAGGGTATAAGATTGTCCGTCCCAACCGCTTATCAGGCGTTCGGCTCCAGGACATCAGCTGCCGGCCTGAGCGAAGTCCTCTTCGAGTTACGACCTACCGTTCTCTTACTGGATGAGGCTGACAAGATGAGACATGAGGTGTACTCAGTGTTGCTGGGTCTCATGGAAAGCGGGGAAATACTCGAGACCAAGAGCGGGAAGGTAAGAGGAGTAGTTCTGGAAACCACAGTCATTGCCGCCTGTAATAGTTCGAAGAAGATGAGCCCGGAGTTTCTATCGAGGTTCGCCTTTCATCCCCACTTTCCTGAGTATAGCCGGAGTGAGTTCATAGACGTGGTAGTTGGCATGCTCACCCGGGTAGAGGGTTGCCCTGATGAGGTCGCCAAACTAATTGGAGTCCATGTATATGATATGGGGTTAGGAGACGTTCGGAAAGCTCGAGGGGTCTGGCAGCTGATGCGGGAACCTACGGAGGCTGAGGTCAAGAGAGTTATCCAGATGAACCTAAAATACGGCCCTCAGAATAGTAGACGGAATACAAACCGGAAGCCGGGTACCGCCCGGCTACCAGGACTATAGTGAAGGAGGCTTAAATTGAATGAATTTCTAGCAAACATTAAGGAGGTCCAAGAGGGCGGGAAGCGACTTGCTAATTGGTATCTGAGTCGTGGTTATATTCTGCTGGATATCCAGACGGGCTCTCGTGCCAGTAAGTTCCCTGAGGAAAACCGAGTCAGTCAGCAGTATTATGTTCGCCGCAATCCAGTCTTTGTACTTGGTCGGCCTGAGGGAGTTGAAGCTGCCCCGTCCCCAAGCAGAGAAGAGCTCACCAATACGAGCGTGTAATGGGTATTATACGCAGAGGAGGCTGAAATGGGAGACACTCATTATTATTGTCCCGCCCACTATCAAGAAATATCGGAAAGATGGGGAGGGCATCCCGAACGGGCATACCCTGGCGATAAAATAGAGGTGCATGCGTCAAAGTGTGAGTATCTCGGTTGTCTCTACGGAGCGCCAAGCTATTGCCCGCACTGCAGAAAGCCCGTGAGGCCAAATGACCTGGTAGTGCTTTAGCGTGTAATTGCTGTTATACGTAGAAAGGAGTAGTCATGCAAGTATGGAAAATAACTCAGGAGGGGATGGGAGGCACATTATACTTGAGCTCTCTGGATGCCTTTGAGGGTAATAACGGTCCAGTTGAAGCCCATGAGGTTGGCTCGAAGTTCATTATGGAGGTCATCGAGATGGACGAGGGGGAATTCCTCAATCTACCAGAATTCGAGTGCTTTGAGTAAGGGCGTGTAATAAGATGCTTGACCCTGATGATGAAGAAATCATAAAGGAAGCCAAAGAAGGTGGTGCCATCATGGTCACCTGGGACCGAGTGGTCCGATATGCCGCCGGCGGGCTTACTCCCTACGAGGTGCTGGATATGGCCCAATCCTCGGGTGTAAGTCCCTGCCACTGAAAAATTGCATTGTAATCTGATGAGCAGCCGACGACCAGGGTTTTTCGACAGCCTCAGAGGTTATACGCAATCACGAAGGAGGAGAATATGAAAGTAAGCCCGTACTCAGTTAGATTAGCAGATTGCTATATCCTCGGGCCCTGCGTCAGTTTTGAGGAAGGCCAGACTAGGGTAGGTCTTTCCCTGGGGGTATTCGAGATCGGACTCGCATTCGATTCAGAAAGAGTCTATGGGTTTGGCTGTTCCGGATGCGGCAAGATAGGCTATGCCGTCCTTGATGAGCTGCCTCCCGATTGGGAGAAGCGGTATCGGTCTGACCATACTTACTACTTCCTTTGTGACCAATGCCGCGGAACTGTGGGACCAGATGAGGATTACATAGTTACCGATGAAAACCGCGCCCAGGCCATAGATGAGATACTTGCTCAGCTCACTCACCGAGAAGATAGCGATCTGAGAGTAAAAGCACTCCGGGACTTTGCGGACAAATTACTCGATGAATCAGAGCCGTTCTCGAAGTATGACCTTTCTGCGTCGGTCTGTGCGTATTCTGATGGATTTGAGGATGCTTGGAAGATTGGCCAAGGGGAGCCATGATTGCGTATAAGGTAGCTTATACGCAGGGGAAAGAGTGACCTAACCCCGAAGGAGCTGGGTCAAGTCTCAAAGATTTCGGTAGCTACATTGTAGAAGTAGTCCCCGGTTACGGGGATAAATACCTCTCTGTAGCTCGGGTCCGGAACGTCTGACCAGTCCATTAAATCAAAGTCCCAGAGGTAAGGACGGTATGATTGGATCTCATAGAGCACGATTAGAGCTGTCATGTCCTCGTTCCACTTGGTAATCTGTAGGGATAAGACACGAAGAGGAAGCGTCAGCCCACCTGGAATTTCAAAGGCAGCTGCTTCTGCTATATCAAGCATATCTTTTCCACTAATCTCATGTATGGGGACAGTTACACCCCAGTCGGTTAGTTTAAGAGACCAGTTTTCGGCCTCGCTCGGTGGATTTCTAAGAGCTACAGCAACTTGTCCTGCCCCCGCCGCCCGGGACAGGGCATACACTCCAACTGCAGCTACTAGCCCCAAGCCTAAGCCTCCGACTACTATCAGAGCGGGTGAAACCTTTTGTTCCGGCATTTTCTTAACCTCCCGTTATGGCCAGTGCCAGGATCACGGCGCCTACGCCGAACACCCAGGGGAAAACCTTCATCAAGACCTTGTAAATCGGCTCGTGGGTTATCACTTCAAAGACCACGGCTGCGCCAACCCCTAGGGAGCCTATTGCCATCAATGCTATAGCTGCTGCAAACATCCGCTTACTCCTTACTCGCTTTGAATTTACTCATTACCATCCACCGGGGGCTGTGGGCTACCAGCAATTCCTATAACAGGGTGCTCATGGTTCGGTACCGGCAACTGAGCTATCCTGAAAGGGTCCGTCAGGATTTTACCACCAGTGACGGGGCTCGTGCCGTCAGGTTTAGTGATATTGACCGGCGTGTCGGGTGGGAATGCGGAGAGATCTACGCTGTCATCGTCCCAGTACAGGGTAATAATCTTCATGTTGTCCTCCTTGATGCGGCTATTGCCACGAGTACTATAAATATGGAGGTGGCTGCCAAGGCACCCACGAACACCCCCGGCCCCGGATATGGCGGAGCTGGGGCTTCAACAAACACAGCAATTATGCTCATGTTGCTCGTTACTTGGAAGGTGACTTCCGCGGTTGTCTCTGAAATATCACCCTCCCAGTGGTCAAATTTATACCCGGCAAATGGTTTGGCAGTTACCGGGAAAAAGCTATCAGCGGGAACCGTATAAGCATCCGGCACCGGCTCAGTAGTCCCCTCTCCCAGAACAGATATTGTGACCGCAAACTCTTCCGGTGGTACCTCTATTTCTTGGAAGACGGCAGTTATGTTCCTATCCGCATCCATCAAGACCTGTATGGATTTATCGGTGCTGATGGCTATATCATTCTCCTGCCATTCGACAAAGAGGTAGCCAGCCGAGGGTAAAGCCGTCACAGTTACTATTGTGCCGGCTTCATATTTATGTGGTGAGTCCGGTGCTGGGTTGGTTGTACCACCCGGAGTCGCAGCTATTGTCAGGGTATAGGTCGGAATCTGACTGAATACCGGTGTCAGGGTGGCGTTGGCGGTTATAATTAGCTGCACGGGGTTATCTGAAATTATCTGGCCGTTTAATGTCCAGTGGTCAAACAGGTAGCCGGCGGACACCATGGCAGCCACAAAGACCTCCGTGTCCTGGATATAACTATGCTGGCCGGCCGGCGGGCTGGTAGTGCCGCCTGTAGCATCAGCGATTGTCAAGGTATAGGTTGGCACCTGCCTGAATATGGGCTGCATGCTTATATCATCCGTCATGGTCAGCTCAATGGGGTTATCCGCGGAATTCTGCCCATCCAGTTCCCAGTGGTCAAAATAATAGCCGGTATAGGGAGTTGCACTTACCGGGACTGTTTGCCCGTCCGGATAGCTATAAGTACCCGGCAGAGGGCTTGTGGAACCGCCCTCCTGAGAGAGAATAGTAAGCGCTCTCATTACTGTCTCGGCTTCAAAGAAAGCAATCAGAGTGGCGCTACTGTTCATCTCAATCTGGATGGTTTTATCGGTTATGGGTTGCCCGTTGAGTTCCCAGTGGTCAAAGTGATAGCCATTGGATGCTATGGCGGTAACCAGTACCATACTGCCAACCAGGTAATTATGGATACCAGGTGGTGGGGAGGTCGTACCGCCAGTCTTAGCTTCAATCGTTAATGTATAGCTTGGAAGAGGTTCGCTGGCTGACTCGAAGGCACCCATATTGGGGCCGCCTCCCTGGTAGGGCCATGGAGAGTTTTCGTCGTTGACGCCCGGTATAATAACGCCCTGGTCGACACCCAAGCTGCCGTCTGCCAGGTGGAAATCCCCACCGGCCCGGTCCACGAAGGTGGCCTGGCCAGCCACTCCGTTCAACTCCTGAGCGAATCTATCACGGAATGTCTGGAGGTTCTGCTCGTTAGTATGTGACGAATCTCCCAGCTTGATATCATTCCACATTATCCAGTAAGGGCGATACGAGGGGTTGCTGATGGGATTGTAGATGAGGTCGTAATCCATGATTGGTTCGGCAAATTTCTCAACACAGACTGGGCCATTCACCTCTATGATGTTATTCAATGAGTGGACATTTCTCGACTGCTGCCCGGAACCGGCACCCAGGCTGTAACCGTAGTTGGCCGGCGAGTTCTTACCCGACCCATTGGGGAAGGTGGATCCCACCAGCAGGTTGTCGTAGACAACGGTATTATGGTAGAAGTACACTTGGCCAGTGCCGTCTTCGCCACCTTTCACCCAGCGGTTGACCCCTATCCAGTGAATCTCAGGGTCGCGGAACACATTATGGAAGATATAGGCTGGTCCGATGATCACCGGGGCTACACTGATACCAATATTTGCCCTGGATATCTCATTCTCCCAAACCCTCACGTTGGCCGAGTTGCCGTCCAGCGATATGGCGTCGTCGGTGGCTCCCTGAATCCTGTTGCGGTAGATATCCATGTCACGCAGGGTGAAGTCTATTGTGAAATTGGGAGAGCTGACGATGCCATCCATGCCGTGGACATTGGGAGCCACAGTGCCCGTATAGATTATATCGTTATCGCGGAAAACATGGCCTCCGTTAGCGTTCTGCATCCAAATTCCCGGCCCAGTGCAGACACCACTATTAGTAGCTCCAGGTTCTACCAGGTATATCTTATTCCGCTGGATGGTGATATTACCAACGTATGTCGTATAACCGGTACTGGTGCCACCGAGCAGTATGCCAACCCACTTGGCCGGTGTTGAGGAAAGTGTCTTGGGGTCTCTCAGGATGCAGTCCTCGATAACAACATAGTTAGGCTGGTGGTCGTCCGGTCCCCACTTGAGAGCATGTGGAGGCCCAACCCAGATACCAATAATGCCGCCGGTGACTTCTAGACCATCCCTAACTAACCAGTAGCTACCCCTCACTGTGATACCAGCACTCGCTGTCCCCGCGTTGATAATGGGGTGTTCACCGGGATAGGCTGCGATTGCCGTATAGGCATCGGGAGAACCTCCAGGGTCCGGCAAGTTAAGTGACCCATAATTGCCGTCATGCAGACGAATGGTATCCCCTGGCATAGCAGAATTCAGAGCGTCTTGAGCAGTACCAGGGTTGACATCAATGATAAAACCACCCAAAGGATAAACCTCACTTCGAGTCTGAATTTCGCCAGCAGGGTTGGTTCCACTGACTCCATCCGAGTCGTTAAAGGTTACTCTTACCTCGTAGAGCGTATCTTGTTGTAGCCCCAAGATAGAGACTCTCCACTGGTTTACGTATGTGTTGGACAGGGCATCACCAACTATAGTACGGGTATCCGGGGTCATAAACATAGCAAATTTCCAGACTTCTGTACCTTTCGCCCTGTACTCCACGAAGGCAAAATTG
This sequence comes from uncultured Ignavibacteria bacterium, assembly GCA_964403165.1. Taxonomy (GTDB): domain Bacteria; phylum Zixibacteria; class MSB-5A5; order MSB-5A5; family SM1-73; genus SM23-73-3. Next base: position 15,347 of record CAYOFL010000019.1, read on the forward strand.
TTGTGGTTATCATCACCCGAGAAAGGGGCATAAACACTAATGCACTTATAAGTTGAGCGAAGCTCTAGATTTCCGATAACAGTGTTATTGGCCACCGTATCCCCCTCCTAGTCTAAAAGCAATCTGGCTGCTCCCGCTGTGACGACACCAGCCCCAGTCTTATTACCGGCGTTTCCACCCCCACCGGCTGGCTGGTCCATTTCGACCGATATGGTGAGCTGGTTTAATGAGCCGGAACCAGATGCCATCGTGTCACACTCGAAGTCAATCAGGGTGGCAGCCACGACATTATCACTGTTCCCTAAATCTTCAAAATAACCTGTAGCGGCGGCAGGTACCGATATCCCAGTATTGCCATCACCTCCGTCTACCCTCAGTTTATAGGTGGTGATGGCGTTCAGGGTATTGACGGCTATGGCAACAAAGAAATTCTGACACACCATGGAGCAGTTGACCTCGGCCTGTAGATTGGCTTCAACGGCCATAATGTTCGCAGCTCCCTCAATACAGAAGTAATCAATATATCCGTCGTTCATAACTGCGCTTACCGCGTAAGTAGTCATCCCCTGACGGGCTGAGCAAGCAGATATTATCGTGCTCACACTACATTTGACCGAGCCTGCACTCGACGCTGTGGAATCCCACTCATAGCAGACCTGGCTACCAGCGGCGATAATATCGCTATTGACCCCGTCTTCGAAGGCGCCGGTGCCATTTATGGTCACCACCTGGTTGCCGTCCGCAGCGTCTACCCTCAACTTTACCACCACACCAGCGTCCAGGCTATAGGAGTAGCTGTAAAAGTACATGTGGGATAGAGTGGTGTTTTTCCTCAGTGTAATTAAGGCGGCCCCCTCGATAGCGTTCATCTCCATAGTGATACCACCAATCGTGGTATAGTTTGTCACACCAAAAGAGATGGACTTACCTCCCAAATTGGATGTGCCGATAACCGGTATATCGGCTGCGGTTATCACGCAAGAGGTGAATGTCCAGGTAGCACTTCCGGTACCAGCAGCGGCACCTACCCGCCAGTTAAAGTTATCCCCGCTGGTAATGCTATCGCTGTTTACGGCATCCTCGAACAATCCGCTAGTACCGGCTGCCGCGTCAGCTGTCTGGTTACCAGCACCGCCAGTGTCCCGGCTACTCCAGTTGAGAATACCGGAAAGGGTATTGGCTGTAAGACGGAAAGACATGTTCGATATCGTGTATGAGCCACGACATACCCATGTATGTCTAGCTTCTACCTGGGTAAGCATTTCTGCCCCGAGCACAGGGCAGTAATTCCATGCTGCCGCAGCTATTGCTACACCGTCATTATTGGATGTCTGTGCAAACCAGCTTGACATTAAGGCTCCCTAACTACTTTTCTACCCTGTTCACTATGACCTTCCCCGGACCGAAGGCTGCTGTGTATAAACCTCTGAGGGCGTTGGCCTGCGGGCTGTCACATTTTCCCTGAGGTAGATTTAGAATGAGCACCCTATCACCGTCGAGTGACCAATCGATATCGTCCAGCTCAAGACCTGGAATATGGTCGATTGCAGTCTGAAGTCCGTTGTTCTTACGGCGATTTTCCTCGTTTATTACTGTCAGCAGGGCAGCATCTTTCTGCATGTGGCCCTGGTTCTGGTGCTCCGGGCATATATCACGGAGAGTGCGCAGTGGTGTCCTGTTCACAGTCGGGTCTTTGGCAGCAATTCTGGCCATCTGCTCTGCTCTGACCTGCTTCTCATCAAGGATCTTCCCCTGGCTGTTAATCAGTACCTCGCAACCACAGGTGTCAGGCCGCCATACTATACAATCCTGTCTTGGCATATTCCCCTCCTTAAAGTTTCCATAACACCTTCAAGAAGATATCGCAGGTTACAATGAAGCTGTCTTGCTCCGCCCTGCCATTCTCAAGTCTCAGCCCAATCTTGCCATCGATGTTAGTAATCTGGGAGGTAACGTCAAACATGAAGGTAAACGGGTGGATAGCCCCTCTGCTAAGTGCCTGCCAATCGTCGTCGAGCATCTGGCCGTCTGCCTCTTCATTTACCAGGTCAGACCAGGCCCCACCGTCAAGGTTTATCTTCCACTGGTTATGAGTGGCTGTAGTGCAGTCAAGGGCATTATCACCATCATAGGAGCTAACGGCCCGGCCGATGATAACGAGCATTACCTTCTGTACCTTTGTATCATCAGTCGATATGAGACCTTTGGCTCCCGTAACATTGTCGCCAATGAAGTCCTTGTTCCCGGCTGCATTGGTAAGCGACTGGGTGCTGTTCATCAGAATTGGAAGGTTCTGCTCGAAGTAATTTTCGGTAGGGATGGCGGCAAGTGCGGCGACGATGGCAGCAATATCAGCCCCAGCGAAAGGGGTAGCATCAGAGAGAATATCTGCCTGGGCAAGGTCATTTAAAGCGGCAAGTGAAGCAATTATCGCCGCCGTATCTAATAGCAAGGCTGTGGTATCAGCCAATACCACTACCAGTTGAGCGGCGACAGCGGCCACATCGGCTGGTAGCCCAGCGGGGTCAAGTTCAGCCATCCGTAGAGCAGTAATCTGGTCGAGTAGAGTTGCCCTAGCAGCCGTAAGTTTGTTTGCAATAGAAAGTGCACCCTCGTAACCAATACGGGTAGCAAGGTCTTCGCCGGCTGCCGGGTCGCCAAGGATGCCAAAGAGGTTTCCCAGTACAGCAGTGGAGGCGTCACCAACATCGGCCATTAAAGCAGTAACAAGTGCTGTTAAGGCAGCCACCTCAGCGGGGGTGAGTCTCAGGGCGACAATGACAAAGGTCGTCCCCCTGAGAATCTGTCCGCCAAAGGCAAGGTTAGGGGTCACCGTGCCAGCAGTGGTTACCCCGTTGATATCCCTCCCCTGGCCAGCGTAGGCACCAGAGGTGATTATCACCAGGTTACCGTTGAAGTCTGGCTTTGTGGTCAGGTCGTTATCTATAAGAGTCGAGCCATCAGCAGCACCGTCAGCGGTTGCGACGCCTTCGTAGCTGATCAGGCTTCCGACTTTTGGGTCGTGGACCTCCAGGGGGTTATCGGCATTTATATTGCCGCCCTGGCCCAGGACTTTCTGCAGTGCTTTCCCGCCGGAGCGCTTTCCTACTGCCACGATTTACCTCCTAAGGCATGCCGGCTATCAACACGGCCGGGTTAATGGCGATGTCGACCTTAACCATAACCAAATGGGCGTCACCAACCAAGGTATCGGCGGCATCCAGACCGTCCCTTGTCACCATGACTATTCCCATATCGTGGGGATCCAGGTCGTGCTGCGCCGGCGTCAGGGTGATTTCGGTCACGGTAAGCTGCTCAACGACTCCCTGTACGGTATCCACCACCTGCACATTTGCCCCCATAGCGGCGGCAGCAATATCGTCACCCTCTTCTCTGCCGAGAACGGCGATACCCCAGACGGCATCACCCACAATAGCCGTTCCCGACTTCCAGTAGAGTCTGAATATAATATCCTCATCGGGGTCGAAGTTCGGGGGTAGGGCAAACCTCCAGGCGGAGTACTCCTCTTGAGCATCATCATAATCAAGCTCTGCGTAGGGGAAATTAGTGCCTCCTACGGCAGTGTGTGCTGCTGGGTTCAAACCGGCGACAGCTGTGTTGTCGAGGACCCACGGGTCACAGGAGAGGGTCACAGGCTTCTTCTCCGCTATCCAGGTGGCAGTTCCAACGTCGTAATACTCCACCACCACCAGCCCGCCGACGTCTCTTATCCTTCTTGTATCACTCAAGTACAAATCCGGCATAATTTTGCCTCCTTAATGCAGTCTTAAATCGCCTTCCCCGGTTATAATACCGGTGCCGGTAACGTCCTCCCAGGCGTGCACCTCGCCGTCAATCCGGAGCTCGGCCCCGGCTTCAATTGCCAGGGCCAGGACTCCCCAGACATCCCCTGAGGAGACATGGTAGGTAGTGCCGGCAGGTATGGTGGTATCCGAACATAGGGCAGAATGTGGCGGTGAGGCTGGCACATCAGTTACAGGCAGCGGGTTGGCCGCGGAGATATCAGCGCCGCCGCCAAAGAAGTCCCGGAGTATCTTAATCAGGTTTTTGATCCCAATGCCCATTAGTCCTCCTTGACTATTTCGCAGTCGCCAGATTTGCCTTCAGTGGGATGAGGATCTGACACTAAGCGGCACGGGTAGCCATAGGACCCGGCCGGTGGCTGAATTGTATGTTTTTTGTCCTGGATAATCAGGGTTACCCCATGAGTCTTGCAAACGAGCTTCATAGTATCGCCACCCCCTCAGCTACCTGATAGAGTGCCTTCATCAAGGGGAGGTAAACTTCATCGAAATAGCTTTTCTCAAGCCAGACGACGGTGGCCTCCCCGGTGACCACGGAGTCGACGAGGGTGCCATTGTTGACAATGACGTCCATGCCAAACCGTTTTGGTGAAAAATCGAATAGAATATCCCTGGGACCGGTCATGGGCAGTGCCCCCCAGGTTATTGGCGTCATCTCTGCCTCAACGAGCACCTGCACGGTGAGGAGAGGGTCGTAGAAGTCGGAGGTGAAGTGGTAAGGCGTTCGGGCTACCGAGACCCACCCATCGGGCAAGCGGAACTGCCAGGTGGTAGTTCCTCCCGCGAGAACAGCGATAGGCACGGCAAAGCCGATGACCTGGATCCTTCCCTTGGGGGCGCCCACCTGCATAAAGTCAATGATGGCCTCCGGGAAAAGAGAGGCTAAGCCGTGGATAGTCGGTACCTGGCCGTCACCATTCTCACCTATCTCAACCAGCCTTGTCAGCAGTTGGACCATGACCGTCTGTAGCTCAATCAGGTAGTCCAGCTTTTCATTTTCCGGGGCGGCTTGTGCTGGCCTGGCGGCTAACAAGGCAGTAACTGTGGCACCAAGGGCGGTCCCTATTCCACCACTGATTAGAGCTGTGGCTGCATTTCTTCTTTCCACTCTTAGAGGATACCTCCCTTGACTTTTGCCCATGTGTCTCCGGGTAACTCGTCCTTACTCGCCAGCCCAAAGCGGGCCCTCAGCAGGTTGGTCATACGGCAGCGCATGAAGCTGTATCTGAAGAGGTGAGCGCCAGGTACGCCGACGGAACTTGTTGTGAGACGAATCTCTTTGAGTACAGGGATAAAAGCCGCCACCTCCCCACCCGTAACCAGGCTCAGGGCGAGGGTTCTTAACTCGGCATAGTTGGCGTCATCATCCCTGTCAATAACAAGACGGATATCGTCGGCTGGTGCTCCTGGTGCCGCTGCAAGCCCGGTCAGAACGATAAATTCGTCGGGCCCACTTGGGTATAATGTCTCTATGGTGTAGACGGTATTGGCTGCGGCAATATTGACTAATCTGGAGTGCGTCTCTTCGCCCAGCACATGGTATTCCCGCTCAATCTGCTGCGATAGGGGTAGAGGAAGGATGCCTTTCTCGACCGTGTTGTAGATGCCTAGGCTGTCGGCAAGGGCCTTTTCTTCGGCTGTGAGGGCTAAGCCGTAGAGCAGTTTCTGGGCAACTGTCGGCTGGATAACCCAGAGGCTATAATGAGTGCTATAGCCGGCGACCAGTGCCGCTCCATAAAAGTTGAAGTAGATAAAATCCTTAGCGGGGACTCTCCACTCACCAACCAGAGCAGGAAGCAAAGCTGCCACGTTTTCTTCTACCCTGGTATTATCATAGCGTGCCCTGAGCCATACATTGGCGAAGCCCGCAGGTTGTGTGGTCTGGATATTGGTGAGGTTCAAGAGATAAGGCTTAAACCTTCTCAAGTCCAGTACTGCCGGTGCAACCTCAGCAAGGTTGGGGACGGCCCCATACCAGGAGTCAGGAATGCACTCCGGTGACAGATGAACCTGTTTAATCATTGCCTCAGTAATCATAAAAGCCTCCCTAAGTGTAGGTTACTTCGATTTCCTCAGATGTCCACACCGCCCCTATTCTCTCTCCGGTGACCTTCTTGGCGAGAATATACACCCGGTAGTACTGGCCGTAGGGGGACACCGGGAGCGCGGGAGTATGGAAATCCTCCTCCACTTCGAGCTCGTCACCCGGGTTCAGGTAGAGCCAGTCGCCCGGGGTGAACATATAGACCTGGAAGTAAGCCCCGACATCGCCGGTGTTCCGGATCTTCCAGGTGAAGGTAATATCGGTATCGGCCAGCCACTCGTTCGGGAAGACCTCGTAGACCTCCCGCCAGGCCGACTACCGCGAGACCCAGGGCGGCTCCTTCCTTAGTTTCTACCAAGGTCACCTCAAAGAAATTGCCTACCAACGACCGCTGATAGGCAATATCACTTGCTTCTCACCGGCAAGACTCCGGCGAACACCTATTCTTTTGTTAGCAGGGGCCTTTCTTGCCCCCGGTCTTGCTTCCTGTGCCGGGCCCGGGTCGACCGGGGTTACCACCCCCACGGCCGTCTCGTGGTCCTGTCGCCCCCCCTGGGGGGCCTTTTCCATCTTGTCCTGGCATAATCGCCTCCTATACTACTGCTCACCGGCAAGTCTCCGGCGATAAATATTCAGTTTATCCAGGCCCTACTAACTGACCTTAACTCGTGCCCCTTTCGGCCTCATTACGACCAGGAGCAGGCTGCCTGCGGGGAGTGGAACAGTAGATGCAATCTTAAACTGCCTGGCACCCGCATTGAACATGATGTGCTCGACGTTAGGCAGGGCTCCATTAGCCCAGTCGGCGGCATTGTAGGGGTCAACAGTATAGTCCACCGTTCCTACAATCGTTTCGCCAGACACATGGGTCACCAGGAGAATATCGGCTTCCTCAAAATCAGGCACCCCGGCAGCATAGGAGGTCTGAGCGAAGTCAGCTATGACATCTCTACCAATAATTATTAGCACGTCGCTCTCCTTCTCCTATGTCACCTTAACTCGCTCACCCGTTGGCCTGATAGTCGCCACAAGCAAACTACCAGCGGCTAGAGCATCTTTGGCCTTGAACTGCTTGACACCCGCGGTATAGCCAAACATGATGTGGTTGGCTACAGACGGTTCGGTAGCATCAGCCCAAAGTAAAGCGGTATTGGCATCCACAGTTTGGGCCTGGGTGGCGGTAGCCGTTACTCCCGACACATGAACAACCTCCAGGATGTCGGCCTCGTCAAACTCCGGAGCACCGGCAGGGAGATCTGTTTTCGTCAGCGTGGCAACAACATCTTTAGCAAGAAGCACTAATTCACCCATTTTTAACCTCCCCTCAACTCGATGCGGATTCCTGTGAGCGCGACAATGACGTTGTTGGGAATAGCCAGAGCGATTGCTCCTACCCCGTCATCCCTCACCACGACGTAGCCGATCTCGTTCCAGATCATGTACGGCTGCGGCAGTTTCGGTATGGCAGCGTAGTACGGATGGGCGACCGGGGCCATCGGCGCCAGGTGGCCGAAGTTGAGCTCGTTAATGCCCACCGTGACCGGGAACATGGACGTTCTCGTGGTCGGTCCCTTGGGGTGATAATCCCCACCGATCCTCAATCCGGCCCGGGCTATGTTGGTGGCCAGGTAGGGGATAGCGCCGGTCTTGACTCCCAGGCCCTCAATAAAGAGGGCGTCCTTCTCATCGAAATCCCAGTAGAGGTTCTCCTGCTCTTCCAGCACCTGGCCGGTGGACAGGCGGAACTGGTAGTCTCCCTGCATGCCATCGGAGGCCAGCAGGTTCTGGGCGTATCGGGCGAAGGGGTTGACCTTCGGTATCGACTGGTTTATGCCACCGGGCAGAGTCAGCCAGGTTTCGGCGTTTATCGGGATGGCTTTCTTGCTCAGCGTAAGGGTCCGGTTCCTGGTTCTCTCGTGCAGGTAGGCGGGGAACCCCATCTGGCCAAACCGGGGCAGCTCGGTGGTCTTGTAGACCTTGCCCCAGAGCCGGATGCGGTAGGCCATGGTGATCGGGGACTCCGGTGGTATAGCGGACACCGGCCCGGCTAGACACGCCACCGTGACGTTCTGCTGGACCTTGATGGTGGTATTGGTGAGGGGGTTCTGCATGGTCTTGGTGACGTCGAGGGGGGTACCGAAGGTGTAGCGCTTCGAGCCCCAGAGCCGGTCTACGGGCGGGGCCATGCAGGCTGACTGGACGCCGCACAGCGAGATGTATTTGCCGGTTTCCTCGCCGTCGACGATAATGACGATCTTCTTCAGTGCCTCATCACCGGTCATGCTTACTGGAGACCAGATTTCGGCGTAGACTATCTCCGCGCGCTCATTGCCGTCCAGCTCACCGAAGACCGCGGCCGGTGTCGGCCTGGCCCAGGTATCAACGGCCAGGGCGCCGCCGGCATAATCGAGGAGACACCTCATTTCGTAGTGATCCATTTCTCCCTCCGTGCCATTTTGAGATTTTGATGGATTTCCCTCGAGGGGGTTCCCTAGAAGTCTAATCCGATAGTTGCGCCTCGAGCCCCGGCCTGTTGTGCCCTCAGGGCTGCACTACCTGCTGTCAGCTGCTTAACATCGCGGCCAGCAGCTAGAGCAGCTCGCTGCTCAGCGCTCAGCTGGGGAGTATTCTTGCCAAACATGTCCGGCATCAGCATCGCGGGTAGAACGTAGGCGGCGATAGCGGTGCCGCCAGCGGCTACCCCCTGGAATAGGTTGCCGAGCACGCCCCTGGTAAAGAGGGCCCCCACAGCTCCTATGGCCGGTACGCCGAGCAGAGTAGCCCAGGTGAAAGGGGTTTCGAGGACACCCAACTTTGGGGCCATCTTGACGCTGATACCCTCAACCACGCCGGCAATACCGGCGCCCGCCAATCCGGTTACGGTCTCGGTCATCTCCTCGGTTCCTGGTGCGGCAATTGCTAGTGTTTGTCCTGCCATAACTCTACCTCCTCCTTAGTGTATTAAGCCCGGAGCCGGCAACCTGACCCAATAGGAAAGGGGCTAGCATACCTACCTAAACCTTCCGGGTTCAGGTTGCTAGCCCCTTTTGATAGCCTTGAGCTGCCGATGAAATAATCAAGCTTGGTGAGCCGATTTCATCGGCAAACTCACCAAGCTAATTAAAAGCCTACTGCTATTTTAGGGGATTGTCAAGTTTTCTTTGGAAGCAGCGACCTGGTAAATTCTGTGAGCATACCGACGGTGATAATGGGGATTTTCGACCTCTTGGCCAGGGCCTTCAGTTCTTCAGCATTCATCATGTCTCCGGTGTCGCTAACCAGCTCACAGAGGACGCCACCGGGATATAGTCCAGCCAGCTGGCACAACTCAATCACAGCCTCGGTGTGGCCATTACGCCCAATCAGTCCATCGGGATGGGCGCCAAGTAACGGGATATGCCCGGGTCGGGCCAGGTCAGACGGCCTGGTGCTGGGGTCGATTATCTTCTTAATGGTGAATGCCCTGTCCTTTGGTGAAATTCCGGAGTGCTCTACCTCTTTAGCATCGACCGGGCTGTAAAAGGGGGTATCGGTCGCCCGGTATCTGGATGGCAGGGAGTCTATAGCCAGTTCCTCAAGCCTCTTTTTAGGTAGAGCTAAGCAGAGGAGGCCTGAAGCTACCCTGGCAGCAAATAAAATTGACTCAGCCAGGATCTCCTCGGCGGGGATGGCCAGGTCCGCCTCTCCCTCATTCTCCGAGATGATGATGACAAAGCGCCTTTCCCTGAAGGCTTTTATGGCTGCCTTAACTCTGGAAAACATCAGTCCCCCCCAAAGCGTCTCGGTCTAACGCTGTAGGACAACAACGCTCTATCGAGTTCCTCCCGGTCGAAGTCGGGCCATAGCGTCTTGGTAAAGTAGATCTCGCTGTAAGCAGTTTGCCAGAGGAGAAAATTGCTCATTCGCGTGTCGCCCGCGGTGCGGATCACCAGGTCCACATCGGGTATGACCCGGGTGTCCAAACAGCTGGCGAACCTCGCCTCATCCAAGAGCTCGCTAGGAATATTAATCTTTATCAGCCGGGCAACGGCATCCAGAATCTCAACTCTACCCGTGTAGTTAACGGCGATATTGAGGGTCATGCCAGTATTGTGGTGCGTAAGTTCCACTGCCTGTCTGATTGCCTCCCTGAGGCTCTCTGGCAATTCTTGAGGATGTCCCAGGTGGTGTAGCCTGATACCTTTGCTATTGGCCCAGGCTGTGTGCGAATCAAGCCACTGTTTCAGCAGATTGAAGATATCATCGACCTCACCGGGCTGGCGCTTCCAGTTGTCCGTGGAAAACCCCCAGAGTGTCAGGTACTTGATGCCTTTGTCCGCCAAGTAATCAGCGACTTGGTACATGACCTCGGCACCCCGCTGGTGCCCCTCAAGACGCGATATCCCATGGAGCTTGCTCCAGCGTCTGTTCCCGTCCGGTATAATCGCGATGTGAACCGGTAATATTTCCATCAGCAGTACACCACCACATTGGGATAAAGTTGCGTCATCTCGTGGATATCGTCCCTGGAGAAGTGCTGCCGGTGACTGGGAATGAGCCAGCCAGAAAAGTAAGCAGGATGAGGGAGAACAACGACCACATAGTCGGCCACCCTGCAAGCCTCTTCTAAAGCGAAACTCCAGTTGTCGAGGTGTTCTAAGACGTGACTTGCGAAGGCACATCCAAACTGCTTATCAGCAAACGGCAGAGGGCTTCGTTCCAGGTCAATCTGGCTGAAGTGCGGCATGCCGTTGGGGACGATATCCAGATTGGCCAGCACGTCAGGCTGCTCCGCGATTATCTGGGTCTGGTATGTGCGGTGAGGGCCGCAGCCTATGTTGATTAATCCCTTGCCGTTGCCGAGTCTCCTGGCCTCTTGAAAGGCGGCAGTCTTGGCCACGGCGACATGAAGATAATCACGGAGGGCATAACTACCGACGAGGCCAAAGACGCTGCCTAGTATCATGATACCTAGCTTAGCCATGATTAGCCAGCACCTCCGCCATCAAGAGCAGTTTGGTGGCTTCGTCCCTTCGTAACGCAAACAGCTCTTCAAAAGCACCGGGCCAGAGTTCTATTACTTCCTGGTCATCGAATAAGACATTGGCGCAATAATTCTCAGGGTCGGGGACCGGCCGGGCTTGGGTGTATGTGGTTTCCAGAATTTGCCCATTATGCAGGCCCCAGGCGTGGCCGTAGCCCTGGTAGTCACCAAGAGCGACTTTAGCATCAGTGAAGTTCCAGAGCAAGGACGTGAGCAATATGCTAGTGTCCTCACAGTCGCCTCGTTTCCTGGCCAGGGTTTCCCGGGCTAATTGCCAGAACTCCCCAGTGTCACGGCGATAGGAAAATTCCCGGCACACAAAATCGAACAGCTGCCAGGCATCTGGCCCAACCTGAGAAAAAACGGCCCGCACGGCCGGGTCGTCTGGGGTAATAAAATCACGCAGGTCATACCACTGTCCCAGGTACCGAACAGCTACCAGATACTGACCATCCTGGTAATGCGCCCTCTGCGCTATGCTGGGGCGCGTAAGTGCGATTGTCGCCAGCCCAACAGATAATATGCCGACCGCCAGAGATACCGTGGGCACGATATGCTCAAAAGCTTGGTTCCACTTCTCCTCAGCCGTTACCAAGGGCTACTCCCTGGGCCTGCCTGCGTTTAGAGCAATCGCAGCCCCAACGCCCAGGGCAGCTGCGCCACCAACTATAGCCAGAGCCATCCAATCTACTCCCGTTGGCACTTCTTCCTCGGCTATTTGATCGAGGTGGTCTCGCAGCTGCGCCTCTGACATCCCCTCCAGGGCCTCCACAGGCGTCAAGGGACGCTCATAAAACTCCTCGGCATCACGAATATCCATAATCAGGGCCTCTTTGCCCCAGGACTGCTTCATGTCTTCCAACCCCGGTTTAGTCTTGAAAACTCCGAGGAATTGCTTTACCGCCCAGGTTATCACCCAGATGCCAAAGGCTACGGACAGTGACAGCAGTATAATTTTTACAAAAAGGGGAATGGCAGGAAGGACACCGACTCCCACTCCACCGGGGGGTGGCGTGCCTGTGACTTCAATCACATAGTCTGTCCAAAAGAGCGGGTCGGTGTCAACATAGACCTTGGTTTCAAGCACCCGAACACCGCTTTCCCTGGCCTCTCTCTCCAGCTCTGCGATAAACTCTTCGGGCACCCAGTCGGCGGGTTTAAAAGGGTCGGTCCTTAGGGCAAGGGTGGTGACCTCCTTATCGCCGGCATAGATATAGGCGAAGTGGGAGAACGTGTGCTGGATGAGTTCGTATTCCTCAATCGGTTTGCTCCAGGCGATAACTCCTATGTAGAAGGGGGTATAGATATCAGCACCGGGCACCTCTATTATCTTGGCATACATATCCAAGAGAGTGCCGTATAGGAGCTCTTCGGCCGGCGGCAGGGTCAGGATATCCACATCACAATCAAACTCGTGGGGGGTGAAGTCATAAGAGGCTTCAAATTGAACCGGGGTCCGGCTAGTAAACGTGTGAACAAACTGCTCTATAACGACTCCCACCCGCCAGCCTATGCCTGTATATATGGCGCCATCAATAGCCGGCCCACGGTAGTCAACCGTCATGTGGACTGTGACCGTCTGCCCCGGGGTCACCATGAGCGGCTCACCAACAGGGACACCATCATAGCCAGTTACAACGAGATTCTGGAATTCAGCGGGCGGTGGTGCCTCAGTGGCAGCCAGACAGGCGCCCTCAAACAAATCTACAGCCATAATGCTCCTTATTGTACCTGGAACTTGATTAGCGTTGTCCAGGTCCCCGACTTGTCGACGGGACAGATGTTGTACACCCAGTCTAATTCTTCACCAGGATCCATACCTGTCCAGTCAATGGCCGGCGCTGCCCTCACGATACCATCGGGGTCAGTTACCGTGACTTCCATACCACAAGTTTTAGCTACCGTCCCGGTAAATCGCCCCCGGATGCCGATTTCAAAGGTATTGTCGTCAGCGGTCACTGCCGCCGGGAAAGGAAGGTTGTTCCCCTCGGGGGCTTTGTTAATCCAAAGAGCGATTATCTCTCCGGTAGGGATACCGGTGGCCACCAGTACCGCACCCGAAAACCTGTCCAGCTCGGGGCCAGCACCGATGTGTGAAACCTGACTGCCCTCAATGAGAATTGTGTCTAATGTTTTAACCATAATACCCTCCCTATTCTTGTGCCTGGAACCTGATCAGCGTTGTCCATATCCCCGGCTTATCTACCGGGGAGATATTATACTCCCAGTTTAATTCTTCACCAGGTGAAAGTCCGGCCCAGTCAATGGCCGGCGCTGCCCTCAGGACTCCCTCGGGGTCGACTACTGTGACCACCATGCCGGCAACGATGCTGATGTCTGAGTCGTTGCGCCCTCGCACGCCGATTTCAAAGGTATTGTCGTCGGCCTTGACATCTGCCGGTATCGGCAGCCCGAAACCCTCAGGGGACTTGTTGACCCACTTGTCCACTATCTTGCCGGCCACGGACACTTCCTCAAAGTAAGCCTCAACATACTTATCGCCATTCATATAGAGACTGTAAGTGAGGGATGTCCCGCTGGCATCACCACCCCAGCCTGTAAACTTGTAACCAGTAAGAGGATGAGCGGTTAGTATTACTGTTTCATTGATTGGGTAGTCCCCACTGCCAGGGTCAATATAGCCGCCCGCGGCCCAAGGGGGGACATAAACATCAAGGTGAAAGGTTGTTGGTGTTGCCAGACTAACAATACTTGTTTCTATATCGTCTTCAAACCATTGGAAGTCTGGGCCAAGATAGAGTGAGTATGCTGTGATAACTGCATCAATCGATGGCATCACAAATGAACCGCATCCGACTCCTGTTTGAATACCGACTAGTTCAAATTCATACGGGTCAACTGGGACAACCGTATCATTTACTTCAATGAAAAGCCTAACAAACTTATCAACGCCTTTGCTTGTCACAGAAACCGTAAAGTTTACTGTCTCACCAGGCGTTGCAGAAGCTGGAACTCCTATGACTAACTCAGTATACAGGCCCATTAGCCAAACCTCTTCTCCAGTTTGCTTTCAATTATAGACGCCGGCGGGGGGATTTCTCAGAGTCACCTTGACTTCCATCCTTCCCTCCAAAAAATCAAAGGGGCCAGCAAATTGCCAGCCCCTTTTCTATTTTATTTAATGCCCGGCTATTTCTTGGCTACTTGCCCCCCTCTCAGGAAAGCCTCAAGGTTCTCGATCTCCATTTTTTTATAACCCGACTGTCGCTCCATTATAGGCGCTATCTTTGGCATTTGTCTAGCAATTTCCTCAAGTACCATGTCGGCGGTAACCCCCATCTGCAGCAGGGCATTTAACTCACGCCTGTATGCTGCCTGCTCCTGCGGGGAGCACCCGTTGAGGCAGGTAGTCACGATGCTAATACCATTTTCACAAAGGGTTATAAGATTTTCCAGCCCGGCCTTTTCGATTTCCTGCCTGATTTCACGGGCAGCCTTGATTGCCAGGAAACGCTTGGCTGACCGCTGCATAAAGCTTGTCATTCCAGCAACTCCTCTTTTGTGTATTCCCGGCCACAGTCAGCGTTCGGGCATTTTAGAGGCTGCCCCGCCCAGTCTGCGGGCGCGCTAAACTTCGTTTTGCAGTCACCGCATTGAAACACCTGCGGCTGGGGTGCAGTTGCTGGTGTTGTTTTGCCCCCGGTACCCGCTTTAACTTCAGACGCAGCGGACATTATTGCTTGAATCCCGTCCGGGATGTTTTCCCTCACTGTCTTTGCGACCCCCATCAGCGCGCCGTGGCGCTCGTCTTCTCGTCTTTCATCAGCTAGAAACTTCCTCCAGTTGATGACCTGGCCCAGGTCCATAATCATTGGGTTGCCGTCGGGCCCTGCCAACTGCACGGGCAGTGCCGTGGATGACCCATTACCGCTAGATGGCTCCGGGATACCCAGTATCGATCTTAGTGATGGGCCGACCTCTTTCAGGCTGCCAATAGCACCAACGAATTCGGTGAGTTGCTCCATAAAGGGCTTGGGCTGGGCAGGTGATCCCTGTTGAGGCATGTGGCTCAATATCTCCTGTCTTTGCAGTGCCAGCTTATCGCCGAGGACCTCTTTGATCAATTCGACATCAGAACCCTTATTGAGGTAAGGCGCGAGAGCCGCCAGGACCTCCGAGACCTTTTCTGACGAGCTGGGCTGGGAACCTGCCCCAGACTGAGCCCCTGCTTGCCCAGCGCCACTAAATCTGCTTCTCAGCGCCCTTATGCTCAGGATATCCTTGGCATCCTGCAGGCTATAGTCCCCAAGGTTCTCGCCGACCCTTACCGGCTCGTCTTCCACGATGATATACTCCCTGCCTCCGTGCTTACTTGGAGTGACGCCCCTTTCCGCTTCGGCCGCAGTCTTGCCAACTCCGGTAAGCTCAGTTTCAAGCTCGGGCGGAATGCCTTTGTGGAGCTTGGCACGCCATGAGTTAACCCACACGCTCCTCAGGTCATCGGCAATGTCCGCCTGGCCAAGGGCCTCCCATACCCACTTAACATCGTCAAAATCACCGCTCCAGACGATATCGGTGGCCAAGACAATCCTTGTTTCCCTTATGCCGATGCGCCGTCCTATGGACTCAAACTGCTGCCTCTTAGTGACCTCCTCATCTATCATCGACGGGTGAATGTCTCCCTTTTCCAATTCTTTTCTACCAGCATCAGTTATCAGCCAGCCGTCTTGACTGCTGCCCTCAACGTGTCCCTTACTCTTCTCCCTGGTTAGTTGCTTTAGCGTCCCCTCCTTTGACGCCTTGAGCGCGTCGGCTAGGTCAGCCGTAGAAACTGCTGCCTCCTTGGTGTTTAATGCCTCCAGTAGCTCAGTTATATTTGCCATGTCTACCCCCTCTTGTCTTTGTCTTATAAGCAAGTAAAGCACAAAAAGACAGGGAACGCAAGACGCTTCGTCCTACGTCTTAAAGCCCTGTCCCGAGAGCTTAACCCCGCCAGGTCTCCTAGGGCTTGCCTAAATCAAGAAAAGGAGTAAAATGTAAGCATGAACTGGCTAGTAGCTATCAGTAATCTTCTTAATAGAGTCCCTATCGAGAGGGTCTTGTTTCCTCCCCGGGACAATACCAAATCGTTGGAGGAGTTTGCAGCTACCATGACGGCCCCTGTGGCTGAAAACAAAGCCCCCCCAGAGCAAAAGCCGACTACTATTACCCAGGTGGCAGAAATCGCCCCAAAGCAGGAACCTGTCGCCATAGCCTGCGTCGCCTGTGCCGTTGGGCACTTTTCCACTAGTGCCGGCCTACTTAATGAAGCGGTAAGGTTCAAGAACGACGGTATAACCAGCAACGCGATAATAGATAGAGTGGCCAAGGTTCTGGAAGAGCAAAACGCACTCGAGCGGGTGGACCTGACACCAGAGAAGCTCCTCAGTACGCCTGATTGGGAAAGGGATTTAGCTGAGGAGGCGCTGCGGCAGAGCCGCGGTCTGAGACACCGTCTTGAGACGCTGACAACCTTTAAGGAGTTGGAAGCCGCTGCCGCCGATACAGCATCCTACTACCGGAAGATCAACAGGGAATGGTGGAAGCGCCGGCTTGCCAAGACAGGTGAGACAAAGCCTGAGATGTCCCTGGCCACCGAGGGGGGCAGCCCTGAAGGTAATCCAACGAGCACCTAAGACGGAGTAACCAAATGGCGAACCCGGAGCCAATCAGGCAATACCTGGCGGCTGTAGAATCCCTGAAGGCTGACGAAAAAGACAAAGCTGCCGAGTCTCTCACCCGAGCTCTTGGTGGAGAGACACCCAGCCCTCTTATCAGTTTCTCGGTGGATAAAATGCTAACACCGGGCACCCGTATCAACGAGCTCGTTTTGCAGCTTGTAGCCAGTACTGTTACGAGGAGGGAGTTATGAATCAAGAAGAAGCTCAGGTTACTACTGAGGATGTCGGAAAGGTTGAGGAAGTCCTCGAGGACAAGACCAAATGTCAATGCCCGGAATTCACCATGGAGGAGTGGATCCGCCAGGAGGACCCGCTAAAAGATGACCCGGATCACTGCCGGCCATGCCGTCTGGGCGTTACAGCAAACTGGTACTTTAATGAGCTCCAAGAACAGGGCCTTAAAGACCTGGCAGAAAATCTTGAGCAGATAGCCACCAATGAAAATGACCCGGAGATGCCCTTGACACTCTGCGGGGAGTTCGATAGAATTAAAGACGCGGTGGAGGAGCCTTTACGGGAAAGATTGAAGGACTTTGACTGTGCAACCCAGTCTTTCAATCCAGATGATGTAGACGAAGAATCAACAGCAGCAGCATCAAAATCTCATGAGGAGGGTACTGAAATATGAGTAAGATTCATATGGCTCAGGTAGCCGGGCTACCGGTCCGAACCCTCCGGCGAATGGTGGGGATCCCTGCCCACAGGCCGAGCGCCTTCAATGCTTGCATTGGGGCCAAGCTGAGGGATCAAAGGTATCCCCCGCCTCCAGTCGGAACGGGCGGACAGCAAGACAAGAGGATTCAGAAGGCCTTTACCGACGCAGTCCATGCTTGCGCTAGGTAGAGGCATAGTTTAGCTCTCCACTGATTAAAAGAGACGCGTCTTCACTTTCCCAGGCGTGTCTTTTTCTTTTCTCTTGCCCCAAGACTATACCAGCAGGCATCATTATGACAGGATTGCCATAGATTGCAACCGGTTATTACCCTGATCTTCGACTCGTCTTCAGAGGTGACTTTGATAGGGACGATTACCACGGATACCTCTGTCTTTTCAGCATCCGGCGCTGACATGAATTCAGAACAAATGCCAACGGTGGCCACGATATTAATCTCCATCACTTCCTCCTAAAGCAATTTCCGCATCCTGGTCTTGGGTTTTAAGGGGAGCATCCACTCCCTGAAGCAGACTTCACAGGTACCGCAGATTAAATGGTCAAATTGGTCATGGCACATCATGCACTCGAGGTCTGTGCCTTTCTCAATAGTGCTTTGGGCACGCTTTTCTTCAAGCCACTCTTCGTCAGTTACATTTGTAGCAGGAATAGAGGTGCGGCCGTTCCCGGGGTTGCCCACGTCGTTGATTGCAGCTCTCAGACTATCACTATTTCCGCCCCCTTTATCTATTTCGTCGGCAAGATCGTTAGCCTCTTTAACAGTGAGCTTCAACATCGCACTTCTCCCCCCTTCTCTCTCTTAATTTGTTCATAGGCCTGGTTCAACAACACCATCGCCTTTTGGTATCCCCCTCTATCCGGATGGAAGACCACCGCTAGATTCCTGTAGTTCCTTTTGGCCTCCTCAAGGGACGCCGTCTGTGGCAAGCCGAGCACCATGTAGGCAGTAGCCAGAGACATACCCGGGTCTTGCTGAGGAGCTGTCTGCCCCCCACGTGGCAGCTCCCTGGGCCGCTGTCGGAATTCTTCCAACCAGGCAGCGACCGGCTTGCCGGTTAACCTTTCAAAAGTAGTATCGACAACGTCAACGAAGTCCAGGATAATCCCCAGCCTGTTCTGGCTCTTCTTTTTCCCACCGCGACCTGCCATGACAGAATTATACCACAGCTTTGCTAGAAGGGGTAACGTTTCTGCCTTTCTCAACGGTAGTATAGTGGAAGCTATTTAGAAGGAGGAGTTTTATGAAGTATCCAGCAATCGAAAGGGAGTCACTTGGTCCAGTGGTGAAGGAATTGACCCGGCAAATCAAACCCATCCTGGAAGAGTCCAAAACGAAGGACGAGAAGGAGGCTTACACCACTGTCATGAGGACACTTTTCCGTCTAGCCTCAGATATCTTCAGCTATTTGCCGCCTGAGGAGCAGAGCCATATCCTGGTGGCCTGCGGAACCTGGTTTGATGTCGGGCTTCTGGTAGGGAAATCCCCGGGTAAGCTGGTGGATATCCTGGAGAAGGTCAACCCCGCTATCGAGGACATTGAGCTGCCTGATTGGATGTGGTCCATGATTGGCCAGAGCCAGGATTGACGGGTTGACAAGCTACAGAATGTAATTTTACAATAAGGGCAGATGTCAAGGGAGGGTAAAGTTGAAAGAGTATTGGCTTGAAATAGATGCAGTGGTGAGAGGACATTTTAATCAGCCTGTTTGCGCCGATTGTGGTAAGAAATTAAGATGCGGAATGCATGTGAAGCAAGACCTGGTAGTCCGCAGTGATGGTAATGGTCCTGATACCATTAGCGGTCCTGCTGGTCAAGTTCATTGCAGGGAATGTGTACGAAAACGCCATCGCAGGGCGAGGGGAGTAAACTAATGGCACTGAAAACATTTCTAACACCCGAAGAGATCAAGGCGATAATTAGCTATGCACTGACTCTCCGCGACAAAATGATAATCTCCTTCCTGGCTGATACCGGCTGCCGGGTATCGGAGCTGCTGCAATTGAATGTAGCCCAGATAGATTTCGACCAGAAGCTGGTCTTGATACCTCATCTCAAAGTGGGTCTGAGGAAAAGGTGCCCGAGCTGTGGTCAATCAACAGGGAGAAGACAAAACTTCTGCCCGAAATGCGGGGCAGGTATAAGCGAGGTCGTCGCGGAAGGAATTGAGAAACGCACCCGGCTAATCAATGTGGGTGAGCAAACGTTGAATTTGTGCCGTGAATACATAGACAGGAGGGCGAAAAATTCTGAGAAACTCGTACCTCTAACCAGGCAGATGGTTTACGGTATCATCCGCAAGTGCGCTGCCGGAGCTGGACTAGGCGGCAAAACAATACTGAATCCGGAAACGGGACAGATGCATTATGTCCATCCTCATAATTTACGAGATAGCCTTGCCGTGGACTGGCTCACCCTGGACGATAGCGGCGATAGCCAGAAGCTCCTGCAGGACCACCTGGGGCACAAGAGATACGAGACCACTGCTCGCTACTTCAAGCTGACGCCGACCCAGGTGGCAAAGACAGCCGACGAGGTAAGGAGGCATAGATTTGGAGATTAACGCAGAAAGATTGTCCCAGCCGAAAACCTACAATATATTTTCGCCTGACTATGAAGTAGCTGAGTGTTATGGCTGTGGCGAGGTGCTTGGTATTGATTTGCTCAGACGATACAAGAGACATCTCTACTGCTATTTCTGCTTGGGCAGGCTTGAGAATGAGCTTAAAGGGAAGCTAGAAAAGCGGGAGGAGCGGAACCGAAATATAGAGCGTATCAAAAAGAATCCAGAATTAAGCCTGAGACAGCTTGGCCGCATCAATGGAATGAGCCATGAGGCAGTAAGGCTAATACGGCTAGAACTTCGGAGGAAGAATGACACAGGAGGTTGAACCCACCAGGGGTGGATTCAGAAAACCCGTCTCCACCAGGGAGTTTATCCTCAAGCACCTGGAGGCCCAGGGACTGGACTACATTGCCAGTATGCACAGAGCATACAAGGCGGAGCTTGACCGCCTGGCCAGGGAAAACGGCAGGAAGCGCCCCTACCATAAGCCACGCTACCACTCTTTTGAAATGTGTGTCCAGCAGTTAGCCAGGCAGGGAGCGGTGGAGTTCTCAGGAAAGGAAGAGGAGTCGGACTCGCCTCAGTTCGATAACTGGCCGGCCAAACCGGTGCGCCGGTACTACCGGCTGAAACGATAGGATGAACAGTATTCGTGTACTGTGAGGACAAATGGGGACAATAGCCGAAGACCTAGTAAAGTTGGCCATTAACACCGGTGCTGAAATGATGAAGACTGAGGACGGGAGAAAGGCCCTGGCCTCTGTCATTGGGCCAATGGCCAAGATTTGTATACCTAAGCCGTGCCGGCATAACTTCGATAGGTTATTTTGGATTAACTCACAAGAGGCCGTGTGTTTAATATGCAGTACCAGGCTTCGGCGGAGATAAACAGTAGTCTGATACTGTGGAGGAGGAGATATGGTTCTCGAGAGCGACCTAAGGCACATTGCTGCATTGGAGAGGTACATCGCCTGCAAGAAAGGTGAGTTTGCTGATGACGAGGATGCCTGCCAGGGGTGTATCCTTGCTCCTGAAGTTAGGTGGACTCCGGAGGAGGCAGCGGACAGCCCTGCTCAGATGACGCTCAAGATAGCCCCCTGCTGGTTCTTATCTGAGTTATTGGCTGAGGTTGTAAAAGGCACATGACCAATGATACCACAGGGGCAGGAGCGCAGGGCTCGGTAACCACTCCGAGTGAACCGGCTCCAGCAATTGTAGTCAAAGCCCTAAGGTATAGCATCGGGTAGGTCGGCAATCCCACCCGAACCCGTAGCGGTTCGCCTACCCGATGCCCGGCAACAAGAGTGGTAATTATGCCAGACCGGTAGCGCCAGACCGGTAGTGACAGACCGGCAGTTCCAGACCGCAGCTCCCCAGACCAGCAGCTATCACATACCGGCACATATCATAGTCTGCATCATAGTCTGCATCATTATCACCATGACCCTGACCATCATCATGACCGGCCTATAAATAATGAAAATATAGCTATAAAATAGATATTGACAAAAGAGCATATTGTCAATTATACTCTTATATAGAACCTTAACAATTGAATATACCGGAACCAGAATTGACGCTTGCCTAGTCTCAAAAGGGGGAATGATAGATGACACTCACAAAAGCAGAAGCACAGGCAGTGGCCGAGACTAAGGCAGGAGCAGCAGCAATAAAGCAGAGACTACCGGCTTATATGCTGACCGGTGGCCGAGTCCACCAGATGCCCGTCAAGACCACCAGACGGAAACGGCCAGACCATGACACCGCAGACCGTCTAGAGCAAAGCTATGACAAGCTAACCGGTGAGTGGGTGGACTGGCTACACACTGCCAGAGCCTATGACCGGAGCGTACCAAAGCAAGACCAGCTTGACGTAAGGCATAACATACTACTGGAACTGGCACACGCCAGGGCAAGGGACGGTGAGCCTATCCCGCAGCTCAGGCAATACAGGATAGCAAGCCTATGCCGGATAAACTACTGGAGAGAGCGGGGCAAGGGGCAAGCTAAGTTATGTATACTGAGCGGTGTAGCCAAAGTACCATATTGTAGGGACTGCGACCAGAAGCCGAAGCGTGGGCGTTGCCAGTGGCTGGCGGTTAGACCGATGTTGAGCCTTGACCTTGAGGTTGAGGACGCCGACGGCCAAAGGGTTAGCCTGGCCGATACCCTGGCCGATGACACCGCCCTGGACGTTGAGGCGTGGCAAGACCCTACCTTCTGGCTAATCGGTTCGCCAGCCCGACTAATCCAGATAGCCGACAAGATAAAGCACGATAAGACCCTTTCCGGCGCAGACCGGAAGTACCTCTTTAAGTGGCGCAAACGAGAGCAAAAAAGGTTACTCTAGGGGGTAACGTTTCAGTCCCCCCCAACGGTAGTATAGAGGAAGCACCGTCTAGGCTAGCGTATCGCAGCTAGACGGTACTTACTACTAGGTGAAGCTGGCAGTTTTGCCCACTAGCCAGATAGCCAAAAGGGGTGAATAAACTGGAACAACTGAATATCGAGGGCAAGCGTTCTGGTGACGGCTTTGTGGCTCACAAGGCTATGCTGACTGACGCCCTATCAAGGGCGGTGTCCGACAGGGTAATCCTGATGGACTTTACAGTCGGACGCAAAGGGTTACTCGGATACCTCAAGGCATTGGCCGGTAACGTGGTAAAGGTTACACCGGCCAACGGTATTGCTAGCGAAACGCAGGATACCGACAAACGCCTAAAGGTTGTCTGCGGAGCTAACATCGGCTACCTGTCCGATAGTGAGTGGATTGGAGATAACACTCCGATGACACTCTGTCAGGTCAAGGTAAGCCCGTCAAACTCCGTCAAGCCCAATGTCGGAGCGGTAGAGTTGGCCGATATACTGGCCAGAGTCCTGCCGTTCGTGGCCACTGAGGACAACCGTCCGGTACTCCAGTGCGTAAACTTTGTGGCAAAGGACGGCAAGCTCACGCTAGTCAGTGCCGATGGTTACCGGCTGGCAATAGAGAGCCTTGACTTTGACGATGGTGAGGGACAGGCCTTGATAACCCTTGACGACCTCAAGGGCATGGTGAGTGCCTTACGGAGAGCAAAGCGGGCAAGGGTCAGTTTTGAGAAGTCTGGAGAGAGCCTTGACGGTGACAGTCTGGTGATTGACACCGAGCTAATCCGTTACAGATGGACTGGACATCAGGGCAGCTATCCCGACTATGACAAGCTGATACCCGCCGAGCATAACACCGTAGTACACTTTGACACCGTAGAGGCTGGCAAGGCGGTCAACGCACTCAAGGCACTGTCAGGTAACGGTGGCTTTCCGGTTGACCTTACCATCGGGGACGGCAAGGTAGTGATGACAAGCCCAGAGGACAAAGGGCAGTCGGAACTGCTGGCCGACACTGAGGGTGAGGGCAAGGTGAGGATAGACGGCGGGTACTTAGCGCAGGCACTCAAGGCCTGCGGTGGTATGGTAGACCTCAAGCTCACCAACGGAAGCTCGCCGGTACTCTTTGCCAGCAACGGCTACCGGCTGGTGGTCATGCCGATGCTGACGGCTGCGAGTAGGGCAGAGGCCGAGACACCGGCAGAAGCCGAGACACCGGCAGAAGCCGAGACACCGGCAGAGACCGAGACACCGGCAGAGAAGCCGAAAAGAGCCAGACGGAGCCGAGCCAAAGAGCCAGTAGCAGTCGCATAGAACGCTTACGCCCAACAGGAACGAGAAAAGAGGTTCTCTTAACCGAGAGCCTCTTTTTACCTTTTTCGGCCCCCAGTCTATCGGTTAGGAAAACGGCGATTTTAAGACCTGGTGCGGTTGTCGACTCCCCACTTAGCCTAACAAATTACCCTAGGGGGGCTTGACAGGGTGTCAAATGTGGCGTAGAGTGAGCGGGCAATGGCAAATCAGAGACCGATAGAGCTTTACGACTTCGTTAATCAAAAAAGAGCCGCTGAGATCTTGGGTATCAGTCGACAGACCATATGGCAGTGGATAAAAGATGGCAAGATTCAAGCGGTCATAGTCGGTGGATTACGGATGATTCCGCAGAGTGAGGTTGAAAGGTTAAAACGAGAGATGAATGAACAAGCTGCCCATTAGGCAGCTTGTTCAAAGGGGAGCAGAGGCTAAGCAACCCCGCCACCTTCGCGTCATTCTAGCACGGCCTCGCGCCTCAGGTCAACATACAGAAAAGGGGAGGGGTGGAGCAAACGATGGAACATAGAAAGGAACACGTTGTAACTGTTGCCGAGACAGACCTTCTTGGTATCGTATCAAATCCACGCATCTTCGAGTGGTTCAGCAATAGCCGGGTGGACCTTTATATGGCAGCCGGTCTAATTGAAATCGTGAAAGGGATGCCGCGCTTCGTTGGCACCGACGGAGCTGTAGTGGTAATGAGCGAATACAGCAAGGTCAACTTTCTCAAACCCATGAGGTTCGGAGATAAAATTGAGGTCATTTCCGAAGTCGTCAACGTGGGCGCGAGAGAGGTCTTGTTTTCACAAGCCGTCTGTCTCAAAGAGAATGTTCTGGCTGTAACCGCAACGTCCATACATACATACGTAGACGGCCAGACCTTCAAGCCCCTGGACGTTCCGGACCACATCCAGGAGAGACTACTGGCATGAAGAAGGTAACTATAATTGTTAGCCTCATTCTAGCCATGGTAGTGGGGCTGGGTGGTTGTGGTGATGGTCCCAAACCTGAGATTGTTGGCAGGGAGGCTTACGATACCGTTGTGGAGGGGGATTACTCGGTAGTGGTGAAAGTGGATATTGTAAATCAAGGGCGCGGTGGTGACATAGAAGTGCTTGGCGAAGTATGGTGGCAAGGAAACTATTGGGAAAAATCGAAAGCCGTTTATCTACCTGCAGGTGCAGAAAAGGAAGTTTATCTAGTGTTCAAAGGCCCGACTTTCTTGGGTTCTGTCTTTGGTGTTCTTACCGGGCAGATAGGTTTTAAGTATAGGGCTCAGGTCAAGCCTCATTAAAGAGGCATTATAGAGGTTTTATAGTTGTGAACGTACTCAGTGGTATTATTTTAGCTTTCATCGGTGGTTTGTTGGGAGCAGCTGGCTTCTACTTCTATCAATCCGCTACTCAAATTATAAATAGAGGGGAGAGATTGTGGGGATTGGGCTGGTTTTTCGAAGGTCTCACCCAAGACCAAGCAAATCTTTATCAGATAGGCGGAATTGCAGGAATGGTGATTGGGGGAATTGTGATTCTTGGTGGTATCATAATGATGCTGAGAAAAGGGTAGTAGAATCGCCAGAGCGAATGGCGGTGGCTGGTGCCCTTTTTGGTATAGGTATAGAAAGGTGAAACTCGCAGTAAGACCCTTAAACGAAATGGCTGGGAACCAGGGATTCGAACCTGGGCTACATGACCTGGCCGAAGAACCCGGAGAGGTACTGATGCCCAGCTTTATGTTAAACAGTTTACTAAGCCCGCTCTCAAGTTGGCCGCACCTGACTAATAATCAGGTGCGCGCCCCGCTTTTTGACCCGCACCTGAATGGGGTTCAGGTGGTCGGCGGTTCAAATCCGCCCACCCCGACCACAGGCTCAAGGTCTGCTGGGCAGACCACTTGATTCCTAAGAATGCAGCATACCTCGTCGCGAGCTAAAATGGGGAATATCGGGTGTAGTGTATGAGCCGTAATAAGGCACCAAGACTGCGAATAGGCAATCTGGAAGCAAGTATCCCGATTGTGCAAGGGGGGATGGGGGTTGGTATTGCCTTGTCAAGTCTATCCTCAGCCGTTGCCAACGAGGGAGGTATCGGAGTTATTGCCGCCACGGGAATCGGCATGCTTGAGCCTGATTTCGACACGAATTTCAAGGAA
>CAYOFL010000020.1:0-40164 GCA_964403165.1 uncultured Ignavibacteria bacterium
ATCCGGTAAGATCATCCCTCTTGATAAAAATCTTTAAGCTTGAGGGAAGTTGGGGAAAGCTTCTCAACTTCTGGATGGGGGTGGGCTTAACAGCGACGTTTATACTTTCAGGGAAACGCATAGTCATTTTTTAGAAACCTTTTAAAAGTCAAAGTGATTTTTATATACTTTGCACAAAATAACCTGGTAAACGGTTTAAAGCAAGCTAAATGTATGCTTTTCAGATATGAATTGAAAAAAGGGATTAGATGGATGTACATTTTAAGGTCAGTTGTGTAGGAGTGGTTCATCCTGAAGGGTTCACCCTGAAGGGTTCACCCTGAAGGGCATCCTGCCACGCAACAGCACTGTATATCAAATTGGGACTGAAGGAGGGTAACTGCCAACTTTCCTTGGAAAGACTTTCATTTCCCCCTTGACCAAAAGCTTTTTTGGATTATATTGATCAAAAAATTGAGACATTTGTATAATAAGGAAAGAGGTTGAAAATGTCTTCTGTCTATAAAACTCTTATTGGAGGGAAATGGAAAGAGGGGAAAAAGTTTTTAGAGGTGGCGAATAAGTATACCGGCGAAGTAATCGGATCGGTCCCGCTGACTGATAAGGAGACTTTTGAAGAGGCGGCTAAGTCTGCTCAAGATGGGTTTTCCCTCATCTCCAGCATGCCTGCCTACCAGCGATCAAAAATCTTAGAGAAGACCTCGGAGAAAATCGAAGAGAAAAAAGAAGAGATCACCCGAATCATCGCCATGGAGGCGGGTAAAGCTTGGAAACACGCTAAGGCGGAGGTGGAAAGGGCGGTGCAGACCTTTAAGTTTGCATCTGAGGAGGCAAAGTCGATTCATGGTGAAACTATTCCCATGGATGCGGCAATCGGTGGCGAAAAGAGGATAGGGTTTTTTCTTCGTTTTCCTGTGGGAATAGTAGGGGCGATCAGTCCGTTTAACTTTCCTTTAAATCTGGTTGCGCACAAAGTAGCTCCGGCAATTGCCGCGGGATGCTCGGTGGTGCTGAAACCTGCATCCATGACCCCACTGACTTCTCTAAAGTTAGGTGAGATCATGATGGAGGCAGGTCTTCCGGATGGTGCATTGAACATCGTCATTGGTTCCGGATCAACGGTAGGCAACTGGCTGGTCACCGATCCGCGCATCTCCATGATCACCTTTACCGGAAGTCCTCCCGTAGGAAGGGATATAAAAGAGAAGTCTGGATTAAAAAAGGTAACCTTGGAGCTTGGTTCAAATTCTGCCTGCATTATCGATGAATCCGCAGATTTGAATTTAGCAATACCACCCTGTATTGTAGGAAGCTTTGCTTATGCCGGACAGGTCTGCATCTCCGTCCAGAGAATTTATATTCACCAGAAAATTTTCGATGAATTCACTCAAAGATTTATCAAGGGGACTGAAGCATTGAAACTCGGCGATCCTCTGGACCCTGAAACGGACCTGGGTCCCATGATTACAGAGGAGGATGCCAAAAGGACCGAAAGCTGGGTAAATGAAGCAGTTTCCGGTGGGGCAAAGATACTGATTGGAGGAAAAAGGGAAAAAAATCTCTATCATCCCACGGTTTTGACCAATGTTAAGCCGGGGATGAAGGTGATGGCAACTGAGGTCTTTGCTCCGGTGGTCTGTTTCGTTCCTTTTGACGATTTCTCCGATGCAGTGAGGATGACAGACGATTCAATCTACGGTCTGCAAGCAGGTGTATATACCTCTGATATAGAAAAGGCATTTCAGGCTGTTAAGGGAATAAAGGTGGGAGGAGTTATAGTCAACGACGTTCCCACCTACCGGGCTGATCAGATGCCTTACGGTGGAGTAAAAGAATCAGGTATGGGAAGAGAGGGCTTGAAGTTTGCCATCGAGGAGATGACGGATATTAAGATGGTGGTGTTTAATTTGCAAAAATGATTGGTTTTGACCGAAGCAGGGTCTAAGGGCGTGTTGAAAAACCCTCTTGTTCGTGCGGGAATTGGATTTCCCGCACGAGAGTGGTTCGGGAATTCTCCCGCGAAGCGGGATCCAGGTGACAATTCCCGAACCAACTTAAACCTTTGCCCCAACTATAAAAGAGTCATTATGTTACCTGATGTTTTAGGGCCAAACATGAAAATAATATTTTGTGGAACTGCAGTTAGCAACAAATCCGTGAAAGAAAAAGCATATTATTCGGAAAGAAATAATAGGTTTTGGGAGATTTTACACAAGATTCGTTTAACACCTATGAAATTGAATCCTAAAGATTTCAGATCAGTTCGTAATTATGGGCTAGGCTTAACTGATCTGGTCAAATCGAAGGCTGCAGTTGATTCAGAACTTAAAGTTTCTGATTACAACACCAGTTCTTTAACCAGAAAGATAAAAAGGTTAAAACCCAAAGTTTTATGCTTCAATGGCAAGAAAACCGCAAAGATTTATTTAAAACGCAAAAGAGTAAATTATGGTTTTCAAAATGAAAAAATTAATTCAACAAGAATCTTTATAGCTCTGTCAACTTCGGGAAATGCAACAAAATATTGGGATGAAAATTATTGGTTTTTGTTAAAGAAAAAAGTTCATCAATCATAACAGGCCCATTTACAAAATATGAGTTGAGGGAAGGCTTCAGCCTTCCACCATGGAGGCCTGAAGGCCTCCGCTACACAAAAAGGAAAAGCAAATGAAACCGATTACAATTGATGGTGATAATCTAACCTTGCTGTGTCTGTCGGGTCCCCAGACCCGATCCCGCAAAATGCGGGACCAGATCAGGGGATGCGTATGCATTCATACGAACCTGACGGGCACGTGAATAACTGATGATTCCCCCTCACCTTAATCCTGCGAAGCATGCATACGCATCTCCCCAGAGGGGAGAGGAAAGCAAGACCCCTCTCCTGGGGGAGAGGGAAAGGGTGAGGGGGTGGTTAAAACTTTCGAATAGAGGTCTTACCTCGACAAGCTCGGAACAGTGAAAGACCTCCACTACACTAGAACCACAAGAGGAGTGCAAAAGCTTGTTGGAGCGAAGCGGAGATCCCGCCCAGACGGGCTCAGACGAGCCCCCGTCTGGGGGCGTCCGTCTGGACGCTTTGCGGGGCTTTCGCGGTTTTATGATTGCACTAATGAGGAGAAAGGCCAATGAAGCCGGTAACGATTGATGGTGATAATCTAACCTTAGAAGATGTAGAAGCAGTTGCCATCCGCGGAGCTAAAGTTAGAATCCATCCCAAAGCGGTAAGCAAAATAAAGAAGTGCAGAAGATATGTGGAGAAGATAGTTGATGCAGAAAAGACGGTTTATGGAATTAATACAGGTTTTGGGAACCTTTGCCGAAAGAGGATAAGCAAAAAAGATATAGAAAAACTTCAGGAAAATTTGATTTTAAGCCACGCCCTTTCCGTGGGTCCTGTTTTCTGCGAGGAGGAGGTCAGAGCGATTATGCTTCTGCGGGCAAATGTGCTGGCAAAGGGATTTTCCGGAGTAAGGCTTCAGTTGATTCAAACCCTGGTGGAGATGATCAACAAGGGTTTGCATCCCATGATTCCGGAAAAAGGTTCGGTGGGTGCATCCGGCGATTTGGCTCCTTTAGCCTTTATGGCTTTACCCCTGATGGGAAAAGGGTGGGTGTTTTATCAGGGCAGATTAATGGAGGGGAAAAAGGCTTTTAAAAAGGCTGGAATATCACCACTTAAGCTTTCCTCCAAGGAAGGGCTTGCCCTGATAAATGGCACCTGTGTGATGACCGCCATCGGTGTTTTGGCTTTGCTAAAAGCAGAAAGGTTGGCCGAACTTGCCGATATGGCGGGAGCTTTGAGTCTGGAGGCGGCGTTGTGCACTCCGGCGGCGTTTGACCCCAACGTGCAGAAGGTTAGAAGACATAAGGGGCAAAGACAATCGGCTGAGAATTTAGTGAAGTTGACAAAAGGGAGTCAGATAAGAGAGTTTCATAAAGCTTGCCCCAAGGTGCAGGATCCCTACAGCTTTCGTTGCATGCCTCAGGTGCATGGAGCGGTTAGAGATACTCTCTCTTATGTTCGATCCGTTCTTGAAATTGAGATAAATTCCGCCACGGATAATCCCTTGATCTTTCCAGATAAGAACAAGGTGATCTCTGCTGGAAATTTCCACGGCGAGCCGGTGGCTTTGGCTTTAGACTTTCTGAGCATTGCCGTATCCGAGCTTGCCAGCATATCAGAACGAAGGATCGCCGCCCTGATAAATCCAGCCATATCAGATCTTCCTGCTTTTCTTGTAAAAGAGTCGGGCTTAAACTCTGGATTTATGATGGCGCAGATTGTAGCGGCTTCGCTGGTATCAGAGAACAAATGTTTAGCCCATCCTGCTTCAGTCGACTCCATCCCCACCTCCATAGACCAGGAGGATCACGTCAGCATGGGCGCCATAGCCGCACGAAAAGCCAGAGAGGTGGTCAACAATACCGAGGACGTTTTAGCCCTTGAGTTTTTAGCTGCTTCCCAGGGGATAGATTTCAGATTTCCCTTGAAGCCGGGGGTCGGCACGGGTAAAATCCATCAAAAGATCAGAAAAAGAATATTGCCGGTAACTAAAGATAGACTTTTGGTTTTGGATCTGGTTAAGATGAAGGAATTGATGAGAGAAGGGGTTAAGAGTTGAGAGTTGAGAGTTGAAAGTTGAGAGATGAGAATACAATGGCGGGGATACTAATATGTAAAAGGACAATGAACCTGGAAATTGATCCCTTTTTGCTCATACTCGTTATTATAATTATAAGATGATGGGATGGTCGCCAAAGTTGGCGAAACGTTTTCGCAGAAGCTTGCGGAGTTCGCCATAACTTTCGCTGGTTGAAAGTTAGTTTCACCTATAATTCAAGATGGCACAGCGTATTATTAATGGTCATTAAGGGAATAAAACGGGCACGTTTTTTGTATTCATAAAGGACGACAAAGGATTCATTCTTTAGGCAAAAGCAAGTCTTTGACGAACAGAAGAATTTCGCTTGACAAAGCAACGTTTTCGGTTACTTTAAAGGTAGTAAACATGTTAAATGAAAGGGGAAATTAACCGATCTGATGCCGGAAAGACTTAAACCTTTTAATACACGGGTGCCTACCAGGTTTGAGATGGCGTTCAGTTTCGGGGTGGTTTTGATCGTTTTTTTGCTGGGTTTGTTGATCCTGATAGGGGTATTCGGAATCAACCCCAGCTACAGGGTTACTTTAGGGTTAATTCTTTTAGGTTACGGTTTGGTCCGGCTATGGATGCTTAAGTCTCGCTATGAAGATCTCAAAAGAAACGAAGAGAGTTTAAGCCGCACAGACAAGGAGGATGAGAAAAATTTGCGTAACTTTTAAAAAAATCTTGACTTTGTCTTAAAAATTGTTAATATCCAACATTGTTTTGTCTTAAACTTAAGGGAAGGATATGATGAGTAAAGCTTTTAAAAATTGTCTGGTAATAATGATTATCTTCCTATTGGCTTTTGCAACAACGTCGCGCTGTGCGGATCTGAAAACTGCGATTAAAGCATACCAAAGTGGAGATTACGATCAAGCCATTCAGCTTATAAATAATTATCTTGAGCAAAAGCCCAGGGATGAGAAAGCATATTTCTATTTGGGAAATTGTTATTTTAAGAAAGGTGAATGGGACACGGCTATCGAGCAATATCAGAAGACTTTAGAACTTAAATCTAAATACTGGGAAGCTTACTGTCAACTGGGACATGCTTATTATGAAAAGGGGATGTATGATGAGGCTGAAAAGACCTTCCAGAATGGGTTGAAGAAAAAAGAAAAGGGGGAATTCTACAACGGGCTGGGTTTGGTGCAGATGGCAAAGGGAATGCTTAAAGAGGCAGATTTTTCCTTCCGCAAAGCCATCGCCTATGATGATAAGAATCCCGAATACCATAAGAATCTGGGAGAAGTGAACTTCCAAAAGGGGGTCTTGATAATCGCGATGCAGGAGTATCTGACTGCACTGAAGTTGGACTCCACCTTAGTCGAGGTCTACTTCAACTTGGCCCAAGCCTATCTCAAGCAGGTGAGATTCAATGACGCCATGGAGGCGTTCAAGACGGCGATTCGTGTGGATCCGGAGAATAAAGAGGCTTATCTTGCCTTAGGCGACATCTACATGCTGGACCGCAAGCATTACCCTGAAGCAAGGATAATCTACGAAGAATATCTGAAATTTGGTGAAGGAAACAGCGAGGTATTTCTAAACTTAGGAATCTCATATTACTCTCTCTCAAAGATGCTCCCTTCGTTGGTGGTGAATGGAGACACCCTCACCAAGTCAGGAATGCTTGAAAAGGCTGTTCAGAATCTGGAAAGTTCGTTAGGTTTGAATCCTGAGGTACATGCTGAGGGGTATCTTTACTTGGGAAAAGCCTATCAGGATTTGAAAAAATTCCCTGAAGCACTGAATGCCTTTGAAAATTACGAACAGCTTTTGCTCAAACAAGATCACGAATGGACGGAGAAAGACGCAGACTGTTGGGTATGCAAAGGACAGGTTCAGGCGGGGATCGGGGATTCGGCTTCGTTGGAGCAAGCGATCGTCTCTCTGAAAAAGGGCATCGAACTTGATTCCACCAAAACCGGTGCCTACTCTTCCCTAGGAAAGGCTTTGTACGATCAGGGAAAGTTCGAACAAGCCCTTCCCTTCTTCCAAAAGAGGATCGAAGCCGATCCGGACAATGCCAATGCTAATCTCAACTTAGCTTTCAGTTTTCTTAAACTGGAAAGATATGGGGAGGCGGTGGAACCTTTAAAAAAGGTGGTGGAGTTGAGGCCGGATAATGCAGCGGCTCACGATTATCTGGCACGGGTCTATATAAACCTTAATAAGTTTGAGGAAGCAAAAAATCATTATCTTAAGGAAATTCAATTGGATCCTTCCAAGTGCGATTTAAACGCAAACGTGGCATATTGTTTCATGCGCCTGGGCAAAGCTGCTCCATCAGTTCCCTATTACAGAAGGGCGGTTTCTTGTTTTCCAAGAAAGATCGATTATCTTTTGGGTCTTGCAAAAGCCTTAGAGATATCCAAAAACATTGACGAAGCTTATAAGTATTATCTCAAGGTCTTGGAAATCGACCCCAAAAATAAGGATGCCATCGATGGAAGAGATCGAATAGAGATGCAGAGGTATTAAGAAATAAACTGAAATCTTTAGGTAATAATGTAATAATAGAGGAGTTAAACCCGAATGGAAGATCGAAAGCAGAACCAAAAAGATGAGGAAAGGGTTTCAGAAGAGACGCGTTTCAAATACATCGGGTTTGATATCTACCCCAAGAAGGCGAAGGATTTCTGGAAAACCGAGGAGGAGAAAAGGAATTATTTAGAGGAGGTCAGAAAGAGAAGTTCAGAGTCGACTCTTGCGGAAAAGGATCATAGCCTGGTGAGAGCGGCGGTCTTTTCCAAGGTGGACCGGATGGTTTTGACCATCACCTCGTTTCTCCTGACAGTAAGCCTGTTTTTGCCCTGGTTCTCCTTAAGAGGAGATTATTTTCATTCCAAAGTTATCGGTCTGGGTTACTTCTTCAAACTGGGAACACTATTTGGATACGCTCCATTAAGTGGGGCCTTATTTAGCGTTTTTGTGGTTTTGGTGGCGTTGACCATACTCTTTTCATTTGTTGCAGGATTGGTCAGCCTCTTGTCGATACACAAGAAATATAACGACGCAGAGAGCTATTTGACCAATTTGAAGAAGAGGTTGAAGTTGAATTTGATCCCTCTGATTTTATGGGTGGCTCTTATCGTAATCTCAACCATCGGCATGCCCACTCCCTTCGCAGATGCGTTAAAGATAGGGGGGATCGGCGACAGTTTCACCGTGGTCAATTTATTTGCCCTCTCCAGCTACGGGGTATGGTTGAGTCTGCCCAGTGTGATAATGAACTGCGTGAAAATCAGTGATCTTTAAAAAGATCTGTTTGGTTGGGTGGTCTTCTCCAGATAATTTGATGATACTATAAAACAGAAGTTTAGTTTCAAGCAAGGAGGTATGGATGGTTTGAACGGAGATGAAGGTAAGGATTGGCAAAAGGAGAAAAAATTTTTCCACAAACGTAAAAATCCTTTCAGCCAGATTTTAAAAGTGTAAATTGTAAACTGTCAACTATAAAAGGAGATTTTAAATGAAACAGTCGGTTTTCATAGTGTTGGTTCTGATAGTCTCATTGGCTATCGGAGTTTTCGTCTGGTACCAGCTTCCTCCATATCTGCATGAAGGAGGACCTTTGGTGGCGATCCTCATCGCCCTGTTGGTGATGTGCATAGCCTTCATCTTCGAGAGGATGTTTACCCTGAATAAGGCAAAGGGTAAAGCCTCGGTTCAGTCCTTCTTTAAGAACGTGATCTCCATGCTTCAGCAGGATGACTTCGATGGTGCTTTGGCGGCTTGTGACAAGCAGAGAGGGACGGTGGCGAACGTTTTGAGATCGGGCATCGACAGATATAAACAGCTTTTAGCCACCGGTGAGGCAACGGAGAAGCGGTTGTCGGAGACCCAGCGAGCTATCGAGGAGGCAAATGCGCTGGAGGTTCCACTTTTAGAGAGAAACTTAATCGCCCTCTCCACCATCGCCTCCATCGCCACCATGGTGGGTCTTTTAGGCACCACCATCGGGATGATCCGTGCCTTTGCCGCCACCGGCCATCGAGTTGGAGGGATCATCGATGCTCAGCAGTTAGCCGTCGGTATCTCCGAGGCTTTGGTCAATACCGCCGGTGGTCTGACCAGCGCCATCGTGGGGATCGTGGCATACAACTTCTTTGTGAATAAGGTGGACGCATTCAATTACACCATGGATGAGGCTTCCTATGAGGTGATTCAGCTTCTGAAAAGCAGAGAGACGGCGGGGAAATAGAATAAGAAAGATAAGCAAAAAGGAGTTTTTAGTATGCTTAAAGCAAAGAAAAGAAGAGTAGACATCAAGATCGACATGACCCCCATGGTGGATATCGCCTTTCTTCTGCTCATATTCTATATGGCTACCACCTCTTTTAAGCCGCCGGAGAAGATGCATGTTTCCCTGCCCGCCTCTCATTCGGAGATAAAGCTTCCTGAATCGGACATGCTCTATGTTACCGTCACCAAGGAAGATAGCGTTATGGTGGAGTATATCACCAAACAGAAGGTGGAGAGGGAGGGAAAGGAGGTCAGCGAACTGGTAAGGCATTATCAGGAGGCGACTCCGACCAATATTCCCATGGTGATCACTCAGATTAGAGCAAGCGTGCCGGGAGCTTATAAATGGTTCGTGGTGATCAAGGCGGATAAGGACGTAAGCTATGGAACTATGAACAGCATCATGAAAGCGCTTCAAGAGATAAAGATCAGCAAGTTCAGTCTGGTGACGGAGATGGATATGGAGAAGGAAGAAGAGCAGGAGATATAATACAAGGGAGTAAAAGAAAATGGGTGCAGTTGACGCAGGCGGCGGAGCAGCGCCGAAAAAAAAGAAAGGAACGGGGCTTAGAAGGCCCAAAAGACGGATTGCCATACGAATAGATATGACCCCGATGGTGGATATAGCTTTCTTACTGTTGATCTTTTACATGGTTACCACCGTTTTCAGCCAGCCGCAGGCAATGGAGGTGAATCTGCCCCCGACTGACAATCCGGTTCCTGTGGCGGAATCCCGGCTCTTGACTTTGAGAATCGATGCGGATGAGAACCTGTGGTGGAATATGGCCAGGGAGACGCCCCAGCCTGTCGCATTTGATTCTTTAAGAGAGCTTTTGCTGAAGTGGAACGCAAAAAAGCCCAAGCTGGTGACCCTGGTGAAAATTGACAAAGAAGCGAGATATTTCAAAATGGTGGATGTGATAGATGAGATTCAGATAGTGGAGAAGCAGATAAAAGAGAATAGACCGAATTTCAGCTATCGCTTCAGCCTATCACCTTTTTCGGAGTTTGATAGAAGACAGATGGCAGAGGTGAGAGGAGGTGCCAGCCCATGAAATCGCAAAACACAGTAACCCTTCCTGAGACTTCGGGTACATTTGTCAGCTATGGGGCTATTGAGCTAAAGAGATGCTATCAGAAGCATCTTGGCTTGGCGGTGATAATTGCTGGAGCATTGCACCTTGCCGCAATTGGCGGTTTTCTGCTCTATTCCAGCATTACTTCCAGAGTTCCGCAAGCTGTAGGGGTGGTCAGGATAAAAACCATCGCCGAGTTAGCGGCTCCTCCTTCGGTCAGCCAAACTCAGACACCACAGGTAGCAGTGGCTGCCCCTGGTATAGCACCCCCATCCATAGGAATTCCCAAAGCGGTTCCGGATGAGGAGGCTCCAGAGGAGGTTACCATCGCCACCCAGGAGGAGTTGGGAAAAATCGCTGATTTAAGCGCTCAAACCATCATAGGGGAAGGGGGAGGGGATTCCATCGCCATTGAAATCCCCTTAGAGGAATATCTACCTCCTCCAGAGGAGTTTGTGCCATATGATGAGCTTCCGGTGGCCCTAAATGAGGTCAAACCCGAATATCCTCCTTTAGCAAAAAAGGCTGGGATTGAGGGAGTTGTCTGGATTAAAGCCCTGGTGGATAAGAAGGGGAAGGTGAGGGATGTTATCATCCTTAAACCCTCGGGCTCCAGCGCCGGGTTTGAAGAGGTGGCCAAAGAAGCTGCATACAAAATCAAATACAAGCCGGCGATCAGCAACAATCAGCCGGTGGCTGTGTGGGTGACTTATCCGGTGCGCTTCACCTTGAAATAAGAGCTGGTTCAAAAAAGGGTGAAAGTTCGGAAACCAGAAGAGAAAAGAAGGAACACCTGAACCAGAACAATCAAATTAAGCTGGATACCTTTTTATGTAAACAAGGGAGAAGATATTGAAGCACCTGGAGTTACCAGAAGGAATTCTTGCTTTTCAAATGTTGTGCTGGATAGGTTAATTAAAAGGTTCTGGCCTGGATTAATTTAGAATACATGTAAATTGAAGTCTGTGGGGAAGGTTGGGTTTTCTTAAGGAAGAGTAGGAGAATACGAAAAATCATAGATAATGGGTAAGTTACCTTTGGAGAAGCAAAAGGCAGTTTTGATTTAAACTGCCTTTATTTTTATGAAGATTCCTATACTCAAAAAGCATTCAGGATAGGCTTTTCTGTTTCTTCATCTAAAAATGATTTCAATCCCTAATGAGAATAGGAATCTCAAGAGTTGATGAAGTAGGTATAATTCACCAGAGTTGATTGAAACCTAATCTTTACTTTCCGCCAGGTGGAGATGGGATTAAAGTGGAACAAAAAGATCTCAATGGATTTTATAGAAAAAGAAGCTAAAAGCATTCTTATTCCTCCTCGCCTTCAGCAAGAGTTTCCTTCTGAAGGAAAGAAAATGTTCACGACATTTCTCAAAAGGGAGAGGTTAAAATGGACTTAGGGTTTATTTCAGCCATTCTGGGGATAGTGGGACTTGCCTTTGCTTTGGGTCTGTTCCTTTCTGTTAGGAGGCAATCGCCGGGCACTGAGTTGATGCAGGAGATCTCTGAGGTGATTCATCGGGGAGCCATGATATTTCTGAAGAAGGAGTATTCCATCCTGTTTATCTTCATCCTGATTGTTTTTTTGCTTTTAGCATGGAAGATCGGGATCTGGACTGGGGTGGCTTTTCTTTCCGGGGCGGCCTGCTCGATGCTGGCTGGCTTTCTGGGAATGAATGCCGCCACCCGGGCTAACGTTCGCACCACCGAGGCGGCCAGGCAGTCCGGACA
Source organism: uncultured Ignavibacteria bacterium (assembly GCA_964403165.1). Classification (GTDB taxonomy): domain Bacteria; phylum Zixibacteria; class MSB-5A5; order MSB-5A5; family SM1-73; genus SM23-73-3. The sequence continues at coordinate 11,707 of CAYOFL010000020.1, forward strand.
GATCAAAGCTTTGAATATCGCCTTCTCCGGAGGTGCGGTGATGGGGATGTCAGTGGCCAGCCTGGGTCTTTTGGGCTTAGGAATATATTATCATTTTTTCCATAAGATAGATCCGGCGGTTTTGGTGGGATTCTCCATGGGAGCATCCTCCATCGCCCTTTTTGCCAGGATAGGGGGAGGTATTTACACCAAGTCAGCCGATGTGGGAGCAGATCTGGTGGGAAAGGTGGAGAAGTCCATTCCCGAAGATGATCCCAGAAATCCAGCCGTGATAGCGGATAATGTGGGGGACAACGTGGGAGATGTGGCAGGCATGGGGGCAGACCTGTTCGAGTCATATGTAGGCTCAGTGGTTGCTTCTATCGCCATCGCCGCCACCGGAGCCCAGTACGCCGCCATGAAACTACAATATATGTCTCTGCCCCTTTTGATCGTGCTCGTGGGTCTGGTTGGATCCATGTTAGGGATACTCTCGGTCAGAGCCTTCAAAAAATTCAATCCAGCCGCGGTATTGAGGGCAGTCACCTATGTGGCCGCTTTAGTGCTGCTTTTTGCCACCTACATCATCATCGGAAAGCTGGGTTTGCCCATCGGCGTATTCTGGGCTATCCTGGCTGGAAATCTTGCCGGTATACTGATGGGACTTCTCACAGAGTTTTACACTTCATCTTCTCCAATCAAAAGAATTGCCAAAGCCTCGGAGACAGGAGCCGCAACCAACATCATCACCGGCCTGGCAGTGGGAATGGAAAGCGTGATCTGGCCCATTTTGGTCATCTGCATCGCCATCTTTGCAGGATATAAGTTAGCCGGACTTTACGGAATCGGAATTGCTGCCGTAGGAATGCTTTCCACCATAGGGGTGACTATGTCTGTGGACGCTTATGGTCCCATTGCGGACAATGCTGGAGGTATCTCTGAGATGTCCGGCTTGGGACCTGAGGTGCGAAAGATAACCGATAGGCTGGATTCTTTAGGCAACACCACCGCCGCCATAGGCAAGGGATTTGCCATTGGATCAGCCGCCCTCACCGCCTTAGCTTTATTCTCCGCTTACACCCAGGCAGTGGAGTTGAAGTTGATCAATCTTCTCAAACCCGAGGTGGTCATAGGATTTTTCCTGGGCGGCGTTTTGCCCTTTCTGATAGCCTCCATCACCATGACCGCGGTGGGAAGAGCCGCATTTAAAATGGTGGCTGAGGTGAGAAGACAATTTGCCGAAATTCCCGGCTTGATGGAAGGAAAGGCAAAGCCGGACTCGGAAAGATGTGTGTCAATATCAGCTCAGGCGGCACTCAAAGAGATGATAATCCCCGGTATGATTGCGATTTTAGCCCCCATAGTAGTCGGCTTCGTTTTAGGAAAAGAGGCTTTGGGCGGGCTTTTAGCCGGCGCCACACTTACCGGAGTGCTTTTGGCGCTTATGATGGCAAATGGCGGAGGAGCCTGGGACAATGCTAAAAAATTCATCGAAGCCGGCAATCTGGGAGGAAAGGGGTCACCGGCTCACAAAGCCGCAGTGGTGGGGGATACCGTGGGCGATCCTTTTAAAGATACTTCCGGTCCCTCCATGAACATTCTGATAAAACTCATGGCTATGGTTTCGCTGGTGTTGGCGCCGTTGTTTGTTTAGCAGTTGGCAGTTTGCAGTTGGCAGTTTGCAGTTGGCGGTTATCAGTTGGCAGTTATCAGTGGGCAGTTGTCAGATGGTAGTATTGAAGAAGGACTTTTTCTAGTAGTTTAATATGGGTGATTTTAGAGACTTAAACGTCTACAAAAAGGGGCTGGATATGGTCAAAGAGGTTTACACCATTTCCCAAAAATTTCCTAAAGAAGAGATGTTTGGCTTGACTAATCAGTTCAGGAGGGCGGCGACATCCATCGTGCTGAACATCGCTGAAGGAAGCGGTTGCGAGTCGCCAAAAGAGTTTTCTAAGTTTTTGAACTATGCCCTAAGATCAAAACATGAGGCAGTAGCTTGCCTGGACATTGCGGAGCAACTTGGTTATATTAGCAGAGAAGAATCAGCTAAACTAAAAAGGGAACTGGAGGAGATATCCTCAATGATAGTTGGACTGGATAGGAGTTTAAGAAAAAAAGAGTAAAGGTTTTGTCTGTTTACTGCCTACTGCCTACTGCCGACTACTTTTGTGAAACTTTTTGCCGACAATTCCGTCTAAAATTAAAGAAAGGTCCATTCTAAAAGGAAAGGAGCATAAATGGAACAGAGTGTACCGGCCGTCCAACCTGAGGAGAAATCCATGGGGGGAGCATCAAAGGTTCTAAATATCTTCTTTGAACCAAAGAAAGTATTCGAAAGTTTAAAAATCAAACCAACCTGGGTGATACCTTTTCTCATCGTGGCTTTGCTGGGGATTGGATTTTTCTACTATACATTTCCTTTCATTATGCATCAACAGGTGGAGAGAATCCAGGAGAACGAGAGGATTCCGGATGAGCAGAAAGAACAGATCATCGAAAAAATGACAGAGAAGGATCATCCACCTTTATGGCAATTGGCTTTTGCACCGATTGGCAGTCTGGTTGCTCTGGTGGTGGTTGCCGCTGTTTTGTTCTTTGTCTTCAATGTTCTTTTGGGCGGAGATTCCACTTTCCGCAAGGTCTTTTCGGTCTACTGTTATTCCTCTCTGATTGCTATACCGTCGATGATTGTAAAGTTTCCTCTGATCATGATAAAGGGAAGTCTTAATGTCCAGACCAGCTTGGCTTTGCTTTTATCGGCAAACGCCAAGGATACTTTCCTATACAGCGTTCTGTCCGGCTTCGACATCTTCAGCTTCTGGCAGGTGATACTGGTTTCTATGGGATTGGGAGTGATGTATAAATATACCACGAAAAAAGCCTTCACCGCAGTCTTTGTTCTCTGGGTCATCTGGATTGTGGCAAAGTCTGGACTGTCCACCTTATTTGGTGGGGCATTTGGTCTTTAACAACTGGGAGGAAAAAAATGAAAAGAATTGTTCTCTTTAACCTCTGTTTGCTACTCCTTCTAACTAATCTTTGCTGGGGTCAAATGGAATCAGGTTCCCCCAGAGTTTACTCGCTGGATGAGTGCATTCAGTTGGCGGTGAAAAACAATGCCACGCTGATTGCTGCTAAGAATACTTACAATGTGGCTAAAAGTGGTGTATGGACCGGTTGGGGCAGGCTTCTTCCCAGTGTGGATTCCAGGCTGGGATATTCTCGCAGGGTTACCGGACCAACCGATCGGATTACATATGATGAAGCCACAGGAGAGTTGATATTTGGGGTTTCAGGCATAGACGTCTCTAAGTACTACTCAGCTAGTATCAGTGCCAGCCAGGGTTGGTCTTTGGGGGGATACAATTTTTACGAAATCAAGGAGAAAAGCGCTTACAAAAACTGGACGAAGAATTCCTATAAGCTTACCCGGCAGGAGTTAATTTTATCGGTTAAGCAGGCATACTTTGACGTTTTGAAAGTCGCGATGCTTTTAGAGATTCAAAAAGAAGCTTTGAAGCGTGCAGCCGAACAGCTCAAAATTGCTGAAACCAGATATGAGTTAGGGGCGGCGTCTTTTTCCGATGTTCTCAAAGCCAGGGTCCAATACGGAGACGTGGAGTTGGCACTGATCACTGCGGAGAACACCGTGAAACTTGCCAAAGCCACGCTAAATAGCTGGATGGGACAGGATGTGGATTTTCCCATTGACGTGGAGGAGAATTTGACCACACCGGAGTTTGATTATTCTTACGAGCATGCCCTGAAGGAATCGATGACAAAGAATCTAAATGTGAAGAAAGCTCAATTTGATCTGAGGTCGACTGAAGCTCAGCTGGGCATGGCTCGCAGTGGGCTTTTTCCCAATTTTAACCTTTATGGTTCGTATTCCTGGAGCAATGTAGATTTGGACGAGTTGAAGTATAGCCGCCAACGTGATTATGAATGGTATCTCTTCGCTTCTATAAGCTTTAGTATTTTTGAGAACTTTCAGAGAAAGTATAACCTCTCTTACGCCAAAGCTAATAGGAACTCTGCCAAGGAGAACTTACGCCAGACCAAGAACAATGTGGCTTTAGAGCTAAAGCAAGCTTTTTTAAACGTTGAGGAGGCTAAGCAAAAGATAGATTTGACTAAAAAGAAAGTTAAATCTGCCCAGGAGGATTTAGATTTGACGCAGGAAAAGTATAATCTGGGGGCGGCAAACATTTTAGAGCTTCTGGATGCGGAGGTGAGCTTCAAACAGGCAGAGTCAGATCAGGTGGAGGCTCTGTATGACTACAATCTGGCAGTGGCACAGTTTGAGAAAGCTTTGGGCAAATGAGAAAAACCTTAGGAAAGGTCCAGTGGCGATTGATAAACATTTGAGTAAAATCGTAATATTCTAATAGTTACTGCCTTTTAGTAAAACTCTAAATAATTCATGTAATTATTGAGTTATGCGTAAGCAATGGAAAATCTTTCTTTTCTCCTTTAATCCCCCTTTGTCCCCCTTTATAAAAGGGGGATTGAGGGGGATTATAAAAAAGAGGAGATGGTGGTCGATGAAAATTTTTTTCATTATTTATACGAAGATCAGTAATGATTTTTCTGTTCACAATAAAATAGACAGTTCAATGGAGGAGATATGAAGAAGAAGAAAAAAATCCTTATAGTCTTGGGCGTAATAGTGGTGGTGGCAATCATTATTGTAGTCAATGTTTTGAAAAGCGGTGAAAAGACCCACCAGGTTCAGGCGGAGAAGGTCAAGAAAAGTGATATCACCTCCGTAGTCACAGCCAACGGTAGGATCGTCCCCAGAACAGATGTAAAGATCTCAGCCTACGTGCCGGCAAAGATTACAAAGCTTCCGGTCAAGGAGGGGGATGTGGTAAAGGAGGGTCAGCTTTTGGTTCAACTGGATGATACCGAATACAGGGCGGCGAAGAACCAGGCTAAAGCTCAGTTGGCCTCGGCTAAGGCGAGTCTGAAACAAGCCCAATTGGTCTATGAAAGACAGAAGGAGCTTTTCGAAAAGAAACTTACCTCTAAGGAACAATATGATATGGCAGAAACCGAGCTTGATTTAGCCAAAGCCAGAAATGAACAGGCGGTTGCCAGTTTGGATCAGTCTAAATACACTCTCAGCAAGACCACCATCACCTCCCCCATGGCCGGAGTGGTCACCTCTCTGAATGCTGAGGTGGGCGAGATAGTAATGATCGGGACCATGAACAATCCCGGCACGGTGATCATGACCATCTCCGATATGAGCGAGATAGAGACGGAGGTGGAGGTGGACGAGACTGATATAGCCCAGGTAAAGATTGGACAGGAAGCAGAAATAAATATCGATGCTTACCCGGATACCACCTTCAGAGGTAAGGTGACCGAGATCGGGCATACCGCACGCATCAGTGGTTTGGGATCTCAGGATCAGGTTACCAATTTTCTGGTGAAGGTGATACTTTTAGATGAGGTGCCCAGTATCAGACCGGGAATGTCTGCCTCGGTGGATATCACCACTAATTCACGTCCCGATGTCTTGAACGTTCCCATTCAAGCGGTGGTGATGAGGGAAGAAAAGGTTGACACCCTGACCAAAAAGAAGAAAAAAGAGGAGGGGGCGCTGGCTTCGGTGGATAGCCTTTCTGAGAAAGCAAACAAAAAAGACAAAAAGAAGAAAAAAGAGATTGAGGGAGTATTTGTGGTCGAAGAGGGTAGAGCTAAGTTTGTGAAGGTCACTACCGGAATAGCAGATCAACAGAACCTGGAGATCGTCTCCGGAATAAACGAAGATGACATGGTGATCACCGGAACATACAAGATACTGAGGACTCTGAAGGACGGGGATAAGGTTAAGGTCACAAAGAAAAAAGGGAAAGAGGGCAAGTGACCACAACAGCGAGGAAGTTTGCCAGAACCTAACTTAAGTTAGGTTCTGGTTGATACGCTTCCGACTCTTTGAACTTGTAAGCTGTTTAGGAGAGAATCAAAGTGTTAATCAGAACAGAAGATCTGTGGAAGATATACCAAATGGGGGCAGAGAAGGTGAACGCTTTACGGAGCGTCTCTTTGGAGATAGACAGGGGGGAATATGTAGCTATCATGGGTCCCTCCGGCTCTGGAAAATCCACCCTGATGAACTTAATCGGTTGCCTGGATACCCCCAGCAGAGGCGACTACTACCTGAACGACAAATTGGTGAGCCAGATGAACGATGATGAACTGGCTCGCATCAGAAATAAGGAAATCGGATTCGTGTTTCAGACCTTTAATCTTTTGCCCCGTGCCACTGCGGCACATAACGTGGAACTTCCCTTGGTATATAATGGTACCGAGTCACAGATTAGGAAAAGAAAAGCAAGGGAGGCTTTGCAGATGGTGGATCTGGAGTATCGGGCAACTCACAAGCCCAACGAGCTTTCCGGAGGAGAAAGACAGAGGGTAGCTATCGCCCGAGCTTTAGTGAATAATCCTTCTCTGATTCTGGCAGATGAGCCCACCGGAAATTTAGACACCAAAACTGGGAAAGAGATCATGAAAATACTTGAAAAACTCCATCATCAGGGAAACACCGTTATCATTGTCACCCATGAGCACGACATCGCCACCTATGCAGATCGAATACTCTACATCCGGGATGGAGCCATTGAAAAAGAAGAGAAGATTACGCACTGATAGGGTCAACTGATAGGGTCAAGGGTCAAGGGTCAAGAAGCAAGGGTCAAGGGTCAAGGGTTAAGGGTCATGAGGCAAGGGTCAGGGGTTAAGGGTCAAGAAGCAAGGGTCAGGGGTCAAGGGTTAAGGGTCAAGAAGCAAGGGTCAAGGGTCAAGAAGCAAGGGTTAAGGGTCAGGAAACTTGAAACTGCAGACTGAGGACCGAAAATTAGAAACTGTTAACTGAAGACTGAAAACTGGGAACTGGATTCGGCATGCACTTTTTGGAAGGCATAATTATCGCTTTAAGATCTCTGGTAGCCAACAAGCTCCGATCGATTCTAACACTTATTGGCGTGATCATCGGGGTGATGACCGTAATCGCCGTGGTTTCCATCATCTCCGGGATGAACCGTTATGTCGAAGCAGAGATCCAAACCCTGGGCTCCACCACGTTTTTGATCCGAAAGTTCGGCATCATCACCTCCAGTGAGGAGTGGCTTAAACAGAGAAAGAGAAAAAATCTCACCTTAGAGGACATGGAGGCCATAAAAGAGAATTGTCCTGACTGCTGGGAGGTGGGGGCGGAGGCATTCACTTGGAGGAAGGTGAAGTACAGAAACAAACATCTTTCCCGCATCGACATCATGGGAGCTACCGCCAATATCACCGAGATAGCCGCTCACGATGTTTACGATGGAAGGAGTTTTTCCGATTTCGAGGTAAAGCACAATCGGAGGGTTTGCTTCGTCGGCTGGGAGATAAAGGAAAATCTTTTCCCTGATGAAGACCCCATAGGTAAAGACATCAAAATCGGCAACCACTATTTTCGCATCATCGGGGTGGCAAAGAAGAAGGGGACTTTTCTCGGAGACAGTCAGGATGACTTTGTACTTATACCGATAACGATCTATGACAAGCTTTTTGGCCGACTTTCCTGGCTCCACATATTTGTCAAGGCAAGGGATTTTATGTCCATGCAGGATGCCATGGATCAGTGTCGGATGATCTTGAGGGCTCGTAGAAATGTGGACTACGATAAGCCGGATGATTTTACTATTCTCACCTCCGAAAGCATCATGGATTTCTTCCGCCAGTTTACCCGGTTAGCTTTGCTGGTGATGGGGGGGATCGCTTCCATTTCTCTGGTGGTGGGAGGGATAGTGATAATGAACATAATGCTGGTCTCGGTTACCGAGAGAACCAGGGAGATAGGCATTCGTAAAGCCATGGGCGCCAGAAGAAGGAATATATTATGGCAATTTCTGGTGGAGGCTGTGACCTTGGCGCTGGTGGGGGGGGTGGTGGGTATACTCTTGGGAGCGTTGATTGCAAAAATTCTTTCCGCAGTGAGTCCTCTTCCCGCTTCGGTGGAGGCATGGTCTGTGGGGGTGGCGTTGCTGGTATCCTCCTCCGTGGGAATATTCTTTGGAATATTCCCCGCTATGAAAGCCGCCCGACTAAATCCGATTGAAGCTTTGAGATACGAATGAAGGGAGAATATAAAAAAGTTGGTGTGGGTTTAATGAGTCAAATCCCTACGGCCAAATAAAACAATAATCGGATCGGATATGATCCAGAACCTAACTTAAGTTAGGTTCTGGATTCTATGAATTCCAGGTTTTGTCTTTTGGAGTTCTGGTGATCTTAAGGAGGGAATCAATTCTTTTTTAAGGAATACACCTCACCCCCCGTCCCCTTCAGGGTGAATCCCTCTCCATTTTATGGAGAGGGGGAGATAGGGGGTGAGGTAAGAGACAGAAATCAACTTTCCCATGTAGCGTCAGATTATGATAAACATTTTTGAAATAAAAGAAAGCTTCTCAATGGCAATGGCGGCGATCAGAGCGCATAAGATGCGAGCCTTTCTGACCATTCTGGGGGTTTTGGTCGGGGTTACCACAGTCATCGCCATGGTCTCCATAATTACCGGACTCAACAAAAGCATGGCTCAGCAAATTGAATCCTTAGGTTCTAACTCCATCTATGTTACCAAGTTTGAAATTGGCATTCGGTTCGAGCGTCCTTCAGAGGAGGAGAGAAACCGCCCCCCCATAACCTTTGAAGACGCCATGGCAGTGGACGAGCTTTGCCCTTCCGTAGAAGCGGTTTCCCCGCAGAACTGGGGTCCGGGACCCAAGACGGTCAAATACAAAGACAACAAAGTCAGCCAGTTTGAGTTAATCGGGGTCATGCCGCAGTATGAGGTGGTGAATAACAATTATATAGAGGAAGGAAGATTCTTCACCGATAGTGACGTAAACTACCGGGCTATGGTGGTAGTTCTGGGACAGGATGTGGCAGAGGCACTTTTCCCTCATCTGGATCCGATTGGCAAAGAGATCAGCATTGGTGGACGAAACTTCTCTCCCAAGAAATTCACCGTTATCGGCGTGATGGAAAAAAGGCCGTCGATTCTGGGAGAAAGTCAGAACAATTTTGTTCTTTTTCCTCATGATACTTACAAGAAATTATATCCTGAAGAAAAGGAACTTCTGTTGGTGGCAAAGCCCAAAGATCCGGAACTCATGGATCAGGCTATCGACGAAATCACCCAGGTGATGCGGCTCCGAAGAGGAGTGCCGGCAGATAAGCCTAACGATTTTGCCATCGCCACACAAGATGATTTAATGGACATGTACCGAAATATCACCAAGGTGATCTATATGGTAATGGTGGTGATCTCATCCATCGGGCTTTTGGTAGGGGGGGTGGGAGTAATGAACATAATGCTGGTATCGGTCACCGAAAGAACCAGAGAGATTGGTATTCGCAAAGCCATAGGGGCAAGAAAAAAGGACATCCTGTGGCAATTTCTTATCGAGGCAATGACCTTAAGCGGAAGCGGCGGAATCCTGGGAATAATCATCGGTTTGCTTTTAGGGAAATTTGTGGCGGCTCTCACACCTCTGGCCGCAGGAGTCTCTTTATTCTGGATAATTTTGGGCTTCTCCTTTTCTGTCTCTGTAGGATTGATCTTCGGAATATATCCCGCCTATCGTGCCGCCAGACTGGATCCCATCGTCTCCCTGCGATATGAATGAAGATTTTATGTTTTTTGAACTCTATCCACAAATTGGGTGGCAGATTTTCAATAGTTTTTGTGGCATTATTTTTTTGTTGCGAAACCAAATCAAATGAATTATCCTGTGCAAAGGAAGTGGGCATATTAGCAATTGAGCGGCGGAAGATTCATCAAGGTACTTTTAAGAGACGAGTCATGAAAATCGTTGCTTTTGTACTCCTTTTTTGCTTTTGGTTGACACTTGTTCCCACCCGGGTTCTGGCACAGACAGACTTCGGCTATCTGGAGGAGAAAGAGCAGGTTTTCTTTGTAGACCATGCTGCCTTCAGAGAGGAGGTTGGAGAGAAATTCAGGGTGGAGGTATATTATAAAATTTTCATCAGAGCGCTCTCCTTTGTTAAATTTAAGGAGGAATTCAAGGCTTCCTATGAGGTTCAGGTCGTGGTGTCCAATAAGATCAACAAGCAGGTGACCGGAACCTCCATGGAGGAGGATTATTTTGTGAAGAGTTACCGGGAGACCCGCTCACCTTCAGATTTTTTGATTAATCAGATAGTCCTCTCCCTGTATTCTGGAAGATATAAATTAAGGATAAAACTGATTGATCGCAATTCCGGCTCGGTATTTGAACTGGAAAAGGATTTTAAAATTCCCTCTCGCATCCAAAAAAAGATTCTTTTTTCGGATGTTGAATTTATTCGGCACATTTCCGATCCACAGGATCCAAATTCGGACAGCACAGAGGTTACCAGATTTAACAAAAAAGGAAAGTCGGTTATTCCCAGCGTGTCCAAGGACTATGGGGATACAGATCCCGTCCTTATATTTTACTATGAGATATACGGTGATTCCGAAAAGCCCAAACCATACCTTCTCAGTTATGAAATTGACCACCAAGCTCAAGCCTTCTTCTATCAGGAGACCACCTCGGTTATGTTGGGACTGGAGGCATTTTGCATCTTTGACAGCCTTTCTTTGGAGAATTTTCCCTCCGGGTACTATTCTTTGGAAGTGGCGCTTTTGGAGAAGGGTAAGGTAAAAGCTAAGATGGAAAGTTCATTTCAGATAGATTGGTCCTATTTGAACCTTTTGAAAAATGAGTATCTTAAAGCCATTGAGCAGTTAAGATTTGTAGCGTCCTCTGATGAGATAAAAGAGTTAAAGGAAGCTTTGGAGGAGGAACGTTTGCAGAGATGGCTGGGGTTCTGGAAATCGAAAGACCCCACTCCCAACACTCCGGAGAATGAGCTAAAGGATGAATACTACTTTAGACTAAAATATGTGAATCTTAATTTCGCTCTGCCCACCAGAGAGGGATGGGAGACGGATATGGGAATGGTCTATATGGTTTACGGACATCCAGATGAGGTGGAGAAACATCCCTTCGATCGGGAAGTGCGGGCTTTTCAAAGATGGTATTACTACAAGGAGAATAGGGTGTTCTTGTTTGTCGATCGGGGAGATGGAGAGTATGAGCTTCAACCTCCTTATGACGGAAAACGGCCGTTTGATATAAGAAGAAGATATTAACCTCAGAAAGGTTCCTTCAAAAGTGTTACTTCTTGAAACAAAAATAATTATAAAAATTGTTTAGTCGGATTTCAAAAAAGAAGCGAGGTGATTAAAATGAAAAGGAATTTTTTGCAGTGCAAAATCGGGGTTCTGCTTTTTTTCCTTTTTTGTATTCCCTTCATGCACATTTGGGGGGAAGAGCCTACCAGCTTTCAAATCGGATTGGACTACGCCTGTTTTCGTGACTTCACCGACACCACCCAAAGTTATGTGGAGATGTATTATTCATTTAATCGAAAGGAACTCGAGTTTGTCCACGAAGAGGAAGGGTGGTTGACAACAGTTTTGATGCAGTTGAGTATCTTAGATGAACAGGGGAATGAGGTGGAGAATCGGATGTGGAACACTATGTCTAAAGTTAAGGATGTGAAGGAAGCGGAGACGGTGGATTACATGATCATCGATCAGGTAGGAATCAACTTAAAGCCCGGTGATTACCAGATCATTCTTCAGGCTACGGATGTCAATTCCATGTCCAAAGGCGAAGCCACTCTTAAGGCGGAGGTGAAAAGGTTTTCTGTAGAAAAGCTTCAAGTAAGTGATCTGGAGCTGGCATTTAACATAGAGACAGATACCACCGCTTCACGTTTCGTCAAAGCCGGCAAAAAGATTTTGCCCAATCCCTCCCGGGTTTTCACTCATAAAGGCGGGATGGTTTACTTTTACGCTGAGCTATACAACCTGGTGGATGCTCCAGAAGCAAAGCCCGAATACGAATTACGCTTTAAAGTCTTGGATACCACCGGAAAGAAGGTCAAAGATTTCGGGAGGCAGACCAAAACCAAGCCAGGAAATTCAGCCGTGGTGATAAGCGGGATTAATATAGGCACCTTTGCCAGTGGAGAATATATCCTTCAGCTTGAAGCCAAAGACAAGGAGACAAAAAAGAAAGCTTACTCTGCCAAAAATTTTGTTGTTATAAGAGAATTAACCGAAGAGGAGCTTGAGGCGGAGGAGATAAAAAGATTCAAGCAGGATGTGACTTATATTGTCTCCCCGGGGGAGTTGGACATGTTTGACCAGCTCAACTTTTTGGGCAAACGAAACTTCATAGCCGAGTTTTGGAGAAGGAGAGACCCCAACCCCGAGACCCCAGAGAACGAGTTCAAAATGGAACATTACCGCCGGATAAACTTGGCTAATCTCCATTTCTCCCGCATCAGAGAATCCGGTGATGGCTGGAATACCGACATGGGAAGGATCTATATTGTTTACGGCGAGCCCAATGAGATAGAGAGGCACCAATCTACTCTGGATGTTAAACCCTGGGAACAATGGAACTATCATGATTTGCAAGGCGGGGTGTATTTTATCTTTGTGGATGAGGACGGATATGGAGTGTATAGACTGGTTCACTCCACCCTTAGAGGGGAGATAGAGGACAGGCAGTGGGAGAATCGGATCAAAACCGGATCTTCTATGGAATAGAGAAAAACCCCAGACCAGTTAGCCCAAAAGGAAAATCTGCTGTTGTTGCGGGATATACTTCAGGGACTGTTGAAAAACCTCTTGGCAGGGCTAAATGCCCTGCCCTATGGATGATAAGTAGTTGTTTCCCATAGGGGCGGGAATTTATCTCGCCCTAAAATGTAGTTTTTTCAACAAACCCTTCAGGGTGAACCCTTACACCGCAATATTTTTCAGGTTAGTTCTTTCACTGTTGTTGCGGGGCACCCTTCGGATTGCGCCCTCAGGGCAAGCCCTTACCCCGCAACATGCGTATGCATTCATACGAATCTCAGGTTCGGGGTGAGGGCACCCCGAACTAACGCTAAGAGCAAACTTTACTTCCATGATCGTTACCGCAAACCTCACCAAAGTCTTTCATGATAAAAAAAGGGGAGAAATCCGGGCGGTGGACTCGGTTAATATGGAGTGCAAGCCGGGACGGGTTTTTGGTCTTCTGGGCTTGAATGGTGCCGGTAAGACCACCCTTATGCGTGTTTTGTCCACCACACTCAAGCCCACCTCCGGAAGCGCACAGGTGGCAGGTTATGACATCTTAAATGAGCCGGAGAAGGTGAAAGAAAAAATTGGATTTTTGTCAAGTGATACCGGACTTTATCACAGACTGACCGCTGAAGAAACAGTTAGCTATTTCGGCAGATTGAATGGCATGAAGGAGGATAAGCTAAAAAATCGGGTGGATCAGATATTTGAAAGATTCGATATGAATGAATTCAGAAAGAGGCGGGTGGATAAGCTCTCTACCGGGATGAAGCAGAAGATCTCCATTGCCCGAACTTTCATAAACGATCCAGAGGTCTTGATCTTGGATGAACCAACCATTGGCTTGGATGTGGTCACCTCCCGCGCGATCATCCAGTTCATAAGGGAATCCAAGCAGGCAGACAAATGCATTCTCTTTTCCACCCACGTGATGTGGGAGGCACAAAAACTTTGTGATGATATTGCCATAATCCATAAGGGGAGGATACTGGAAATCGGCACCTTAGAACAGCTTCGAGCAAAAACCGGCTTGAATGATCTGGATGACATATTTGTAAAGATAGTAGGAGAGTGAATAAATCATTTCTCCTCAAATTTGAATCTTATGGATTTTTAAAGACGATATTTTTAACCTCACCCCCTAATCCCCCTCTCCCCCGCCAGAGGCGGGGGAGAGGGGGACAGAGGGGGAGAGGTAGAAGAGAAGAAAAGCAAACGCAGGCTTCGGCATAAAAGAACAAGGGCATAAACAAAAATGAACATCAAGAAGGTAAAGATAATCTACTTCAAGGAGGTACTGGAGACACTGAGGGACAGACGAACTCTCATCTCCACCATTCTGATTCCCATCATTCTCTTTCCCGTTTTGATGTTCGGAATGAGCGCTGTGGTGGTGATGATGATGAAGAAGACTGAGGCAGAGGCTACCAAAATTGTGGTGATAGGAGAAGAATTTGCCTCTTCCTTCGTTTCTATCCTTCTGGAAGGAGACGATTTTCAGAAGGTGGATGTGGAGGATTTCAAATCTGCCTTGAAGGAAAAAGAGATTCATGCCGCCTTAGAGTTTCCACCGGATTTTGAGGAAGAGCTTACGCAGGGAGAAAACAGCGAAGCCACCATATATTATGACGGCGCTGAGATCAGGTCCAGTATCGCCAAGGAGAAACTGTCCGGCGAGTTGAAAGAGTATCAGGACAGTCTGGTGGCAGAGAGACTCCGAGAGCGCAATATCAAAGAATCGCTTTTGCATCCCATAGAAATCAATTCCGAGAATCTTGCCCCCAAGGAGAAGATGGGCGGATTCATGCTGGGTATGTTTTTGCCTTACATGATTGTGATCTTAGCCATGGTAGGTGCCATGTATCCGGCTATTGATCTGACCGCTGGAGAGAAAGAAAGGGGGACTTTGGAGACCATACTGGTGACACCCGTATCCCGTCTGGACATCGCCACTGGAAAATTCTTAACGGTTTTGACCGCCTCACTTATAACCGTACTTCTCTCCACTGCCAGCATGAGCCTAACTGCCAGCCTGGGATTTGCCCAAATAGGTGAATTTGCTTCCGAACAAATTTCATTTGCCATAAAGCCCTTAGCCATTGTTCTACTTTTGCTTCTGATGCTTCCTTTAGCCGCTCTTTTCAGTTCTGCTCTTTTGTCGGTTTCGCTCTTTGCCAAAAGCTACAAGGAGGCACAAAGCTATGTTTCTCCGTTGATGTTTGTGGTAATCCTTCCTGCCATGATCTCCTTCATTCCGGGAATCGAACTGAATTGGGGACTGGCTTTCGTTCCCATAGTTAACATTTCTCTGGCGGCACGAGAGGTTCTTCTGGGAACCTTTCGCTGGGAATTTATTGGATTGATCTTTGTTTCCACCTTCGTCTATGCCTCCTTTTCCATCTTTGTGACCAAAAGGCTTTTTGAGAAAGAGGAGGTGCTTTTCAGGACCTGATCCGGTGGTCAGGTATATTCAAATTGAGAGAGCAATTAGGGGGTGATAACAAAATAAAAAACTTTGGCGGGAGAACGGACAATGTGTTCCCTACCAATGAAAGGAAGCCCCAAGTTTGGACGGTGGTTGAAATATGAAGTTTCCCCCTCACCTTTCCGCCAGAGGCGGATCTGCCTCGGGCAGAAATCCTCTCCCCGGAGGGGAGAGGAAAAAAAACTTTGCTTCCCGTTGGTGTTCCATGGCTGGCAGGCTTCACCAACGGAAAACGGATGGTGGGTGAAGAATGTCTGCCGTGGGGAGAGAGAGGAAAAAACAATGTCGGATAGTCCCGCCTCCGGCAGTTCGACTTCGCTCACTGCCCTGTCTTCGACCCTGCACTTCGTCCTGAGACTCAGTGTCGAAGGAAGGCTCAGACCCGAAGGGAACTTGTTGAAGAGTGGGACATATCCGACCTACACCTATGGATAGACTTCCTGCTGATTTCTAAGTGCCAAACGTGAAAAACAAAAAATCTCTTAGAATTCCCAAAAACGTTTTGGTTCTGGGGCTGGTTAGCTTTTTGACCGACGCCTCGTCAGATATGATCTATCCGGTGTTGCCACTTTTTCTATCGGATGTTCTGGGTTCAAGTACGCTTTTTATCGGTTTGATCGAGGGGGTGGCAGAGAGCACAGCCAGCATCTTAAAGATTTTCTCCGGATGGCTTTCGGATAAATTGGGAAAAAGGAAATTTTTGGTGGGTTTGGGTTATGGTCTTTCCTCCCTGGGAAAGCCGATTCTGTCTGTGGTTACGGCTGGATGGCACGTGCTTCTTCTCAGATTTGCCGATCGTTTTGGCAAGGGGGTAAGGACTTCTCCCCGGGATGCTTTGATCGCAGATTCCTCACCCGAAGAAAGCAGAGGATTATCCTATGGCTTTCATCGAGCCATGGATTCCGCCGGGGCAGTGGTGGGACCACTTTTAGCATTTCTTTTTCTTCCATTGGTGGGCGGAGACTATCGCATTCTTTTCCTGATCGCCTCCGTTCCAGCTTTGCTTGCGGTTTTGATTCTGATTCTTTTCGTAAAGGAGAGAAAAAGATTAAAGGAAAAGGTTGTCAGCCTGGCTAAGCCTAATTTTTCACGTTTTGACCCAAAGTTCAAGATATTCATCCTGGGAGCTACTATATTCACACTGGGCAACTCCAGCGATGCTTTCCTATTCCTGAGGGCGAGGGGTTTAGATATAGATTTAGTTTACATTCCGATTTTGTGGCTGGTTTTGAATCTGGTATATGCTTTAGTCGCTTCGCCTGCCGGGGCGCTTTCTGATCGGATCGGTCGCAAGAATCTTATTGTCTCCGGTGTGTTCATCTACGCCCTGGTCTATTTGGGCTTTGCCTTTGCTAACCAGTCTATCCATGTCTGGATTCTGTTTGCCGTATACGGGTTATATTATGGACTGGCTAATGGTACTATGAGGGCTTATGTAGCAGATTTGGTAGGGGAGGAAAGGAGAGCAACCGCCTTCGGGATCTATCACGGAGCTGTGGGTTTGACCGCACTTCCAGCCAGTTTGATTTTCGGCTGGCTATGGCAGTCGGCGGGAGTGCCCATCGCCTTCGGATTTGGGGCGGGGCTGGCTTTGTTGGCGTTGTTGATATTTAAATTCGGACTTTAATCAGGTATGGTAGAGGACTATTTTGCCTCTTTTAATCTTCTGAGATACATAAGGTTGGATAAATGCGTCCTCTTCGTTCTTTTGAGATTTCCGGTTATTTTTTTTGCCATTCTTCCGATATAAAAAATAAAGCTAAGTTTAAACCATAGCGTAAGAGAGGGAGGTTTTTGTTGATTTTTGAAAATTTTACTTGACAAAAGTATTATAAAAGTGTATTAATATAGTAGTAAGAGTTGTAATAAGCGGTAAGAAAGTTGCAGTAAGTTTTTGGTCGGTTTGAGTTTTTCAATCCACGAAAACTGAGGCTCAATTTTCGTGGTTTTTTTATGTTTTTGAAAGTTGAATTGAGCGATTCCAGTCAAAAGGTTTGGAGGAAGTCTCATATCGTTCTGACTGGATGAAGTTGTAACCCAAAAATTTAAGTTTTGTGAAAGGTGGTGAAAAAGTTTGGCGACCGGCAAAGTAAAATGGTTCAATGATTCCAAAGGATTTGGTTTCATCGAACAGCAGGATGGCGGCAAGGATGTCTTTGTCCACTTCTCAGCTCTTCAGGAAGAGGGCTTCAAGACCCTGAAGGAAGGGGACGAAGTTAGTTTCGACATCGTTGAAGGACCCAAAGGTCCGCAGGCGACCAATGTGGTCAAAGTATAAATAAGGCCCGGTGGTTTGTTTTGAGACATGATTGGACGAACCATTCATGGTGAAACATAACATCCAAAAAACCCCGGAGAGTCCACCCAGGACTTTTCGGGGTTTTCAATCATATGTAGCTTTTGTTTTTTCTTATTGGACCGAATCCTTTAAGAATAAAGTATCTTTTCACCCGTTTGCTTACTAAAAGAGTATCCTTTTTCCTTTCTTTGGAAGTTGTTCTCTTTCCCTAAATAACTCCCTTATGGTTGTGTCCGGAATCCCATCCGAAGCATGGAGGTAGCAAACTCCCTCTGGTTGTGTCTCCTCGGTGAAGACATCCGTGATGATCCTGGGGCATTTGTCTGTGGCTAGGAGTCCGCTTTCCAAGCATACGGTTTTAAAATATATCCCAGGCGGAACTTTGAAATACTTTACTGAAAGGTCTTGGTGTGCCTTTATCATGAAATCAGTCCACACCGGAAGGGCAGTATGAGCACCGGTGACGTTTTCTCCGATGACTGTTTTATCGTCATATCCTATCCATACTCCGGCGGTGATTTGGGGAGTAAACCCAAGAAACCAGTTATCCATGCAGTTGTCAGAGGTGCCAGTTTTTCCACCGGCGGGTCGAGTGAACCCTCTGGCTCTGGCTCCGTAACCGGTGCCTCGGTTCACTACCGACTGAAGCATGGTGGTCATTATATAAGCAGTTTGTGCGGAGAGTACCTCCTCCCTTCTGGAGAATTTTTTCTCCTCCAGCACCTTTCCATAACGATCAGTTATTTTCAGAATGTATTTCGGCTCCACTTTTATTCCCCCATTGGGGAACACCGAAAATGCTGAGACCATGTCCCACAGGGTCACCTCCGAGGTCCCTAAAGCCAGGGAGGGATAAGGAGCCAGCGAGGAGGTTATTCCCATATGGGAGGCAAAAAAGATGGTCTGCTGTGGGGTGACCTTCTGGATCAATTTAGCCGACACCACATTTATGGATCTGGCTAAAGCTTCCCTTAAAGTGACCGGACCCCGAAATACCAAATCGAAGTTCTGAGGATTCCATTCCTTTCCATCTCCCCCAGTAAGAATGATGGGGGTATCATACATGATGTCAGTGGGCCTGGCTCCATTATCAATTGCAGCAGTGTAGACGAAGGGCTTGAATCCAGAACCCGGTTGACGGAGAGCCTGAACTGCCCGATTCCACTGGCTTTGCTTGAAATCTTTTCCTCCCACCAGAGCTAATATATTGCCGGTTTTATTGTCTAAAGCCACGAAAGCACCTTGAATTTGCTTGTATTCTCTCTTCCTTACCGGTTTTTCCCCGGTTGTGTCGATCACCACCACCGTATAATTCGTATCTCTCAATGAGTGGGTCTGCTCCATGTTCTGCTGTCGGGCATCTAACTCTCTTAAGAGAACCTCCTCTGCCGCCTTCTGCAATTCCAGATTCAGAGTAGTATAAACTGATAGTCCACCCTGATAGAGACCATCCTCTCCATATTTTTTCTCCAAGTATTGTCTAACCATCTCGGTGAAATAGGGAGCCTCACCCACAGGTGCGGAGGTGGGATGAATTTCCAGGGGAAGGCTTTTTAAGGAATCTGCCACTTCTTTGGAGAGCTTACCAAAATCCTTCATGGATTTCAAGACGATATTTCTTCTTTTGAGCGCCAAGTCCGGATTGTTGAGGGGAGAATACCGGGTGGGGCTTTTTAGAATGCCAATCAAAATGGCACAATCGGAAATGGTCAGATCCTCCACATTCTTGCCAAAATAAAGTTGACCCGCAGATTGAACTCCATAAGCCCCTTTTCCAAAATTAAATTGGTTCAGATACAATTCCAAAATCTCTTGTTTGGTGTAATTTCTTTCGATTTTTATGGCGGTCAATATCTCCTTTATCTTACGAGGGATGGTCCTCTCCAGGGTAAGAAACAGAGTTCGGGCTAACTGCTGGGTGATGGTGCTGGTTGCTTTTACCCGCTGTCCCGACCAGAAACTATCCCACAAAGCGCGACACATGGATAACAGATTGACTCCCCAGTGATTAAAAAACCTCCTATCCTCGGTGGCTAAGAGCGCATCTATAAGATGTGGCGGTATCCTTTTTAAAGGGGTGAGTATCCGGCGCTCGATATAGAACTCCTTGATTATCTCTTTATCCGCTGAATAGATTTTGGTCACTAAACTGGGCTCGATATTGTGCAGTTGCGCTAAAGAAGGGAGGTCTTTTTTATATGTGTTGTAGGTTTTAATTATCGCTATGAGCACAAGAAGCAGGACAAAAAGAATTGCGCCTGAGATGATAAGAGGTTTTTTTCTTCTGCCCCAAAATTGTCTTATTTGCATCCGGGTAGTTTTCAAAAATTCCATCTTCAGTTCTTCCCTTCTGTCTCTCTGTTCCAGAAACTCAAAGTTGGCTACGATAGGAAAGTAAAAGGTATTAGAGAAACAGTCAAGGGAATTGTTATCCACTTTGCTATTCAAGAACTTGCCCAGAGAGCCCTTGTTCGTCACGGACGCCCTCGTCCGTGACGCCAACTACATGGTAACGGACGTAGCGTCCGTTATCAACGGGCGAGACCAGTTTGATGCGGTTTGCTACTTATAATAAAAATCATCACAAAGGTTTGCCCATTGTCTTGAAAGAATCAAACTCCGATTTTCTCTTTGAATTTCTCTTTTTTCTTTTACATTAAAGCTAACATGAGTGAGATTTTAGTTAAAGTTTATAGAAAGGATACCATCGAGAGCATTCATTATGGGGCGATTGCGGTGGTGGATTCTTGGGGGAAGCTTTTGTATTCGGTGGGGGATTCCAATTTCGTAACCTTTTTGAGGTCGTCTGCCAAACCGTTTCAAGCTTTGGTTGTTGTAGAGTCAGGAGCGGCAGAGGCATTCGGTCTTACTCAGCAGGAGATCGCCTTAATCTCTGGTTCGCATAATGGAGAAAAAAAACACGTCAGGGTCGTTCGGAGCATTTTAAAGAAGATTGGTTTAAATAAAAGTTACCTTCAGTGTGGCACTCATGTTCCGCACCACTATACAGCTTTGGGCATAACCCCACCTAATAAAAGATTTTCTTCCCTTCAGCACAATTGCTCAGGGAAACATGCCGGCATGCTGGCAGTATGTGTGTACGAAGGCTGGAGTTTGAAGAATTACTTAAATCCCCGCCATCGGTTGCAAAAGCTAATTTTGAAGAAGATAGCTGAGCTCTGCGAATATCCTAAACGAAAGATTAAAGTTGGAATTGAGGGATGCGGCGCTCCCACCTTTGCTCTTCCTTTGAAAAATATGGCTATTGGATTTTCCAAACTGGTAAGCTTCAGATCAAAAGATCAAATTACCTTTCAGTCTTTACAGTTAGTGGCAGATTCCATGTGGAGATATCCGGAGATGGTTTCCGGAAAGGGAAGATTAGATTACCAACTGGCTGTTGTAAGTAACGGGAATATTCTGGCTAAAGCTGGAGCGGAGGCTCTGCACTGCGCAGTTATTTTAGATAAAGGCTATGGATTGGCGGTGAAGATATTGGATGGTTCCAGAAGGGCGCTGGCGCCAGCATCCATCGAGGTTTATAGACAGTTGGGTGTTCTGAATCAGAAACAGTTAAAAGACTTAGGTGATTTTGTCGCTCCTTCCCTCCATGATCATCAAAGAAAAAAGGTCGGATTTCTTAAAGCCGAATTTAAACTGAAGCGGGCAAGATAGACTTCTTCCCAATCCCAAGATGCTTCGGAAATAAACTCAAGCTCATCCCGAAATTTGGGGAGAATTCCAGAAGCTGATTTCATCCGTTGTGGCAGGGTGCCCTCACCCTGCCACATAAGTTGGTCGAGGGTGAGGGCACCCTCGACCAACGAGGCTAGTACCATCTGTTTAATCTGTTTCATCTGTTGGGAAGTTTTCTTTTTTGTTAAGCTTGTTCCCCCTCACCTTTGATCCTCTCCCCCGAGGGGAGAGGAAAATAACTTCCCTCTCCCCATTTGGGGAGATTCGTATGAATGTGCGCCCCGCACTTTGCTGGACGAGCTTCGTAGGGATACAGATGAGGGGGAATTTATTGGTAGTTGCTCGATTCCCAGACGGGAGGGCAGACGCCCCGGCATACGCCCCCGTCCGGGCGTCTGGGCGTCCGCTCATCGAGCTAATTTTTCAAGTTATAAATTCGCCCAATGAATTGGGCAACTACAATGGCCAAATGAACCTCCAGGCTCGTCTGTTACCGATTGAGTCTTATCCCCCTCACCTTTCCGCCAGAGGCGGATCTGCCTCGGGCAGAAATCCTCTCCCCAAAGGGGAGAGGAAAAAAATCTCCACCCCCTGAAGAGAAGAAGAGGAATAAAATGCCCTCTCCCCACTGGGGAGAGGGAAAGGGTGAGGGGGTAAGTTCATACTAACTGAAAAGTCAAGCAGCTTCGCAGTCCGATCTACTACTTGGCACAATGCCACCAAAGATTTTTGTTGCAATTTTAAAAAAAATCTATAATATATGCTTCTACATCACCCCGCCAAACGCGGGAGATCTTCAAGAAGAGAACTGGTATGAAAACAGAAATTACAGAGCTTTTCCCCGAGATTAAACAGATAAAGGATGAAGACCTCAGGGATCGAGTGGTATCCACCTGGGAGGAGGCGATAGAGAAGGGTGGGTGGCGAATTGATGAGCTCGAGACTGTCCCTTTCACCCTGCTAATTCCCGAATGCAAAATTGATTTGATTGCCCATACCAGAGCGGTTACACAAACCGCCTTACAGATTGCCTCTGTGCTTTCAGAGTTTTATAAGGAGAAGGTCGAGATCAACATCGATTTTTTAATAGCCGGAGGCATTCTGCATGATGTGGGAAAAATTTTAGAATATGCAAAAGACGGGGATAAGGTGGTTAAAAGCAGAGGCGGAAAGCTTTTGAGACATCCTTTTTCCGGTGCGGCTTTAGCATACAAACATGGATTGCCGGAAGAGGTTATTCATATAATCGCCACCCATGCCAAGGAAGGGGATGGGGGTTACCGCTCGACCGAAGCCATGATTATTCATTATGCCGATTATATCAACTTTGAAAGCTTGGGCGGAAAAATGTAAAATTAAAAGGGCTAAATTCAAAATAGAAACATAACATAATGATGAATTAGCGTTTTTTTTCGAGACCCAAAAATAGTTTTTATATGGAATTTTCGGTTTGAATTTTCAGTTCATTCAGGTATCAAAGAAATCTAAATTAACCTAAAGGAGACGTAGATATGCCGTCCAAACAAAGACAAGTGAATTTGAGCGTAGAAGAGATGCCCACCCAGTGGTACAACATACTTCCGGATCTACCGGAACCTCTACCCCCTCCTCAGGATCCGGAGGAAGGGGAATCAAGGATCAAAAAGTTGCCGGAGTTAATGGTTGGTGAATGCTTAAAACAGGAATTCTCCTCGGAAAGATGGATTGACATTCCTGAAGAGCTTCAACAGATTTATCATCAAGCTGGCAGACCCAGACCTTTGTTCAGAGCCTTGAATCTGGAAAAGAAATTGGACACCCCGGCTCGACTTTACTACAAAGCCGAATTTCAAAGCCCCACCGGAAGCCACAAAGTTAACACTGCCTTAGCCCAGACATATTATGCCAAGAAGGAGGGTTATAAAAGAGTCACAACTGAGACCGGAGCAGGACAATGGGGAACTGCTCTTTCCTATGGGGCAGCTTTGGCCGGTTTGGAGTGCACCGTCTTTTGGGTTAGGGCGGTCTACAGCTGGAAACAGGATCGGAGAAGCCTGATGGAATTATTTGGAGCGGAGGTATTTGCATCACCCAGCGATAAGACCAAATTCGGAAAAACCTTGTATGAGAAGGATCCAAATCACCCTGGCTCTCTGGGAATTGCCATCTCCGAGGGGTTGGAGGATGCCACAAAGGATCCCCAAACTGTCTATTGTTTAGGGTCAGTCCTAAATCACGTATTGATGCACCAGAGCATAATAGGTCTGGAGACCAAAAAGCAGTTTGAAAAATTTGAGGACTACCCGGATTTAGTTATATCCTGTATAGGAGGAGGGAGCAATTTCGGCGGCTTTGCTTTGCCGTTTATGCATGATGTTCTGAAAGAGGACAAAAAGATCAAATTTATCGCCGCTCAGAGCAAGGTTGCTCCCAACCTGCAAGGAGAGTATAGATATGATTTCGCTGATTATGCTGAGCAAACCCCCTTACTGAAGATGTATACGTTAGGGCACCAGGTAGAAATGGGGTCTATCAGAGGAGATGGATTAAGATACCATGGATGTTCGCCCATCCTGAGTCTCTTAAGGGATAAAGGATATATTGACACAATTGCCTATCCCCAGGATGAAAAATATGTCTTTGAAAAAGCCAAGTTGTTTATTCAAAGCGAAGGCTATCTGCCTGCTCCTGAATCTGCATACAGCATTGCCTGTGCCATAGATGAGGCAATTAAGTGTAAAGAATCTGGTGAAAAAAAGGTGATCGCCTTCAACGTGAGCGGACATGGGTTTCTGGACATTGTGGGATATCGGGCTGTTTTAGGATTGAAATGACAATGGAGGAGATATCGATATGAAGCTGGATGACGTGGTCATTACCAAAGCCATCGTAGAGGGTTTTTACAAGAAATTTTTGGAGTATTCGGAAGTGGACGTTGCCATTGCCGGAGCGGGACCGGCCGGACTCTGCGCCGCTTACTTTCTGGCAAAGGAAAAGGTGAAGGTGGCTGTCTTTGAAAGAAAACTTTCCGTTGGTGGAGGCATGTGGGGTGGAGGAATGATGTTCAATGAATTGGTAGTGGGTGAAGAAGGGAGAACGATTTTAGATGAAATTGAGGTCAATTACAAAACCTACCAGAAGGGATACTATACTGCCGATGCCGTCGAATGCATATCCACCTTGTGCTCAAAAGCAACAAAGGCAGGGGCTAAAGTGTTTAATCTGATCAGCGTGGAGGATGTTATGTTAGAAGGCGAAGAAGTTTGCGGTTTGGTATTGAACTGGTCGGCGGTCCAGATGGCAAACCTGCACGTGGACCCATTGACCATACGGGCAAAATATCTGGTGGAGGCAACCGGTCATCCAGCCGAGCTGGTCAAGATTATCGTGAAGAAGATCGGTCCAAAGCTTTTTACCTCTACCGGAGATATAGTAGGAGAGAGGCCCATGTGGGCGGATATGGGAGAAAAAGAGGTGGTGAAAAATTCAAAGGAGGTCTTTCCCCGTATCTACGTGGTGGGGATGGCGGCTAATGCAGTCTTCGGTGCTCATCGTATGGGTCCGATTTTCGGCGGTATGCTTCTGTCCGGAAAAAAAGTGGCTCAGGAGGTTTTAAAAAAGTTAAAAGATCAAAGATAAAAGTTCAAAATTAAAAATAAAAATTAAAAAAAATCTATCAGTCGAGGCAATCAGGAACGGGGGATAAAGATACAGAGGATTCCGTGTCTTTAGTGCGTATCAACTTGGCCGATCTAAACCCCCGCCCCATAATTGAGTTTTTGCTTTATGATCATCCACCCATACCGAGAAGGATAAAATTCGCACAAGAATATAAGTTTTAGATGTAGCGGAAACCTTTAGGTTTCCAAACTGGAAGGCTGAAGCCTTCCTCTACATTTTTTTATTTATTTCGGATATGGATTTTAAGCGTAAGGTTAATCGACTTGAGCGAGAATTATATTGCCATAAAAGAATGTATTTTCTTACCCTTTGTTGTCTTGATGGCCAAGAGATATTCAAAGATGCACAGATTGTTAATTCTGTATTGGAGAAGTTGAAATTATGTTGTGAAACTCACTGTTTCAAAAATTACGCGTATTGCTTTATGCCTAATCACTTGCATCTCTTACTGACAGGGGAGGAGAATTCAGATCTAATAAAAATGGTTAAACAATTTAAGCAACTTACTGGGTATTATTACAAGAAAGAAACGGGGAAAGTGCTTTGGCAGAAAAGCTATTACGATCACATTCTTCGCAAAGAAGAAGACATGGCGAGCGTTGGGAGATACATACTTGAAAATCCAGCGAGAAAAGTGTTGGTCAAGCACCCAGATGAGTATCCGTTTTCTGGATCCTTGGAGTTTGGAAAGGAGATATTCGAGATGTAGCGGAAACCTTCAGTTTCCATTGTGGAAGGCTAAAGCCTTCCGCTACAATTTTGTAAAGTCACAAAATCGGATTTGGGAGAATAGGTATGAAAGGAAAGACAATAATCGAGAAAATTCTTTCTAGGGCGTCGGGGAAAGATGTTTCTGCCAACGATCGAGTATGGGCAGAGGTGGATCTGGTGGTGATCAGGGATTTTGGGGGGCCTAATGCGGTTTTGGAGTTTGACAAGTTTACCAACAAGGGCAAGGTAAAAGACCCTGAGAAAATTGCCCTCACCTTTGACTATCAGGCTCCAGCCAAAGACATGAAGGTGGCACAGAATCAAGTTTTGTGTCGAGAGTTTGCAAAGAGGCAGGGCATAAAAAATCTGTTTGACGTCAACTGGGGAATCGGACAGCATGTGCTTTTGGAAAGAGGGATGATCAAGCCCGGCTCGGTGGTGATCGGAACAGATAGCCATATGAATCTTTTAGGATCATTAGGATCATTTGCTTCAGGAGTTGGAAATACTGATATTGTTGCCGCCTGGTGTTTAAGAAAACTGTGGTTCAGAGTGCCTGAGACCATTAAGGTGATTTTCAAGGGGAAATACAAGGAGCCGGTTTCAGCGAAGGATTTGACCCTTAAGTTTGTCAAAGAGATTGGGACTGACAAGCCTAATTACAAATCTCTGGAGCTTTGTGGTGAGCCAATTGACGATCTTTCTTTAGCTGGACGGCTTACTCTGGGAAGCATGATGACAGAGATTAATGCCAAAATCGGATTTATTCAGCCGAACGGTGAGCCGTTGGAATTTTTGAGACAAAGATGCGGAGACGAGCTTGAGATCGTTACCTCGGATGAGGATGCCCAGTTCACAGATGAGGTGGAGATCAACGTGGACAAGTTAGCTCCCCAGATCGCCTGTCCCCATACTCCGGATAATGTCAAGCCAGTGGAAGAGGTTGAAGGAACGCCTTTCTGTGAAGGGTTTATTGGCTCCTGCACCAACGGAAGGCTGGAGGATTTTAAGGCGGCGGCGAAGATTTTGAAAAAAGCGGGGAGAATCCATCCAGACGTAAGATTGATTATTGTTCCGGCAACCAGAGAGGTGGCCATGGGCATGCTGGAGGCCGGGCTTTACCAAATTTTTATGAACGTGGGGGCAATGGTGACCAATCCGGGATGTAGCCTGTGCACCTCCGGACATCACGGAGTTTTGGGAAAAGGAGACGTGCTTTTGTCCACTTCCAACAGAAACTTTTTGGGGAAATTGGGAAAAGGGGCGGAAGTCTATCTCTGCAGTCCTGCCACGGTGGCGGCTTCGGCGGTTGAAGGAAAGATTACTGACCCACGAAAGTACTGGTAAAACAAAGTTCAAGGGTTCAAAAGTTCAAAGGTTCAATGAACTATGAAGGTTGAAAGTTTTGAAGATTTAGCGGCTTGGAGGAAAGCAAGAGAACTGGTAAATAAGATTTATGCCATTACAAAGGAGGGGAAATTCTGTAAGGATAAGGCGTTGGTTGATCAGATAAGACGAGCGGCAATATCGGTTATATCAAACATATCAGAAGGTTTTGAGAGAGGATCAAATACAGAGTTAATTCAATTTTTATATATTGCCAAAGCTTCGTGTGGAGAAGTGAGATGCCAGCTCACCGTGGCTTTTGATCAAGGTTACATCAATAAAAATGAATTTGAGGAAACCCGTAATTTAGCCAGAAAAGTATCCGGGATAATCGGGAATTTCATCAATTACCTGAGAACGTCCAGGATGAAAGGTTCAAAATTTAAACCCAAACCAAAGAAGTCTTGGGCGGAGGAATGGAAAGAAATTGTAGCTAAGAATAAGGTAATTGAACCTTTGAACCCTTGAACTTTTGAACCGTTGAGCCTTTAAACTCTTTAATGTTTGAACTCTTGGATCAATAGATTACTGCTTACTTTTCTGCCACATAGTTGAAGAAATTTTTGTCATGAAGGGAACTTTAGTTAATACCGCTACCGTTATCGTGGGAAGTTCGATCGGGCTTTTGATCGGAGCACGGTTTTCCGAAAAGATCAACACCATGGTGATGCACGCGTTGGGTCTTTCGACCCTTTTGATTGGTTTTAAAATGGCATTCAAAACAGACAACATCCTCATAGTTATTGGGAGTTTGGCTTTGGGAGGAATCATCGGTGAGTTGGTTAAGTTGGAAGACGGTTTGGAGAGTCTGGGAGAATTCATTAAACGAAAGGTGGGATCCGAATCAGGAAACTTCGTTTTGGGTTTTGTCACCTCCAGTTTGGTCTTCTGTATCGGTCCCATGACCATCGTGGGTTCGATTCAAGATGGGGTGAGTGGAGATGCCAGCGTGCTTTATGCCAAATCTCTTTTAGATGGTTTTGCCTCGGTGGTCTTTGCCTCCACTCTGGGAATTGGCGTTATTTTCTCTTCTCTGGTCGTGCTTATCTTTCAGGGAAGCTTGACCCTTTTAGGTGGGGAGCTTTCATTTCTTTTGAAACCTGAGGTTTTGAATGAATTGATTGCCACCGGAGGTCTGATCATCGTGGGGATCGGAATCTATCTTCTGGGTATCAAGAAAATCAAGGTGGGCAATTTTTTACCTGCTTTGGTGGTGGCGGTGATTTTAGCCCTATTATTCAAATAGTTCAAAATAATGACAATCTGAAACTTGCAAGTTTCCGTATAACAAAGAACCTTTCTTAAGGGAGGGCTTCCTATGTCAGCAGTAACTATAGATGTCAATATCCTAAATTTACGACCAGAGCATATCCGAGAGAAGTTAGGGAGCAAAAGTAAGGTATGTCTTCTTAACTCACATGACATCTTTGTGGTATTGAGAGATGAAAAAGTAATCGTGATGGCATGTAATGCCCGCATAAAACATGTGATTCCGGGCATAATGAGGGCGGCAGAAGAGCTGGATTCGGTGGTGGCATTTGAATTAGCCAAATC
>CAYOFL010000021.1:0-39548 GCA_964403165.1 uncultured Ignavibacteria bacterium
AGATATGCTCATAGCAATTAAGGCGTTACCCTTTTATTTACCAGAATGGACTCTTTAATCTGTTAACTTATTTAGTTAAAGACCATTACCGGGGGATATTGAGACTATTCCCTAAGTGTCAAAAAAGTATAGGCTCATTTATATGCGCTCTTTTTTCTCCAACCATTTAAGAACGGAATCCAGCACAGCGTTGACAAAACTTTTAGAGTCTTTGTCGGCATATTTTTTCGCCAGTTCGATTGCCTCATCTATGCTTATGGTGGAAGGTATGTCGTCAAAAAACAAAAACTCGCAAATCCCCAGGCGCAGGACATTCTTTTCAATTGTGGCAATTCTGGAGAAGTCCCACGATTTGACGTGATCTTTTATAAGGTTGTCGATCTCTTCTTTATTCTGAACGACTTTGATAAAAAGGCTTTGGGAGAATTTTTTTGCCTCCGATTTGATCAGACTGGGAGAAATGATCTCATTTGAGATCTGCTCCGGGTCGGTCCCCGAGATATCATAAGCATACAGAGCCTTTAAAGTCAATTCACGAGCTTTTCGTCTGGTAGACACGGAAGAAGTTTAAAGTTTAAAGTTCAGAGTTTAGAGTTCAAACATCAAAAAAACTCTCTCTATGGTAAACCTCTTGACGCCCAAATGGGCGGCTACCGTTTCCGAATACACTTAGCCGTTGGTTCGGGGTGCCCTTCAGGGTGAATCCCTTCAGGATGAACCCTCACCCCGAACCTGAAATGTTGCGGGGTAAGGGCTTGCCCTGAGAACTTGTATCGAAGGGTACCCTGCAACAACTGGCAAAAAACTCTCTTTGTGATAAACCTCTTGACGCTCAAATGGGCGGCTACCCTTTTTAGATCTGTTCAAACAGTTTTGTCATCTCTATGGCAGAAAGCGCCGCATCCCAGCCTTTGTTGCCGGCTTTGGTGCCTGCCCGCTCTATGGCTTGCTCCAAAGTATCTGCAGTGATCACTCCAAAGATGGTGGGCACACCTGTCTCCAGCGATATTCTGGCAGTACCCTTAGCCACTTCATTGGCGATATAATCAAAATGAGGGGTTTGCCCTCTGATAACCGTTCCTAAACAGATAACCGCATCGAATTTTTTGCTTTTTGCCATCCGCTGGGCCGCGTAGGGGATTTCAAAAGAGCCCGGCACCCAGACTATGGTGATCTTCTCTTCCTCTGCACCATGACGCCGAAGACAATCTAAAGCCCCATCCAGAAGCTTTTGAGTGATAAATTCGTTGAACCGACTGATGGCAATTCCAAAATTCTTTCCTTTGGCATCCAGTATACCTTTTATTTCTTTAGGCATAAAGACTCCCTTTTAGAATTTTTTTGAATGATTGAAAAAACTCAGTTAAGATTTTTTCTTCGTCTTCTCATTGATACCCATAATCTGCGGAGAACCGTTTTCCCCTATCTTTAAAAGATGCCCCAGCTTGTCTCTCTTTGT
Organism: uncultured Ignavibacteria bacterium; assembly: GCA_964403165.1. Taxonomy (GTDB): domain Bacteria; phylum Zixibacteria; class MSB-5A5; order MSB-5A5; family SM1-73; genus SM23-73-3. Next base: position 1,460 of record CAYOFL010000021.1, read on the forward strand.
TTCCAGATATTTGATATTCTCCGGGGTGGGGGGAACTTCGGTGGGAATTCTTTCCGTGACCGTAAGCCCGTAACCCTCAATCCCGATGATCTTTTTAGGATTATTGGTTATTAGTCTGATAGTAGACAAACCTAAATCCACCAGAATCTGAGCACCGATGCCATAATCACGTAGATCCGGATCAAAGCCCAGTTCGATGTTTGCCTGCACCGTGTCCAATCCGCAGTCCTGAAGCTGATAAGCCCTTATCTTGTTGGATAACCCGATTCCCCTCCCCTCCTGGCGCATGTATAAGAACACTCCCAGACCTTCCTTCTCGATCATCTTCAGAGCATGGGCAAGCTGATCACCGCAATCACATCGAGCAGATTTAAAAACATCTCCGGTCAGACACTGGGAATGTACCCGCACCAGGACGTTCTCCTTTTCCTTTACCTCTCCTTTCTCCAAAACCAAATGGTGATGTTCGTCTATCACGCTTTTGTAAAGATGAAGCTTAAAATGCCCGAATTTGGTGGGAAAGTCAACACTCGCGATCTTCTTTACCAGCTTCTCTTTGGTCATCCTGTATTCGATTAGATCTTTTACAGTGATGATTTTCAGATCAAATTTCTTTGCAATTTTCAAAAGGCTGGGGAGACGAGCCATATGTCCATCTTCGTCTATGATCTCACACAGAACCCCAGCCGGATAAAGTCCTGCCAGTCGTGCCAAATCCACCGTAGCCTCAGTATGTCCGGCTCGACTCAATACCCCACCATCCTGAGCCTGGATAGGGAAGATGTGACCGGGTCTTGCCAGATCCTCTGGCGAAGTTCCTTGATCGATCAAAGTCCTTATGGTCTGGGCTCTGTCATGGGCTGAGATGCCGGTGGTGGTGTTGTGTTCCGCATCCACCGACACGGTGAAGCGGGTGCCCATCTTGGCGGTGTTGACCTTCACCATGGGCGTAAGATCCAACTCTTCAATCCGCTGTTTGGTCATGGGGACGCAGACCAATCCCCGGGCAAACTTTGAGATGAAATTGATCGATTCCGGGGTCACCTTTTCCGCCGCCAAAATCATGTCTCCTTCGTTTTCCCGATCCGCATCATCCACCACGATGATTGTCTTACCCTGTTTTATGTCCTCAATCGCCTCTTCTATGGTATTTAACTCTGACATAATTACTTCTCCTCTTTCGCCGTTGGTTCGGGGTGCCCTTCAGGGTGAATCCCTTCAGGATGAACCCTCACCCCGAACCCGAAATGTTGCGGGGTAAGGGCTTGCCCTGAGAACTTGTATCGAAGGGTACCCCGCAACAACTGTCAAGGTAGCCGCCCCGCCTCTGGCGGGGCGCTTGTTTTTGCGCACCCTAAAAGGGTACGGCTATCACCCTGCGTAGGGACAGGGCTTGTCCCTGTCCGAACCTTTAGGCGGACAGCCATAAAGGCTGTCCCTACGTTGATTCTAAAAAGAGGTCACCATCCTTTTTCTTTTAGCCACTCCTCCGTGATTTGAAATTTATCCTTCCTGACAGTTAGAATCCTCTCCACATATTTCCCGATCAAATCTGTCTCTATGTTAACCGCATCACCTATCTTTTTCATTCCAAGAGTTGTCTCTTTCATGGTGAAGGGGATAACCGAGACAGTGAAGGAGTCTTTTTGAACCCGAACCACAGTCAGGCTCACTCCGTCAACTGCCACTGATCCCTTCTCTACAAAATAAGCTTGATATTCTTGCGGAAACTCGAACTCAAATATATGGCTTTTGTCCTTGTAGTGTATAAATTTTATTCTGCCCACAAAATCAATATGACCGGAAACTAAATGTCCCCCCAAACGGTCAGAGGAGCGGAGAGCTCTTTCCAGATTCACAGAATCTACGCTGTTGAGTTGACCCAGCGTGGTTCGTTTTAGGGTCTCCTCAACTGCCTCCACAGTAAAACATCCATCTTTTGCCTCAATCACTGTCTGGCAGGCGCCGTTTATGTTTACGCTGTCACCGGGTTTCAAATCAGACAATATCTTGAGAGCTTTTATTCTCAATCGCAGGTTGCCACCGCCAAAAGAAGCTTGCTCTATCTTCCCTATCTCTTCTATTATTCCTGTGAACATGATGATTTATCAGTTAGCAGTTGGCAGTTCGCAGTTAACTGCTAACTGCCAACTGCTAACTGCCTACTGGTAACTCAGCAGGATACCCTACAGCTAAGAGACCATCCTTTGATTGTTTGTATTCACAATTTTTCAAAACTATCGCATCAGATATTTTCCTTATTCCCAGATCACCGAAAGGCTCTTTCCCCTTGCCGGACAGTTCTGGAGAGATAAAATACCAAATCTTGTCCACCAGCTTTTGTTTAAGAAACAAAGTGGCAAGCTGAGGTTCTGCTTCAACCAAAAGACTGGTAATACCATCTTCTCCGGCTTTTTTTAAAAGCGACAAAAGATCAATTTCTCCATTTTTTCTTTTCTTAATTTTCCACGTCTTAAGTTTGCCTTGTTCTTTTCTTTCAATGGTCTCAGGGTCAGTGGGGACCATAATAATGTTTTTGTGCACATTTTTTCTTAATTTTCTGAGTTTGCTCGAAATCTCCCGCCAGGTATTGAAAAAAATCACTTTAAGGTTGGCAGAATCATCTGATTTGAGAAATGTCTTAAAGTAGTCAGTTTCAGTGGTGTTTGCTTCACACAGAACAGCATCTATCCATGGGTTTCCAAATCGAACCAACTCGGAGAAAATTTGTCTGTGCTTAACCCCCGTGGATTTAGTTTGGTGAATGATTCTTCCGTTAAGGGTCTGCACCACCTTCAGCACAACAAAAGGTAGCCTGGTGGTGATATGCTTAAAATAGACTTCATTTAGTTTTTTAGCCTCCTGTTCTAAAATTCCCAGGCTAACCTTAATCCCCTCTTTTCTTAAAATCTCTATACCCTTTCCATTCACTTGAGGATTGGGGTCAATAGTGGCACAGACCACCTTTTTTACTCCACTTTGAATAATCAGATCGGTGCAGGGTGGAGTTTTACCGAAGTGACAGCAAGGTTCCAGATTAATATATAGGGTGGCACCTTTAGCTTGGTTGCCACAGGCTTTAAGGGCAGTTGCCTCGGCGTGGGGTCCGCCGAATTGCCTATGATAACCTCTTGCTAAGATTCTGTCCTTCTTCACCACCACTGCGCCCACCATGGGATTGGGAGAAGTTTTGCCTTTTCCTTTTTCTGCTAACCTCAGCGCCATGTGCATGAAATGTTCGTCTGTCATTTCTAAAAATCCTTTTAACCTCACCCCCTTAGTCCCCCTCTCCACACTTGTGGAGAGGGGTTCACCCTGAAGGGATTTCCCTCGATCCTGCACTTCGTCCCCCGCCATAGGCGGGGTGGTCGAAGGAAGATCTTCGGGATCGAAGGACACCCTGAAGGGGAAACAGGGGGAGAGGTTATCAAAGTGTCAATCTCTAAAGTGACGAAGAACCCAAAAAAAATCCCCGGCTTACAGCTTCCGGGGTGAGATACAAATCCACAGAATCGAGCCATAGAAAACTCAACCTGTCATTTTGCTGCCTTCTTTCATCCGGACTTTGACCCCCCGCCAAAGGCGGGGGACGAACCGTCGGCACTGGAATCTCACCAGTTCGGTCTCCCGCCAACGGCGGGGGACACATGGGCTATCACCACCGATCGAGGAATTTCACCTCACCCCGAAGGCTTCAATAATATACGAGACTTCACACAAAAAGCAACAAAAAAATTGGTGCGCCGGGCTGATGCAGAGCCTCGGGAAAGTAATTTGAAAAGTGGTTGACAGGGTTGAATGAATGATTATAATGTGTATTGAGCATCTGGCAAGAGGCAGCCTATGTGGGATATGGTTCTATGTTTCTGTCGGGCACCAAAGCGGGCAAGACCTGACAGAACAAAGAAGATGTGACAGAACAAAATAATAGAAATGAGCTATGCATAAAACTTGGGCGTCGGGTTCAATTGAACTCTTGGAGCATGCACTTGGGCATATGGAGCTGCAGGGTGCTTTCGACAAAAGAATTGCTTTCATCAGTGTAGACAATTGTGTCGAGGTTTCCATCAGAACTCATTTGACTCTCCCCAAGCGATTCTACGGTGATGAAAAGCCAAGCAAAAAAGAAATAGATGATAATTACAATAGTTTTGCGGGACTTCTGGCGTTGTTATTTAAGTATTCTGAATCAAGACTAGTTGGAGTTGAGCCAGGCGACATAGAATTCTATCACAGGATTCGAAACAAGTTATATCACGAAGTAACTGGGCTAAGTGTAGATGAACAACACCTGTTGGCATATTTCTCGATTGCAGAGATTCTTATAGAAAGACTATTCAATATCAAGATATTTCAGGAAAGGGAGAAGAACTCATTCTTGGAGAGAATAATCTTGAATTGGAACAGGATAGAAGAGCTCCTGGATGAAATTTTCCACAGAACGCAAATTGATACATCTGATACTTTCAAATGGGAAAAGGCGGCCAAATTAGGAGTCTTGACACCTGATGCCATAGCAGAAATAACCAATCTACGTCTTGAAAGAAACAAACTTGCACACTCAGACGAGATCGAAAACAAATCTCTTAAGGAAGTTTTCGAGAAGTCTGAACAAGTGTTCAACAATCTTAAGAAATTGGTGGAAATCAACAGGTCGGAAATTTACAGAAATGCAGATTTTCTCTTTGGAGATAAAGAATCAACTCTTCGTGGTGAAATCAGGGCCGAAATCGGTTATGGGCCACCAAATTTCGGAGAACCCCCAAGCAAAGATGTACAATACACCTACTACGTCTTGTATTTGGACGATCCAATCAATGTTTTGTCAGAAAGTAGTGAGTCGGAAGTAGGTGGGATTGAGGAAAACCGATTTAATATTAAAACAATTCAATTAATAGGTTGGGAAGGCGAGGAATTTAAAGATCTTATGAATAGGAAAGTTATGGTACGTGGAACATTGTTCGGTGCTCACACGCTATATCATCACACCCCTGTATTAATGGACGTAAAAGGAATAGAAAAACAAAAATGAAGCATGCTAATGGGAAGAACAGTGGAAGTCGGTCAGGAGCCCCGTGCTCCTGACCGGTTTGTCTGCTAGGGCACACCCGCCAAGGCTGCGCCCGTAGGGAGGACAAGACCTGACAGAACAAGAACCACATAATCAACTGTTAAGCGCTTGCCGGAGGAATGGGCATGAGTAGCGGGGTTCTGACCTGGTGGATTGACTCTGTTCTGCGTAAACCCTTAAGACATCTGGTAGAGACTCCCAAGAGAATGCTCAAGGGCTATGTTAAGCCTGGTATGACCGTTCTTGACGTTGGTTGTGGGGCCGGTGATCACAGTTTGGGGATAGCCAAGTTGGTGGGATCGAACGGACGGGTCGTCTCTGTCGACACTCAGGCCGAAACCATCGCAACTCTAAAAGAACGGGCAGCCCGGGCCGGGCTTTCCGGGCGAATCCAGGCGCGGGTCTGTGAAGAGCGTGACCTTCAGGTTAATGACCTCGCCGGCCAGGTTGATTTCGCGCTTGCTGTCTATGTTGTACACCACGCAGCGGACGCCGCCGGCCTGATGAGGGACGTTCATGGGGCATTGAAAGTTGGCGGAATACTCCTGGTGGTGGAGCCCAGACATCACGCCACATCCGCTGAGTGCGAAGCCACTGAATCTGCGGCGCAAGAGGCGGGATTTACTATAGTGGACCATCCCAAGCTATGGCGGGACTGGGCAGTGAGTTTTGTGAAAGGTTGAGGCTGGGAGGTTGCACCCGCTAGGGCTGCGCCCGTGAGGGGGGCAAGACCTGACAGAACAAAGAATCAGGTGTCAGGTCACACTTACGGCAGGCTGTAAGCAAGACCTGACACAACCTTAACCACAAAACCCCCCGCTTCCCGTTGGTGTTCTTCACCAACGGGAGAATGACCGGCGGGTGAAGCCTGCCAGCCATGCACGGACGCCCAGACGGGGGCGTCCGCCTGCCCGTCTGGGGAACACCAACCTAGAGCGGTTTAAAAGGATATTGTTTTGGGTTCGATCCATCAACATGAAACGTTCTACGAGGAAGTCTCCGTAGCCAAATCAATATTTTGAGTCCCCAAACCGACTCTCTTTCAACAAAAATCAAGAATTGTGAATTTCTTCTTGACACTCAGACTTGGTCTTGTATACTATGGCGAGAAAATTTGAAAGAGGGAGGAATTATGACCATAAAGCTTCCCCGGCTCTTACCCAAGGAAGAGAAATTTTTTGAGATGCTCAAAGCTTCCGCCAGCAATCTTCTGGTAGGTGCCAAGGCTTTGAAGGATTTGGTGGAAAATTACACCGATGTGGAGGAGAAGGTCCGGAATATAAAACAGATAGAACACAAAGGCGACGATATAATCCATGACATCATAGATAAATTGGACAAAACCTTCATCACTCCCATAGATAGGGAGGACATACATATCCTGGCATCTGAGCTGGACGACGTTCTGGATGCAATTGAAGGCATCGCCAGCCGACTCAATAATTTTAAGATTCCCCAGCCTACCCCGGAATGTATTCAGTTGGTTAATATCATTTACCAGGCAGTTGAGCAGATCGAGAAGGGGATTTCTGATCTGGAACACTTTGACAATCTCTCACCTTTTTGCGTCGAGATAAACCGCCTGGAGAACGAGGCAGACCAGATCTCACAGCAGATGATAGGGCAACTTCTGGATGAGGAACCGGATTGGCGGGTGGCAATAAAATGGAAGGATATATACGGCCGTTTGGAAACAGCGGCTGACCATTGTGAGAACATTGCCGACGTGATCGAGAGCATAGTGTTGAAAAGCACCTGATTTTATTTTGCTTTTAGCCATTATCATGTTAGGGTTGTTTCGTCATTCTATCGATGAATTAAACTTGGGGGCTGTTTACCTTACGCTTTATGCCACACCTCATTCCTTTTTGGAGAGGGGATAAATTTTTTCCCAACATTCGAAAAAAACGGCTGAGTTGATTTTGACCTTTCTGCGGATAAGAAAGCTACTTTGATTTGAGCAGTATACAGAAAATATGAACAGATTTTTCATCACTTCTCTCTTGACTTTCCTTTTGCTAAATTCGGCTGCCGTTGCTTTTGCTGACCAGGATTGGGAATACTGGAGCAAATACTCCTTTGAGATAGCTTGTAGCAAAAAATTTGGTCTAAATCTTCAATCAGAGTTCAAGTTCAAAAACACTTTTGAAGAATATTACTATTCCAAGACTTATTTCGGTCTGTTCTACAAACTAAATAAGTTTATCACAATCAAAGGCTACTATGCCTATAAAACGAAAAAAGATAAAACAGGCTGGAGGAAGACTGATCTTTTTTATCTAGACCCCATATTAAAATTCAATTTACTGGATATAGATTTGAGTAACCGATTTCGATTGGAATACGACTTCGAGGGAAAGGAATTGGTCTATCGAAATCGTCTGAAACTTGGAAAGAATTTATACAAAAGCATAACCTTTTTCATTAAAGAGGAAACTTTTTATTCTTTCTTATCTGGTCAGTTCGAAGAGAATCGCTTTTCTGTCGGATCTTCAGTGAAAATTCTAAACAAGGCACGTTTTTCTGGAGAATATATGTTAAATAGCAAGAAAGCTGAGCTTGGCTGGCAAAGTGCTAATGTGTTAGTAACCCAATTAAGTTTTCTGCTCTAATTTTTTTACCTTAACCGTTCAAAAGGAGGAATCAAAACAATTGAGTGATCTTATTCTGCTTTTAGCCATAATATTTGCCGCTTTGGTCTATGATTTTTTCAACGGCTTCAACGATTGCGCCAATGCCATAGCCACCACCATTTCCACCCGAGCCCTTTCCCCGCGTCAAGCTATAATCGTGGCTCGAACCCTCAATTTTCTGGGAGCTTTGAGTCATACCGCGGTGGCTGCAACTATCGGGAAGGGGATAATCGATCCTGAATATGCCAGCTTACCTTTGGTTTTGGTGGCTTTGATAGGAGCAAGCGCCTGGACTGCCTTTGCCAGTTTCTCCGGCATTCCGGTAAGTGTTTCCCACTCCCTGATAGGTGGACTTCTGGGGGCTGGCATTGTAGCGGCTGGTTTCAAAATTGTGGTGATGCAGGGGATCACGAAAATCACCATAGCTATGTTGGTCTCACCCATTCTGGGTTTTCTGGGAGGACTGTTTTTGATAGTTATCATCTCCTGGCTTTTCAAAAACTCTGCCCCCAGAAAGCTAAACCAACATTTTAAAAGATTGCAGATACTTTCCGCCGCCTGGATGTCTTTTTCACACGGGATGAATGATGCACAAAACGCCATGGGTATCATCACCATGGCTTTGGTCAGCTATGGGGCACTCGCCACCTTCAAGGTCCCCCTCTGGGTCATGATCGCATGTGCTACTGCCATGGGGTTAGGCACCAGCATGGGGGGATGGAAGGTGATCAAAACCATGGGAAGCAAGGTGTTCAAATTGCAGCCGGTGCATGGATTCTCAGCCGAGACCTCGGCGGCAGTCGTCATAGCGGGCATGTCGCTTTTAGGAACTCCCATCAGCACCACCCACGTCATCTCCACCGCCATTATGGGATCAGGCTCATCCCAGAGGCTTTCTGCAGTCAGGTGGGGATTAGTGAGAAACATTGTAATCACCTGGATCATCACCATACCCGCCTCAGGCTTAATCGCCGGGTTGTTATACTTCATTGTCAAATTGCTTTCTTAGGTCGTCCAATAAATCAACATCATGGTTAAAAGCACTCATCTTAAAGATCAATTTCAGCCGTCTTGTCTTTTCTTTTACTACAAAAATTTTTTCAAATTTTCCTTGACAAAGAAACTTTTTGTGTTTTATTGCGTAACAGCATGGAAAAAGATGAGTAGATTCAAATTCAATGGAGGTAGACTTTAATGGGATTTAAACTGCTTTTACTTAATTGCCCTGTACAGGGGAATACTATGCCCATTTTCGTCTCCACCTTCAGACGAAGGAGGCTACTCTGAATAGGATATTTGACAAAGAATTACAAAAAACCGTGACCTATCCAGAGTAGGTCACGGTTTTTTATTTATGATGAAAGGAAAAGAGATGAACTTTGCTGTAGAAACTTTCGATTTGAACAGAACCTTTAAGTTAAAGAAGGCAAAGAACAAGAAAGAAAACGGCAATAACAACGGCAAGCTGATTGCTCTGGAGAACGCCAACATAAAGATCCATCAGGGTGAGCTGTTTGGTCTTTTAGGACCCAATGGCGCGGGCAAGACCACCCTGATAAAGATCCTCGCTACCCTGCTTCTGCCAGACTCCGGAACTGCCCTGGTGGATGGGATAGACGTGGTCAAATATCCGGAAAAGGTGAGAAGGCTGATCAACATGGTCTCCGGAGGGGAACACTGCGGCTATGGAATTCTGACCGTGAGGGAAACTCTGTGGATGTTCTCACAATTTTATGGCATCTCCAACAAAGTCGCTCATCGCAGAATTGACGAGCTTTTAGATATCTTGAAGATGGAGGAGTTTGCCAGAACCAAGATCGGGAAGCTTTCCACCGGACTCAGGCAGAAGCTGAATTTCATGCGAGGCTTTGTCTGCGATCCCAAGATCATGTTCCTGGACGAGCCTACACTGGGTCTGGACGTGCAGATTGCCCGTGACGTGAGAGCCTACATAAGAACCTGGATGAAAGAGAATCCGGAAAGGACCATTCTGATGACCACCCACTATATGGCAGAGGCAGACGAGCTTTGCGACCGGGTGGCTATCATTGATAAAGGAAAAGTTTTGGTATGTGATTCGCCGCAAACCCTCAAGAAATCCTTAGCCGGAGAAGCGGTCTTTCGTATCGAGGTTCCCTTGTCCGTGAACGGAATGGAGAAATTCGGTCAGATCCCCGGGGTTAAACAATTTGCCTATGAACACAAAAGTCATCTGGGAAGAACCGAGCTTAAGTTCATCTTGGAGGAGGAATCCGCCATCTCCGAAGTAACTGAATGCTTAAGCGGGAATGGCTCCAAGATAATCTCTTTATCCAAGATGGAGCCGAGCTTGGAAGATGTGTTCGTGGCGCTGGTAGGAAGGGGACTTAAGGATGAAAACTGATCTGAAAACCAACATAAAGGCGATAATTGCTCGCGCATACGTTCGAGTGGTAGCGGCTAACCGGGAGCCGAGTTGGTGGTTCACCGAAACCTTGCTTCCCATTTTAAGCATCGCCGCCTATGTCTACGTCTACAAAGCTTTGAATGCTCCTGAGGAATACACCGGATTTGTCATTCTGGGTGGAACCATAAGCGCATATTGGATATTTGTTCTGTGGGGCATGGCGGCTCAGTTTTACTGGGAAAAGGAGATAGGGAATCTGGAGTTATACATGATCGCCCCCATCTCCAGAATGTCCATACTTTTGGGCATGGCATCAGGCGGGATGTTTTTAGCCACCACCAGAGCAGTCTTCGTCTTCCTGGTGGGGAGTTTGATCTTCAAGGTGGATTTCGCCATAATTAGCTTTCCCAAGCTGTTTTTAGTCTTCGTCTTGACTTTGACTGGTCTTTACGGATTGGGCATGCTCTTCTCATCGCTGTTCATGCTTTATGGCAGAGAAGCCTGGCATGGCGTTACATTGCTTCAGGAGCCAGTTCATCTTATGTCAGGATTCTTCTTTCCGGTGAAAAATTTAGGTTTCGCCGTAGCCTTAGGAGCCTCTTTGATTCCCATGACTCTGGGTCTGGACGCCATGAGACAGCTTGCCTTCGAAGCTGGTCCAAAATCCGGATTCATAAATGTGAATGTAGAGATAGGTGCTCTGGTGGTTTTATGTGTGTTCTTCCTGGTGATCTCCAAGTATGCTTTGGAGTTCATGGAAAAATTGGGTAAAAAGGAGGGGAGATTGACCTTGCGATGGCAATAGCAACCCCCCCCTTAGTTCCCCTCTCCCCCGCCTTTGGCGGGATTTTCAACATGAAATGGAGAGGGGGAGATAGGGGGTGAGGTCAAAGAATGCAGGAACAGGGCTTGCCTGCACTGAGCCCGCCTTTGGCGGGAGAAGTGTCCTTGTCCTAACTCTAAGGAGAACAACCGTTCTGCCAATTTCCAGAACCTAACTTAAGTTAGGTTCTGGAAACGGCAGGATCCCTACAACTGCGAGAAAACCTCTCCCCCTTTGGTCCCCCTCTCCACAAAGTGGAGAGGGGTTTCCCTCGATCCTGCACTTCGTCCCCCGCCATAGGCGGGGTGTCGAAGGAAGATCTTCGGGATCGAAGGACACCCTGAAGGGGACGACAGGGGGCGAGGTTAAGAAAATCATTTGAGGAGACACTAAAAATAATGTTTGACAAAACTAAAGAAAACTTAAGAACCATAAAAACCGCTGGAAAGTTGGGATGGGCCATGGAATCCAACTGGACCGATCCCCTTCTTTTCGCCATCTATTCAATCGTCCGACCTTTGGCTTCATCTCTCATTCTGGTGGTGATGTATTACGTCATAACCAGGGGAAAAACTGCTCTGGATCTGTTTGCATACATCTATGTGGGAAATGCTTTCTTCATGTATGTGATCAACGTGCTGTTCGGAGTCAGCTGGGTCATCCATGAGGATCGGGATCATTATCAGATGATCAGATATATCTACATATCTCCGATCAGGATGTATTATTACCTGTTTGGTCGGGGCATTGCCAAGATGGTCTTAACCACCGTGGCGGTTATCATCACCATGGCTTTTGGCATGCTGGTATTAAAGATTCCGGTTAACTTGCTTGCCGTTAACTATCCTTTGCTTCTCTTCTCCGTGGCCGCAGGCATCTTCATCATCACCTGTCTGGGCATACTTCTGGCTGGAATAAGCATGATAACGGCGCATCATAGCTATGCTTTAACCGAAGGGATGGCTGGGCTTTTCTATCTTGCCTGCGGTGCCATCTATCCCATAGACATTCTGCCCGTCTGGCTGCAGTATCTGTCTAAAGCGCTGCCCTTAACCTACTGGCTGGAGTTAGTGAGAAGATCGATTCTGGGGAAAAGCCTCAGCCCAACTTTAGGTGGATACTCCGACTTTCAACTGATTTTGATCATGGCGGCAACCACGCTTATTTTGGCTTTATTCTCCCACTGGATTTATCGATCCATTGAGTACATAGCCCGAAAATACGGAAAGATAGACCAGTTGACCAGTTATTGATACCAAAAGGAAGACGATATCGACGCAAAAGAAGAAAGCTAACTGTTTTATATAATTGGGGTGTAGCAGAGAGGCAATGCCCCCGGCCGTTAACCGGAAGATCGGAGGTTCGAATCCTCCCGCCCCAGAGATAACGGGAAGTAAAAGGAATAACTCAGATGGAAAACCACTAACCAGGAAATTGTAGTTGCCCAATTATGGTTATCAACTAATTATGGTGACAATCAGACATGACGTAATAGTCATGTAGGTCAACCCCGCCAAAGGCGGGGTTGACAAATAAAGATTTGTCAAGCAGGCTACGCCATGCTTGCCCTACTGAGACAATCCATCTACCAAATTCAACAAAGCCAATGCCAAAATTCGTCAAGTTAAAAAGTTGTTGACCATTATTAGGCTGAATAATCTTTGAAGTTGCCTTTGCAAAGTGCATGATTTTCAAAGGAACCCAACGAGGTGAACCATGATCGAAGGTAAAAAGGTTCGGATCAGGGCACTGGAAAAAACCGATATCGACGAAATCATGAAATGGATAAACGACCCGGAAGTGATGGAGAACTTGCTCATGAGGTATCCGGTTTCCAGATATCAGGAGGAAAAGTGGATTGAAAAGACGCTAGACGACAGCAACGTGAGAAATAAAGTTTTTGCTATCGAAACAAAAGACGGCGTTTATCTGGGCGGCATAGGTCTACATCGGATCGACTGGGAGAATCGAAATGCCGAAGTGGGCATAGTTATTGGAAAAAAGGAACATTGGAATAAAGGATACGGCACCGATGCCATGATAACCATCTTAGATTTCGCCTTCAACCAGATGAATCTCCACAGAGTTTATCTGCGAGTTTTTGATTTCAATGTGAGAGGGATAAAATCTTACGAAAAGTGTGGCTTCAAAAAAGAGGGCACCTTAAGTGATGATCGTTATGCTCATGGCAAATATCATGACACCATAATCATGGGAATCCTGAAGGATGAATTCAAGAAAATTACAAACGACCAATAAATCAGGTAACGTCTTAAACAAAAAAGAAAACCGCCACTTTTTCTGGAGGTTAGCGATTATCAAATAATTATGGAAAAAAATGTTGCTTTAGCCTTACTTTTAACCACCCTGGCGGGATTGTCCACCACCTTGGGCAGCCTGTTGGGGCTGGTTTTTCGCAAACCAGGACCCCGGCTTATGAGTGCCACTTTGGGATTTTCAGCCGGCGTGATGGTGATGATCTCCTTTGTTGAACTTTTGCCGGGAAGCATTGAGTCAATCGGGTTTGCTTACGCCCACTTCGGGTTTTTCATCGGAATCATGGTCATATTTTTGGTTGATTTTTCCCTTCCTCACGAATGGGCAGGTCACCATGATCGACCTGAGGACAAAAAAGATAGCAAGCTTTTGCGGATGGGTATGATGGTCGCCTTAGGAATAGGAATTCACAACTTCCCGGAGGGGATGGCTACCTTTGCAGGAACTCTAAAAGACACCAACTTGGGAATAGCTATAGCAGTGGCTATAGCCATTCATAACATTCCGGAAGGCCTGGCTGTATCTGCACCAGTTTACGCCGCCACCAAAAGTCGAGGCAAGGCATTTCTTTGGTCATTCCTCTCAGGTGTGGCGGAACCTGTGGGAGCCGGGATTGCTGCGATTTTCCTCTTGCCTTTCCTCACCCCAGCACTTTTAGGTTGGCTTTTAGCTTTCGTTGCCGGAGTCATGGTCTTCATCGCATTCGACGAGCTTGTCCCCACCTCCCACTCCTATGGCCAGGAGCACACAGCTATACTGGGGGTGGTTTTTGGGATGGCAATCATGTCGTTCAGCTTGTGGATGTTGAGGTGAAAAAATCCCTTCTCCGTTTGTAGAACTCCAAACACCTTCCAGACGCTCCTCTGTTAATCAGATAAATTTCTGGACAAAAACAGCCAACTAATATAAATTGAAACTCATAAAGGTTGAATCTTTTGCATTGAATCTTCTTGAACTGAATCGGGAGGACAAAACCATGAACGGAGATGGTAAAAACTTAGTTATTATCGGTGGGGGACCGGCAGGATATGTGGGAGCCATCCGGGCGGCTCAACTGGGCGCCAAGGTGACCTTAGTGGAAAAGCAAGAGGTAGGCGGGACTTGCCTGAACGTGGGGTGCATCCCCACCAAGGTGTTGACCTCCGCGGCTTACACCTTATCTACATTGAAGCATGCCGGACGATGGGGACTCAAAGTTCACGGAGCTGATCTGGACTTTTCCATGCTGATGAAAAGAAAACAGATGGCGGTAAACCGATCGGTTACCGGGGTGAAAAGTCTGCTTAAAGCGCGTGGAGTGAATTTGATCAAAGGGAATGCCACTTTTTTGGATGAAAAGAAAATCGAGGTTAAACTGGAAAATGGAGCAATCGAAAAAATAGAGGCAGATAAGTTCCTCATCGCCACCGGCTCTGTTCCCATACAACTTCCCATACCCGGAATCGAATCAGAAGGGGTAATAGACAGCACCGGAGCGTTATCTTTGACCTCCATCCCCAAGAGCATGTTGATCATCGGAGGCGGAGTAATAGGATGCGAATTTGCCTATATCTACCATTCTTTTGGAACACAGATCATCATAGTGGAAATGCTTCCTCAGATTATCCCCGGAGAAGACGAGGAGGTTGTCGCTGGCTTAAGGAACTCCATGGAAAGATCGGGAATCAAGATATTCACTAGCTCCAAGGTTTCGAAAATAGATTCGGCCAAAGATGGCAAAAAAACTGTAACCATCTTCGCAAAAGATGGAGAGACAAATGTGGAGGTGGAAAAGGTTTTAGTTTCAGTGGGGAGAAAGGCTAACACCAAAAATTTGGGATTGGAGAAGTTAGGCGTTAAGATGGACAGGGGAACTATCCTTGTGGATGGTCACCTCAGGACCAACCTTCCCCATATCTTTTCTGCGGGAGACTGCATTGGCAACTGGCTTTTGGCACACGTAGCCTTCATGGAGGCAGAGATAGCTGTGGAGAATGCACTGGGCGAAGATAAGAGAATGGACTATACCGCCGTCCCCTCCTGTATCTTCACCCACCCGGAGATAGGGAGTGCAGGACTTAATGAGAAACAGGCTAAAGAAAAAGGGTTGGAAGTAAAAACCGGCAAATTCCCCATGGTGGCTTGTGGAAGAGCCCAGGCAGAAAACGAAACAGAGGGATTCGTCAAGGTTGTTGTGGAAAAAGCATCGGGAAAGATTCTGGGAGCACAGATCCTGGGGCACAGAGCCACAGACTTAATCGCCGAGCTAACCTTAGCTATGAAGATGGGAGCCAAAACCCAGGACGTAATCAACACCATCCACGCCCATCCCACCCTGAGTGAGCCGATAAGAGAAGCCGTCCTAAAAGCAGACGGCAGACCGATCCACATAATGTAGGAAATCACCCTCTCCCGTCAAGGGAGAGGGAACTCCCTTCTTCCCTCCCTTGATGGTTCGCCAAGCTCACCACAAGTGGGAGGGAACAAAAGGGAGGGTGAAAGACCCGTAGGGACAGCCTTTATGGCTGTCCGCTGGTGGGGCAGACATTAAAATGGCAGGGCTGAATGCCCTTCAGGGTGAATCCCTTCAGGATGAACCCTGCCCTATGTGTAAAGGTTTGTTTCCGAACCCATAGGGGCGGGAATTCATCCCGCCCAAAGCCGCGCAGTTGGAGTGTCCGCCTTCAGGCGGACCCTAAGCCGGAGTGCGCCAGCTTGCTGGCGCGATTATCTTGTACAGAGAAACCTAGTACTTTCGATGGGTCACCCTCACCCCCGTCTCTGGCGGGATTTTCAACCTAGCCCTCTCCCGTCAAGGGAGAGGGAACTCCCTTCTTCCCTCCCTTGATGGTTCGCCAAGCTCACCACAAGTGGGAGGGAACAAAAGGGAGGGTGAAAGACCCGTAGGGACAGCCTTTATGGCTGTCCGCTGGTGGGGCAGACATTAAAATGGCAGGGCTGAATGCCCTTCAGGGTGAATCCCTTCAGGATGAACCCTGCCCTATGTGTAAAGGTTTGTTTCCGAACCCATAGGGGCGGGAATTCATCCCGCCCAAAGCCGCGCAGTTGGAGTGTCCGCCTTCAGGCGGACCCTAAGCCGGAGTGCGCCAGCTTGCTGGCGCGATTATCTTGTACAGAGAAACCTAGTACTTTCGATGGGTCACCCTCACCCCCGCCTCTGGCGGGATTTTCAACCTAGCCCTCTCCCGTCAAGGGAGAGGGAACTTGCTCTTCCCTCCCTTGATGGGAGGGAACAATAGGGAGGGTGAAAGACCCGTAGGGACAGCCTTTATGGCTGTCCGCTGGTGGGGTAGACATTAAAATGGCAGGGCTGAATGCCCTTCAGGGTGTCCTTCGATCCCGAAGATCTTCCTTCGACACCCCGCCTATGGCGGGGGACGAAGTGCAGGATCGAGGGAAATCCCTTTCCTTCGACCCTGAGGTCTCAGGACCGAAGGGCAGGATGAACCCTGCCCTATGGATGAAAGGAACAAACTCGCACATAGGGGCGGGAATTTTCGTATGTCCGCCTGAGGCGGATCCGCCTATGGCGGAAATGCATACGCATATCCCGCCCGAACCTCAGTCTACGTCTTCCCCACCACAGCCAACACGTAATTCTCCGTATCTAAATATTTTTCTGCCACCTGCTTGACCTGATCGGCGGTTACTTGTCTTATACGTTGGATGTATTTGTCGTCGTAGTCGTAGCCCACTTCTTTGAATTCATGAACTCCCATGTAATATGCCTGGTTAATGCGAGAAAGTCGGTAAAACAACATTCTCCCCCATATTCCATTTTTCGCCTTCTCCAATTCTTTTGGACTAACCTCTTCCTGTTTGACCTTTTTCATCTCCTCTAAGATTCCATCCAGAGCTACCTGGTAATTCTGCGGCCTGGTGCCGATGGCTGCAACAAACCATCCGAACTGTTTGTCAAAATTAGCTGAGGAGCCAACAGAGTAAGCCAAGCCTTGTTTTTCTCTTAAATTTAAGCCCAGCCGGGAGGAAAGAATTGAATTCATCACCTTCAAGGCAGGAACGTCCGCAGAAAAGATTCCGGGAAGAGAACCACCCAAGTATATGTAAACCTGTTCCTTCTCCATAATATTCTGTGCTTTAACCGGAGCGGTCAGCTCTTGTGGAGTGGGGATATTGGGAGGAGGGAACTCGACTCTCTGCATATCACCAAACGCAACTTGGATTCTGCTCATCATCTCGTCAGCCGGGAAATTAGTCACCACCGTGATGATCATATTATTGGGGGAGTAAAACTTCTCATGAAACGTGACCAGATCATCGTGAGTTATCGTTCCTACGGTTCGGGGAGTTCCCATTATTGGCTTACTATAAGGATGATCCTCAAAAAGGGTAGCATAAAAAAGCTCTCTCACAGTCTGGCGTGTGCTCCCCTTTTGCCTTCCCAAATACATCATCATCTCTTTCCGAACTTTCTCAATCTCCTGTTCGGGAAAAATCGGATTCTTTACTATATCCGAAAGAAGTTCAATGCCAAACTCGGCAAACTCATCAATGGTTTGAAGCTTGATGAAAGTGTATGAATGAGTGGTATATACATCATCCATAGGGATCCAGGGATTGTCCACCAGGGTGATCTCCGCACCGATGCTGGAGAGGTCTTCTGCGATTCTTTCCGCTGATCGGGTCGTGGTTCCCTTGAGCAACATTCGATTGACAAAATCAGCAATGCCGGTTTTTCCCTCCGGCTCCATGGCGGAGCGGTTTTTCCCCAGCACGTTTATCCCCAGAACCTTTGAGTCAGGATTGCTCTTTACTATAACGATCAAGCCGTTAGGCAATACTTGCTTGATCACATCCTTTTTTGGCAAGCCAAGCGAAGTGCAATCCAGCAGGATAAAAACAAAAATCAAAATTGCCAACAAACTAAGATACAACTTTTTCATATCCTACCTCCAGTTATTGTAGTTGCCCGATTCCCGGACGGGACCGTCTGGTCATCGGGCTTGGTAGAAAGCCGTAGGGACAGCCTTTGTGGCTGTCCTCTAATAGATTGGGACAGGGATTCATCCTGCCCTTCGGTCCTGAGACCTCAGGGTCGAAGGAAAGGATTCATCCTGAAGGATTCATCCTGAAGGACAAGCCCTGTCCCTACGTAATCACTCCCTTCTGGTTAACGTAGTTACCCAATTTATTGGGCTTTTCCGGAGTGCACCAGCTTGCTGGTGCGCTTTTTCAGCAGATTTCAGAAAATCGCGAAAGCCCCGCGAAGCGGGATCCTGCGGACGAGCTTTCGCACTCCAAATTCAACTCTCAACTAATTTCTCGGTTGAATCACCGTGGCAACATACTTCGGATCGGAGAGATATTTTTGCGCCACTATTTGAACCACCTCCGGTGTGACCTTCTCTAAGTTATCAATATAATTATCCCAGAATTCCCATCCACAGCTAACCACCACCCGCGCCGCCATCATCCCGTAGAAATGAAGCTTCTCCTCCTGATAATACCGGTGAGTTTTAGAAGAGATCATCACGCCTTGCAGTTGTCTCTCCTCTGGAGGCTTTAATGTTAGCTCCTCAAGCACCTTAACCGTGGTCTTAAGAATCCTCTCCACCCTCTTGGGCGAATTGGTGAGAATAGATATGTTCAAGGTGGAAAACTCTCTCTGAGTCTCCAGATAGGCTGAAACCTCGATGGCTAAAGGATCGTCTCCTCCGGTCAATGCTTGCGACAAAGGAGAAATCTCTCCTGAATTCAGAATCTCAGTTAACATGTCAAAGGCATAGTAGTCCGGATCGTCGTATCTGGGAGCATTCAGACAAAGATTTACATAGGTGTTTCGACTGTCCACCTTCTTATACTTCACCTCCCGACTGGTCGGAGGGGCGAAATGAATCTCAGCCTGAGGAGGAAGCGGCCTTTCTGTATGTGTGCCGTAGTATTTTTCAATCAACCCCTTCATTTCTTGTGTTTCAAAATCACCGATAACTAAAGCGATCATGTTGTTGGGTTCATAATAGGTGTGATAGTAGTCGAGTATCTCCTCCTTTGGTATGCTAAAGATGATCTTTTCACTTCCTAACACTGTTCGCACGTAGGGAGTGCCGGCATAGACTGTGGAGTCGAAAAACTTCTCCACCTGATAGTCAACGTTGTCTTCAGCTTGTTTGATCTCCTCGATCACTATCTTCCTCTCCTTGGGAAGTTCCTCATCTGGAAGGACTGAGTTGAAGAGCATGTCTGATTGAATAGAAAGTCCGGTTGAGATAAACTCATTTGGCATCAGAACCATGTAGCAGGTAACCTCCTTGCTGGTGAAAGCGTTGATATATCCTCCCTTGGCTTTGATCCCCTCGGTGATATCTTCTCTGCTTCTGGTTTTGGTTCCATCAAACACAAGATGCTCCAGAAAATGAGTAACTCCATTGTTGGCATCGGTCTCATACTTGCTTCCCGCATTCACGTAAACCATGCAGGCGATCATGGGATTGGCGTGTTTTTCCACTAAAATCACCTGCATGCCGTTGGGGAGCGAATATACGGTGGTTTTGCTCTCCAACTTCTGAGCTTGCACTTGCGGTGACAAAAGCAAAAACGAAAGCAAAAAGAGCGTTACAAATCTGACAATCATATTTCCCTCCTGAAGAATAAGGTTCGTCGGGTACAAACACATACAATTTCGATATATTAGGACGTGCCAAAAAAATGTCAAGGTAATTCTTGACAATCCGTAATTATAGTATATATTCACGTTTTGTTATTTTAAGACAACCTACGTCAGGAGAAAACCAAGATGAGAAGGTCACGACTTTATCTGATACTATTGATTTCGTTTTTGATCCTTGCCTCCTTGTATGCTCTTTACCCCAGCATTAAACTTTTGAGCATGTCTGATGCGAACAAGGAAGAGCTCCGCTCCACAGAACCACAGGATCTGATTAGCCTGGAGGGAAAAGCAATAAAGCTGGGTCTGGATCTCAAAGGTGGAATGCACGTGGTCCTGCAGGTGGATAAATCCAAGCTCAAGGAAAACGAGAAAAGAGATGCGGTGGATCGGGCATTGGAGATCATTCGTAACCGGGTGGATCAGTTTGGGATAACCGAGCCGTTGATACATAAGCAGGGGGGAGACAGAGTCGTGGTGGAACTGCCCGGACTTCAGGACGTGGAAAGAGCTCAGGCTCTGATAGGGCAGACTGCCCAACTTGAATTCAAACTGCTCGAGACTCCTGAAAACACAATGTCCATCTTAAAGAAAATCGACGAGGTGCTGGCTCAGGCAGAAACTACCTTTATCGAAGATGAGGGAGTCGAAGCCACAGAAGAGAGGGAAAAGGAAGCAGAACAAGACGTGGTTAAAGACCTTTTCGCTGAAGAGGAGCCGGACACCACCGAAGATACCACCACCTTTTTGGAGGAGGAAGAGGAACCGTTTTATGAAGAAAGACCTTTCACCCAGTATCTGGAGTCTTTTGGACAACGAGCCGCCGGGTTTTGGGTGCTGGTGGAGGAGAAGCCCAAGGTGGAGCTTTTGTTGAAAAAACCCGAGGTGCAGGAGCTGATACCAAAGGATGATGAGTTTGCCTTCTCTACCCGAGCAGAGACCTTTCAGAATCAAAAGTACTGGGGACTTTATCTGTTAAAAAAGAGGGTGGAGCTTTCGGGTAAATACTTGGTGGATGCCAGGCCAACATACGATCAGTTCCGAAAGCCGCAGGTTAATTTCACCTTAACCAAAAAAGGTGGAAGGATATTTGCCCGGGTGACCGGTGCCAACATAGATAAGCCTCTGGCTATAACCTTAGACGGGAGGGTGGAGTCAGCTCCTACCATTCGATCCAAAATCCGGGATCGGGGGGTAATCGAGATGGGGGGTGTCGCCAGCATCGAGGATGCCACAGACCTCTCCATCGTGTTGAGAGCGGGTGCCCTTCCTGCTCCGGTCAAGATCATAGAGAACCGGATAATCGGGCCCTCTTTAGGACAAGACTCCATCCGCAAAGGGACCACCTCGGTAATTATCGGATTCTGTGTGGTATTGTTGTTCATGGTCATATATTACAAACTCTCAGGGTTGATAGCTGACTTTGCTGTGCTTCTGAACCTGTTTTTTCTGATGGCCGCCATGGCCGCCTTACACGCCACCCTGACCATGCCCGGGATAGCTGGCATCATTCTCACCGTGGGTATGGCGGTAGATGCAAATGTCTTGATCTTTGAGCGTATTCGAGAGGAAATGCGTACTGGAAAAACTATCCGGGCGGCTATAGACGCTGGGTATAAAAGAGCGCTTACCGCTATCATCGATGCAAACATCACTACCCTTATAACTGCCGCGGTCCTTTTTAATCTTGGCACGGGACCGATAAAAGGATTTGCGGTGGTTTTGAGTTTGGGAGTTGCAATAAGTTTATTCACTGCCGTGGTCATAACCAGAGTAATTTTCGACATCCGAAAAAAATATAGGACTTTGAGCATATAAAATTGAACGCAGTGAAATCCGTAGGGAAGGAGCCTTTAAAATATGCTTCAGATACTAAAGAAAACTAATATAGACTTCATTGGGAAAAGATATTATGCCTTTGCCATTTCCGGCATTCTGGTGATTTTTGGACTTGCCGCCTTTGTGGCCATATTTTTGGGGAAGGCGGATTTAGGAATCGACTTCGCCGGTGGAACCATGATACAGGGCTATTTTGAAAAAGAAGTGAAGATTGGGGACCTAAGAGCGGCTTTGAGCAGAAATGGATATGATGATGCATTCATCCAATCCCTTCACCGGGAAAAACCCAACTATTTTTTGATAAGGGTGAAAGCCACCACCGACGAGGAAGTTACCCAAATATCCTCAGATATTTTAAGTGTGCTGGCCAAGGAATTCTCGCAGAACAAATTTAATATGGACTCTGTGGATGGGATCGGTCCGGCAGTGGGAAAAACCCTTCAGAGACAAGCCCGTTGGGCAGTTCTTCTCGCCTTAGCAGGTATTCTTCTCTACATCTGGATAAGGTTCGATTTCAGATTTGGGGTAGCCGCCACCATCACCACCCTTCACGATGTACTGCTGGTTTTGGGTATATTTTTTATTTTACAGAAGGACATCACTCTACTAATAGTCACCGCACTGTTGACCTTGGCTGGATATTCCTTGAATGATACGGTGGTGCTGTTTGACCGAATCAGAGAGAACTTGAAGCTTTTCCGAAAGAAAGGTAACTTTCCCAGCACCATAAATGCCAGCATTAACGAGGTGTTGAGCCGAACCATCATCACCTCCCTTACCACCTTTGCGGTTGTTTTCACGCTCTTTTTGGTGGGGGGAGAAGTGGTGCATGATTTTGCCTTGGCCCTGATGATAGGGATTGTTGTGGGGACTTATTCCTCTGTGTTTGTGGCCAGTCCCATCATCATGGAATGGGAAAGAAGATCACCCAAGAGATTCAAATAGAGGGGATCACAGAATTTATGCAAAACCGCCCAAAACTAGGCGGTTTTTTTATGTTGCGTCAGGAGTTTGTTCGTTAAAGACAAGCTTGGACGTCACATACGTAGGTCCGAAATCCCCCGCCAGAGGCGGGGGTTTCGGACGATTTCCTGATATGGTAACGGGCCAGGCGTCCGTTACCAATTAGAAAAAACTCGATTTTGGTAGCCGCAGGCTTCCCTCGGACTGAGTCCCTCGGGACGAACGTCAGCCTGCGTTGCGTTTGCGACACCAGAACTCTGTGCAAAAATCCATGCGGTAATAAATAACGGATAGTAGAATTCAAAAGATGGTAAAGAAGTCTCGGAAGTTTTCTGTTGATTTTATAAACATCTAATATACATTACTATCAGAGCTGGCAAACATCCCGAAACCCTCAATTGTATAATCTATATGAGCATGAAGAGAGCCGTCTTTCTATTAGTCCTAATAGCTTTTGCATCGCTGGCTTTTGCACAAACTAAGAGGGTAAGTCTGAACTCAAATCCTTCTGCCTTCACCATTGCCCGACTTAAATATGGAGGTGGGGGTGATTGGTATTGGGGTTCTTCAGCTATTCCCAATATGCTTAAATTTCTTAAGGAGAACACTAATATACCTGTGGCTGAAGAGGAGGTGCGGATTTCGATAACGGACGAAGATCTGTTCTCTTATCCTTTTTTGTTTCTGACCGGTCATGGTAATATAAAATTCACCGATCAGGAATCAGAAAGGTTAAAAAATTATCTTACCCATGGTGGTTTCCTTTTTGCAAATGATTCCTATGGGCTGAAGGATGCCTTTTTTCGAGAGATGAAAAGGCTTTTCCCGGATAAGGAGTTGGTGGAGCTTCCCTTCAGTCATGGGATCTATCACTGCTTTTATGATTTTCCCAATGGTTTGCCCAAGATACATAAGCACGATGAGAAACCTCCGCAAGGGTTTGGCATATTTCATGAGGGGAGACTGATAGTATTTTTCGTCTACGAGTCCGATATAGGTGATGGATGGGAGGATCCTCAGGTGCACAATGATCCTGAAGAAAAGCGCCAAGCCGCACTGAAGATGGGAGTGAATATCATCACCTGGGCTTTGGAGAATTAAACTTATTGTATCCTTGTGTTGGGGCAGGGGTTGAACCCCTGCCCCAACCGGAGTAGTGGAGGTATAAAGGATTATGAAAAACGATTACAACTCAGAAAAATATTGGGCTCTGGTAAATCGTCTCAAGCTCTTAAGACGCTCTTATATCAAAAATAAAACCATCCAGGGAACATTCATACTTCTGTCATTTGCCTTGGCACTGGGATTTTTGGGTCTGTGGCTAAATTCTGTATTTGTATTTCCGATGGCGGCAAGGGTTGCTTATCTGGGCGTAACAGCTTTACTTTTGGTGATCTTATTCTCCTATTTTTGCCTCCGAGCAATTTTTTATCCCCCCAGCCTGGAGAATGTAGCCTTAAAAGTGGAGGCAAAATTCCCCCAACTGGAGAATCGCCTGATTGCCGCGCTTCAACTGGCTAAGAATCTTGAGGAAAATCCTGAAGGCTATTCCACCGAAATGATAAAGGCGGTGATCAAACAAGCTGACTTCACCTCTGCTGAATTGAACCTAAAGGAGATTATCGACAAGACACTGATCAAGAAGATGAGCCGGGTGACGACAGGATTGGCTGTGTTTTCATTGATATTTGCTCTGATATTTCCTGGCGCATTTAAAAATTCATTTCACATTTTCTCCCATCCCTTAACCGAATTCGTCTCCCCCCAGAAGTTCTTCTTTGTGATCTCTCCCGGCGACAAGGAGGTGGTCAAATATTCCGATGTGAATATAAAGATCAATGTGGAGGGAGAGAAGCCCAAAAATATAAACCTCTTCTGGAGAAACGAGGGGTCGGGCTTAAACAAAGAGAAGCTCTCCATCAAAACTCAGCCGACTGAACTCAAAGGTCAAGAGGTAACAAAAGTGGAGCCTGACTTTTTCTACAAGTTCAAGGAGGTCAAAAGAAGTTTTGAGTACTATGCCGAAGCCAAAGGGGTGGAGAGTGACCGGTATAGGATAGCTGTGGTGGACAAGCCCCGGGTGGTGGGACTCAAATTGACGTTTATCTATCCCAGATATACCCAGCTTAAAACTGAGGTGGTGGATGAAAACGATGGGAACATCACCGCCATAGGGGGAACTAAAGTTAAAATTGAGGCAAGGTCTAACAAAGAACTTGAAAAAGGAGAAATCGTCTTCTCCGACTCCACCAGAAAAAACACAAAGATCGAAGGGAATGTAGCCACAGGAGAGATACTGGTAAAAAAGGACGAGTCATATTTCATCGAGCTATGGGACAAAAGCGGGAACAAAAGTCAGGATCCCATTGAATATAAGATAACCAGAATAGAGGATCAGTTCCCCTTCGTGGAGATTATAGAACCAGGATATGATCGGGATTTAACTGAGAACATGCGAGTCAGTCTTCTTTTCAGAATCTCAGACGATTACGGCTTCTCCTCATTTAAACTGGTGTATCAGATCATCTCAGAAGGAGATGAGTCAGACGAGAAGACTTCAGATGTTGATATTGAAAACAAAAACCAGATTGAGATGAATGTAGAGTATCTCTGGAATCTCTCCCCTCTGTATCTGCTCCCGGGCGATCTGGTAAGATACCGGGCAGTGATCTATGATAACGATACCTTCTCCGGACCCAAGAAGGCAGAAAGCAAATCCTACTACCTAAGGCTTCCTTCCTTAGATGAGATCATAGCCGAGGTGGAAAGAGAGCAGGAGGGACAGGTTATAGATTTAGAGACCGTGCTTAAAGGACAAAGGGAGCTTAAGAAAAAGATTGAGGATCTATCGCAACAGATGGACCGATATACCGGACTGGATATGGATTGGCAAAAAAGACAACAGATGGAGGATGCCTTAGACAAACAACAGAAGCTGGCTAAGGATTTAAAAGACTTAGCCCAGAGGATGGATGAAAATATAAAAAAGATTGAAGAGAACAAGCTGGCGGCTTTAGAGATGGTGGAAAAGATGATAGAGATAAAGAAACTGATGGAAGATGTCATGACTCCGGAGATGAAGGATGCTATGCAAAAGTTGGCTGAAGCTTTGAAGAACATGGATCCGGATCAGCTTAAGGAAGCCATGAAGAAGATGAAGATTTCCTCAGAGGAGATGTTAAAAAGGCTGGAGCGAACCATCTCCCTTTTGAAAAGACTTCAGGCAGAGCAGAAGCTGAGCAATTTGATAAAGATGGCGGAGCGGATGGCAGAGGAACAAAATCAGCTTAACCAAAATATCGATGCTTCGCCAAAAGAAGATTTGCCCCAGCTCTCCCAGGATGAAAGAAAATTGAAAGATGATCTTAATGAGTTCGAAAAAAGCTTAAAGGAATTTACCGATCTTGCCAATGAGCTTTCTTTGTTACCGGAGGAGCAACTTAAGGAACTTTCTGATATGCCGGAGGAATCCGGAGTGAAAAAGGACATGGAGCAAGCCATCTCTCAGCTTTCCAGTAGTGATAAAAGTGGTGCCTTAAAATCTGGCAAATCCTGCTCCGCAAAACTACAACAGATGGCAGAACAACTTAAGACCACTCAGCAGGATATGCTTGCCGGACAAAAAGAGGAAATTGTGAAGGCTATCAGAAAGTCGCTTCATGACGTATTTTCCCTCTCCGATAATCAAGAGCAATTGTATGGGAAAGTTAGCCAGATGGACAGGCGGGATATGGCTTTAAGGGATCTGGCACATGATGAGCAAAATTTAAAAGCCGCGGGGTTGAGAATTACTGAGGATTTGGAAGCTTTATCCCACTTAACGCTTTTTGTGGGTGCGGATGTTCTAAGATTTGCGGCTCTTTCTGTAGCCAGCATGGAGGCGGCTATCAAGAGACTGGATGAAAGAAATAAGGAGATTGCTGTTGATGAACAGAGAGAGACCATCTATGATTTAAACGTCACCGCCCGCAAGCTGATGCAGGCTATGAAGAATGCCGAAAAATCCTGCAGTGGCTCCGGAATGGAGCAGGCATTTAAGAAGATGCAGGGTATGTGTAATAAGCAATCCTGCATAAATGAAGAGACTCAGAAATTAGGGCAGTGTGGAGGTCAGGGGATGGAGCTTAGCTTATCCCAGCAGGCGGCACTTCAAAGGCTGGCCGCTGAACAGGCGGCGGTCGGAAAAGCCCTCTCCGAGTTGGAAAGCGAGTTTGGCAACCGCTCTGAGATTATGGGTCGTTTAGGCCAGTTGGGCGAGGAGATGAAAAAGGTGGTGGGTGACTTAGAGAGACTGCATGTGGATCAATCCACCATTGATAGACAGAAAAAGATACTCTCCCGTCTTCTGGATGCTGAAAAATCCTTAAGAGAGAGAGACTACTCCAAACAGAGAAGGGCGGAGATGGGCGAGGATGTGTTCAGACCAAGCCCCAAACGACTCTCCCCTGAAACCACCCAGCAAGAGGGAAAAGCGAAAGACGATCTCTCCAGATTCATGCAGGAGACCTACCCCAAAGAATACGAACAATTGATAAAGGACTACTTCAAAGCCCTGTCTGAAGAGAGAATGAGAAGATAAAAAATCAAGTTATGATAGTGTGTAGGTCGGACATGCTTAACCTGCTTACTTCAAACGCGAAAAGCCAATCAATGTTGGTCGGGGGTTCCCTTCAGGGTGTCCCTCGATCCTGAGATCTTCGGGATCGAAGGGCACCCCGAACCAACTTGTCTACTCTTCTTAAACACGAGAAGCAATCTCGTCGGCTTGCAAATAAAAAAACAGAGTCCCGCCAAAGGCGGGACTCTGTTCGGAACTGAAAGAATTAGTTGGGAATAATCCCATATTTATCTTCGACAGCTTTCCACCCAAACTTTAGTTTAACTCCATCTTGAATGTTGTGGCGGGGTACCGTACCCCGCCACATTTAAGGTGAGTTCGTCGCTGTTGTTGCACGGTACCCTTCGGCTTTCGCCCTCAGGGCAAGCCCTTACCCTGCAACATAAAAGGTCGAGGGTAAGGGTACCCTCGACCAACCGGAAACCTCCTCGGGGAGTTGGATTCTGAATCTCGATCTACCTATTGTTGTCTTTTATAATACTCCAGAAGCCTTCTGGATTGTTCATCCTCGGGATGGTCTTTAAGCCAACCCTTCAAAAGCTTAGCAAGTTTGTCAAACTGTTTGGTATAAACGTATATCTGTCTTAATATCTGGAAGGTCATCACATCAGAGGGATTTATTTTATATGCCTTCTGCATGATTCTCTTTGCCTGATCAAACTTTTCTTGCGCCTGATACGCCAATGCCAGATACTGATAGTATAACAAAATCTCTGGACATTTTCTGATGAGCGTATTCATGCGCGCCTGGTATCCTTCCAGAAGGCTATCCGCTTTTGTTGTATCCCCTTCGTCAACATATAGCTTGTATAGCTGGAGGTAAGTTCGATAGTAGTCTGGAAGAACGCTGACGGCTCTTTCCAGCTCCGCTATGGCTTTATCTGTCTGGTTCTTTCCCAGATAGTATTCAGCCAGCTCGATAAATCTCTCCGAATAGTTAATCAAAAGACCCACGGTTGTTTCGTTCTTATAAACATTAATATCTGCCAGTCCCCGATATTGATACACCTCCCACAAATTCTGGTGAAATCTTTCTGGGTCTATCATATTCTGCCCCCCCTCCGGCACCACCCGGTCAACTAAAGCTTCTCTTCTTGTGTGGTCGTCCAGTCCCATCCGGTTGCTGGAAGGAGTGGTTTTTGAAAAATAAAAAGGGTATCTCCACTTGTTTGCCAGAAGAATGTTCTCCACCATCATATCCTGAATCCTCATTACCCTTCTGGATTTCTCATCATAATAGGGGAAAAGGAATCTTTTCTGCTTTCGGATGGGATCATAATGGGGCACCCGGGGACGAGGAGCATACCTCCCATCCGATATCCTGGTGGGCACACCTTTGATCTGTTCATAGGTTAAGTCGATGGGCACATTCCAAATGTTTTTAAGCTGTAAGATATACCAGTCGGCATTAAGCAGGCTTAAGTTTATCACCCTCACGTCCTGCCTTATCTTCTCCACATTCTGCAAAAACCACAAAGGGAAGGTATCATTGTCTCCATTGGTGATGAGCATCCCATCCCTATCACAGCCCATCAAATGGTTATAGGCATAATCATAAGGAATCCAGTTTCCAGCGCGGTTGTTTCGATTGTAATTCTTTTTCAAAGCCAATAGTGGTAAAATCAAAAGAACAGCCACAACTATTCCTAAAACCAGCTGGAGGTATTTTGATCTTTTTTCAACAAGATTGCCCAGAGTTCTTATCAGACCAAATGCCCCCAAACCCATAGCCAGTGCAAAAAACATAAATCCGGGGGTGAAGAAATAATCTCGATCCCTTACCTCCAATCTGATGATCTCACCGCTAAAACTATCCGGTTGGGTTCCGTCGGCAAAGTTCATGTAAAAAACCAAGCCCGCGGTACAGGCGAAGATGAGCAAGAGGAGCACCACCCCCTCTCTTTTTCTTCTTTTGATCTGTTCCCAGATGCCCAAAAGCCCTAAAAAGACGGGAATAAACCACAGGCTTTTTTGCATATACTGTTCCCGGAAAAATCCCCAGAATCCCATCCTCTCCTTGTTTCCAAACTGGTTTGCCCAGGTGCCTCTCCGATGAAACATCCTGCCTATCATGCTCTCGGCTCCGTATTGTTTGCGCTCCAGGAAAGCTTTGAAGCTTCGCCAATCAGAGGGGTTGTTTTCATCTATGGCAGGATTCAAAGAGGACCTGATGGGAATAAAAAGCTGGGTGGAATAGCCTATCATCCCCGCGCAGGTTACTAAAAAGCAAAGTGCCCACACCTTTTTGCTCTCATAGAACAGGGTAAACAGCAAAGTGACAAAAAGCCAGATTCCAAGTGAGATCAGAAATGGGGTAACACTGTGAATCACCAAAGCTAAAACCAAAACCGTTACCCAGAATCGCCAATCCAACAGCTTCTGGCGATCTGTAAGTATAATCAACAAGAACACCGCCGGCATGACCAGATAGATGGTCATGTGAATCCCGGTGGACAGAAGTCCCAAAAAGGCGATCAGAATCAGAAGCCTATCTCCTTTGGGATTGGTTCGATTGTCCATCCAGACCAGGGTAAGATACAGAATCAACGTCATCAAAAGCATGGAGAGACCATACACCTCCGCCTCCACCGCATTGGCCCAGAAGGTCATGGAAAATGCCAAAAAGAAGCTCCCCACCATCCCCCCTACATAGCGTCCTATCTTCAGCCATAAACTTGGATCCTCCTTGCCCCATCTGCTGGTCAACTTTACGATCAGAAGATAACCCAGCCATACGGTTAAAGCTGAGGTTAAAACCGAGATGAGATTAACTCTGGCGGCGATCTGATCGAAAAGTGGAATCAGGGTGAATATTCGCCCGATAAGCATAAAAAGCGGGCTTCCCGGAGGATGGGGAATGCCTAAAATATAGGTGCAGGCGATGAACTCCCCGCAATCCCAGAAGGAGACCGTGGGAGCCATAGTTTTAAGATAGATGGCAAAGCTTGCCAGAAAAACAAAAAGTGAAATGAAAATAGAGACCCGATCCTGATCTGCATACCACCTGCGTAAGCCTTCAACCACTGTCGTCCTCCCAAATTTTTTATTTGGAGTATGCACCATTGGGTGCATACCTAACGGATAGCATAATATAGCGACATTTATCCCTTTGTCAATTCAAAAACACCCTTTGTTGGTCACGGACGAGATGTCCCTGACGAAAATGCGGTGAGGAAAACAGTTGAAGAGTGTATGACGATTTTTCTTATAAAAATTATTAAGGGAGCGTAAAACCTGTCCGAAAAAAAACAAGGAGACGGGAAGCTTTAACCAAAAGGAGGGGTGTTATGTTGATCTGGTGTTCGGTGCTTCTGTTTTTGGGAATCGCCGCTTTTTTGGATTCCCTCTTCACCTTCGGCGAGATATTCAGAACAGTCAATTCGATCCTGTTTATGCTGGTCTCTTTGGGTCTTTTAGTAAGAACCAGCTTCAAAACAAGAATTGGAAAAAGAGAGGATTACTTAAGAAAGATTAACCAGTTAGAAAATCAGATAGCGGAGCTGACCAAAAAGGAGTTTAAAAAGGAAAAGGTAGAGGCCGTAAGCTAAGGGAAAAAACAGTTTAAAAATTATATTTGATTTGTAATGATTCCTTAAGCTATCCTGAGGAAGTAGGGGATTCTTCAGCTTTAAGTTCCCTCAGCTTATCTCTCACCTCATCTACATACACCGAACGATCATAGTCTTTCAAAAGCTTCTGATAAGCTTGGGTGGCTTTTCTCTTATCATTCAGGTGATAATTGTAAACATCGCCGATCAATTTCTGCGCTTGGGCACAGAAAAAACTTTCCGGATATTTATCCAAAAGCTCATTTAGAGCTTTCAAGGATAGAGAAAACTTCTTTTCCTCTTTATATATCTTTGCTTTCTCAAGCTGAGCCAGATCAGACAGGTTTTTAGGTTTAGCTGAAATTATCTTATCCAAACCAGAGAGGGCAGACTCTGTCTTTCCCTGAAGCTTAGAAAGCATAGCCTGGGCAAATACAGAGAGTAAGTATCTGTCCAGCTCTTGATTCTCGCTGATCACTATTATTCTCTCCAGGCTGTTGTTAACATAAAGTCCTTTGGGAAAATCAGCTATCAGGCGATTGTATCCATCCAGAGCCTCCTCCAAGTTTCCCTGATAGAACTCTACTTCAGTTAATTTGAATTTTATCTCCTCTTCCTTTGATTCTGTTTTTGAATCATTCAAAGCGTTCAAAAAATGAGTTTGGGCACTGTCCAGCTCACCTTTGACCATCATGCAGTCGCCCAATCTCACTAAGGCATCAGGATAGAAGTCTGAATCCTGGTAGTCAAAGACCACATTCTGAAAGCAGGAAAAAGCCTTATCCGGCTTTAAAAGATAAAACAGGTTAATCTCCCCGATTTTAAAATGGGAAAAAGCGACCTCCTGGGTGAAGAACTTCTGATAGCTGTCTATTATCTCCTGATAGGTGTCAATCGCATGGACAAACTTTTCCAGCCCCTCATATGATAGAGCTATGTATAATTTTGCGGAAACAGCAAGCTGTCTGGAGGGTTTTGTGGTGAGAAGATACTGGCTGGCTTGGATTGCCTGATCAAAGAATTTCTTATTATGGCACATCTTTATAAACTCTAAGATATATCTTCCCTCCGCTTCGAAAAGGGCATCCACCCTCTTGTAAACCTCAAATGCTCCTCTTAAGTTTTGTCTGCGGAAAAGCAGATCTCCATAAAGCTTCTGCGAATATCTATCCTGCGGATTTTTTTCGATCCTCTGGCTCAAAGCCAACTCGATCTCATCTAAATTCTCATCGGTCTGAATCAGCCTGTTGATCCTGTCTTCCACCAGATCAAATTTGGTGGAATCCTCACCCATAAAGAGGAAATACTCATCCACCGCTTGCTTGTAATCTTTCAGCGCCTCATATAAATTGGCTAACTCGAAGGCGAAGACAGAAGGCTTGCCCAAACTCATCCGCGCCAACTTATAAGTATCGATGGCTTCAGACGCCATACCATTTCTAAGATAAACCGAAGCCACCTGACGATAAGCCTCTTTACGGTCCGGAGCAAGCTCGATAGCTCTGTTTAAGTTTAATTTAGCTTCCTCCTCCCTCTGACTCTTAAGATATACATTTGCCAGTTCGCAATAAAGCACCCAATTTTTGGGTTGGCGGGCTAAGTCTTTTCTGATCATCTCCGTAACCTTATCATATTCTTTGGCGGCAAGATATGCCTCCTTCAAAAGAGTCAAAAGCTCCTTTGTGTCGCCATACACGTCTCTCAGTTGATTGATCAATTGCAACGCTTCGTCAGCCCTGCCCAACCGGATGAGTTCTCTCACCAGATCCAGGTTGATGAGATATTTGTCCGACTTCTGCTCCGGAGCAGGAACGATGCGAAATGTCCCTGGCTGCTGAGCTGAAGAGGAAACGAAAAAAGAGAAAAGCAAAATTAATAAAAAGGATAATGTGAGAAACCTTTTCATAAGCGAACTTAACCCTCCACTTTTATATGTATTATACGCCGAAGTCCTCAGAAGAAATGAAGGTTTTTCGGGTTACTCAGAAAGGAGACAAAGGGGAGGCAGAAAAGAGTAATATCCTGTTTTGGGATATTCAGAATCAAGGTATATATTTCTTCACTATGTCGAAGAGCGTATTCACTGCCGAATATAGTAATTTTCTGAAAGCCTTAAGGCTTGCTCGCAAAGAGGCGGGATTGACACAGAAAGAAGTGGCACAACTCTTAGGTAAGCCACAATCGTTCGTTTCCAAGTGTGAATCGGGTGAACGTCGAGTTGATGCGGTCGAATTAAAACAATTTGCCAAAATATACAAAAAGAGTTACACGTTTTTTGTTAAATAACATGCCAAACTTAATTATTAGGCAGAACAGAATCATTTGCCCGGCCTCTATTACGGAACCGACTAGCAAATTCAGAGTAAAAAGAAGAGAAGAGAATTTCGGGATACCAATATCCGTAAAGCGTGATAATTTCACAAGGGCTGATTACTTGGAATGGCAGATATCTTATTTCTTAGGTTTTGACACCATTTGGGATGCTTACAGGAAAAATAAAAACCCGGATATCTTTGATACACTGTTTGGGGATTACAAAAGACAGGAGCTAATATCATCTTTAAAGACGGCAGTAGAGGGAAAGACCGAAATTAGGAAACGAGATTTTATAAACGACATTGAAACTGTTTTTCAAGAAAACAATGAAACCGTCATCACCATACCACACAAAGACAACAAGAAATATCTCAGTTATGAGTTGGCTGATATGTTTAAGTTGGCTCTCGAAGAAGGTCTAGTGGATGAGGAAAGTATTCAAGAATTGCTTAGTTTTAATGAAAACAACGAATTTGATATTGAAGCAAACCGTAGAATTACGAGGGTAGCCACTAACGAAACGATTTCTGATGGATTTGAGCTTTGGGAGGAAAAGGCACCAGTATTTATAAAAACAATAAGCGATAATACATTTGTAGAAATCATCTTAAAACACAAGCAAAAAGCAGTCGGTTATCAGAGCATGGTTTACTTTTGCTCGTATGCTGATAACGTACATGACAGTAACAGTAAACCAATAATTGGCAGGAGAGCAGAACACCACGAAATTATGTACGTGCCGCTAACGAGAGGAGATCTTTTAGGTATCGCAAAAAGTTTTATGGTTGCGTCGAAGAAACATGCGTGGGATATGCGACAAGTTCTACAGAGTATTATTCAAGGGCAACCTTAAATTGATAGATATGTTCTTTTCGGATTGATTTGCTACCGACCCGGCAAGTGATATCTCTGAAATAATCGAGGTTATTATTTATTTGTTCACAGATTGATTCTTTTATCTGCTTATTGTTTCTGTACTTACCTTTGAAGCCAAACACATAAAACATATCGTTTAAAACATCCTCTCTGATATCTATAAGACCACTTCTCCCCACACTTGCGTTGCCAACTCTCACTATAGCCAACTCGTAATCTTGGACTTCCTTATCTCTTGGAATTTTCATTTTATCCAGAATATTCCTAGCCGAAACAGTGTTTGTTTGAAAAGATTTTTTGACATGGAAAGTCACCGGCTTTAGAAATTCAGTAAGTGGAACTCCTTTCCCATTTTTAACATCAAGATTATTCTTATTAAAGGCAACTTGGGGGATGAGTTCTTCATGAATTTCTTCTAAATTTAAAACTTCTTCGTTCCTTTCGCCGTTTTCGAAGATTAAGACTATCTGGTTTTTGAAATCCTTAGCATTTGTGAAAATTGCAAAACAGCAAGGAATGTTCCGATCAAACCAGATTTCCTGATTCTGATAGATGATTACCGTGGAAAAATGCTTCAGTATTTGGTTCTTAACTGAGATGTTCTTTTTCTTGATAAAGAAAGATATTGGCAAAACGAATGCAATGGAGGAATTATCATCTTTTAAGTGTTTTAAAGATTTCAATATAAAAACTTCCTCAATTTTCAACTTATCTTTTTTTAGGTCTTTTATTGTTAGATATTGATGTGGACTACACGGAGAGTTTATATACCTGTTTGTGAAATAATAGCTTTCTTTAATGTTGTACTTCGTAAAAGGTGGATTTCCAATTATTAGGTCGTATCTATTCTCTACAGGGAAGTTGAAAAAATCACAAGTGACTTCTGCAAGGTTTTTATCAATTTCGCAGCCCTCAATATTCTGAAATCCTTTTTTCTTTAAGACCTTAATAAAATTGCCGGTCCCAAAAGATGGTTCCAGAATGTTTATTTGCCTATTGTATGTCTTATAGCTTAACAATAAATTTAGTAGTTTTTTAACTACTTCAACTTTTGTGAAGTATTGCCCTAATATTTCACTTTTGTTTCTCATATCAAAAATCTGTTTAATCTCTCCTGCGCCAATTTACAGTAATCTTCTTCAATTTCAAATCCAATAAAGTTTCTATTTGTGAGCTTACAAGCCAAAGCGGTGCTTCCACTTCCAATAAAAGGATCTAATACGATATCCCCTTCTCTTGAAAACATTTTTATCATTTCTTTAACAAAAGTTTTCGGCTTGGGTGTGGGGTGATTTATAAAACCCTCATCAGGTTCTACTAATTTTCCTGGGGTGTCTACAAATATGTCTTTACCTTTTTTTATCATCTTCGCATTACCCTTTCTAAATACGATGCAAGACATGTACTTCGTAAAACCTATCGGAGAAGATACTCTTCCGCTTGGGCAATAAAGGATAAAATTCCAAAAATATACGAAGGGATTATTCTTAAATACCTCGGGGAAGTACTTTGTACTGAAAAATGTGATGAAAAATTTTTTATCTTTTAGAACACGATAACTTTCGGGCAAAATCGAATAGAAGAGATGCAGGCTGTAATCATTACTGACCCCTTTTTTATTTAACCCATAGGGTGGGTCAGTAATTATCAAATCAATCGATTTGTCCGGTAATTTTCTAAAACCTTCAGTGCAATCAATGTTCTGAATTGTATTTATCCAATTATTCACCATAACAATAAGACTTTCCTCATAAATAATTATACAACAGTTTCGGCTTTAATGTCAACAAAAAAAGAGTTGTGATGTTTTGGGGGGGGCTGTCCTCTTTTGAGTTGGGACAAGGACACTTCTCCCGCCAAAGGCGGGCTCAGTGCAGGCGAGCCCTATCCCTACGTAATAAGTATGCTCCTTGTGGATGTTATCCCAGACGGGTCTCGGTCATCCACGAGCGGGAAACAGGCGAGATTAACACCATTCTCGCACAGTGAGATCCTTTTAGGCTTACCAATTCTGCATAATCTCACCGAAGCATTCCAGTCCGCTCCAGAGAACGCCGCTATAGCCGTGGCCGGGCTTTGTCCAGGCTCCGGAAAGATAGAGATTCTTAACCGGCGTGGTGTGCGGCAGTCGGCTCTGACCGGAATTATCCAGGGTCTGATCCCATCCATATATGGCTCCGCGATAGTTTCCGGTATAACGCACGTTAGTCAATGGCGTGCCGATCTCTTTGATCTCTATCACGTCTCGGAGTCCGGGCAGAAGCGTCTCTTCTACCTGGTTAATCAGAATATCAGCCATCCGCACCTTTTCTTTCCGGTAGGCATCCTTCTTGCCTCCGAAGTAGTCGGCTTCATACCTCTTCCAGTGATCATATCCCTGGAGAGTGATGATATTGAGGGTATTTTTTCCTTCCGGAGAGTAACCCTTATAGAGGTTATCATATAGCATTAAACCAAAGCCCCCCTCTACCTCTGCTTTAAGAGCGGCCTGATATTCAGACTCGGGATCATACTCAGTGGTGCAGAAGATTTCGGTATCGGTAATTCCGACTTTGCCAATCAGGTCTTTCTTTAATCCCAGAAATACTTGAAAGCTGGAGAGGCTGACGCTAAATTGATCCATCCTTGCCAGATAATCTTTAAGATAGTCGTCCTCCTTCATCATGCTGTGGAAGGTATCATAAGCATTAGCATTTGAAACCACTACCTTTCCGGTATATTCACCTCCATCTGCGGTTCTTACACCGTAAGCAGAATGATCCTTCACTAATATTTCTTTTACTTTTGTTTTAAGCATTACCTTACCGCCGCGCTCTTCAATAAATTTCACGAAGGCGTCGCTTATCTTCTGGGATCTACCTACGGGGTAATAACCACCTTCTTGAAGATAACCTATGGTGGGAAGGGCATAATATAAGCTGGCAAGCTTGGATGGCGGAAGCCCATAATATCCCCAGAGTGCAGAGACGATGGCTTTTAACTTGGGATTCTTGATGTGTGTGTCCACCATCTGTCCCCAGGTTTTGGTGTAGGATTTGAACAAGTAAGGGAAATCAACCGGGAAGCGGCTCATATCGACCTGACCTTTGGCGCTGGATAATTTGCCGATATCTTTTGCCACCCCTTTCATATCCTCAAAGATCCCCTCGATTCCCTGCTTCTCGTCCGGGAAATAGCCGACGAGCATTTTGATGTAGCCGGGAAGATCCTTTTGCGGCACTCGAAAATCATAATCAGGAAAGATAGCCCGGTAAAGATTGGGATGGGGCACAAACTCCACGTCTGTAATCTCAGGAAAGCCGGGTATTAGATTATGTATCCCCTCTCTTTCTCCGACCGATGTGGAGTGCAGGGAGACGTCGAAGACAAACCCACCGGGGCGTTTGAAAGTGGTAGCATATCCGCCCGGGATATAATGTTTTTCCAGAACCAGAGGTTTGAATCCCTGCCGGGCAAAAGCCGCCGCACAGCTCAATCCGCCCAGACCTGAGCCAATGACTACCGCATCAAATTCATTTTCACCCAAATCAGCGCTTGCACCTGTGGGAAAGAGACTCCAGTCAAGCGCTAACACGGAAGCACCAGCTAGTAAGGACCTTATAAAATCTCTTCTTTCCATGTGGGACATAATCCCTCCTCTTTTTTAGGTTGACTTTTCGTTTTGTAAATCAGTTGGCCGTATCTTTAAAAAATGCTTATGCTCCTTGTGGATGTTATCCCAAGCAGGTCTCCGTCATCCACAAGAGGGAAGACAGTCGTAGGGATCCCGCCATCGGCGGGATGGCTGTCCTCCTTATAGTTCGGACAGGGACGAGCCCTGTCCCTACGTGATAAGAAGCTAACGAAGATGATAACATCCTCGCTGACCGAGTTAATTAAAAGAGAAAACCTCAATCAGATTTAATGCGTTTTTAAAAACTCGATATTCGTGAATATCTGTGGCGCTGATTAAATCTCCATTCACGTCCAAAAATTCGATGGTCAGATCATAGGTCCCCGGTTCGATCTCAAAATCGCCCACATAGATTTTTCCAGGGAGCAGATGCGAACAGCGAAGATCGGCATTTTCGGAGATATCCGTGCCCACGTCAATTGCCGCCTTTTTCAACCATCC
>CAYOFL010000022.1:0-38643 GCA_964403165.1 uncultured Ignavibacteria bacterium
ACAGACCAGGACCCGCGGCGCAAACCATAACGCCACCGCAGTTCTGACCGCAAACACCATACTGGAAGATCAACTTGGCATCCACCCTGTCACTGGGAACGTCACACAGGTCGGCAACGAACTGGCACGGAAGCATGCTAACGTACAGGGTATCTCCAGTCAAGCTGGAGAAGGTGTTCTCCTCACAATTCCAGTCCTCAACCAGAATGCCGTTTACAACCGTACCTTCCCACTCGAAGCAGACCGGGATTAAGTATCCTCTCAGGTTCTGATCATTAGCCACCACGAAGTTCAAGTGCGCCAGCGAATGATACTCACCCATAGGACTCATCGGAATCGGGTCTCCGACATTGGCAGCTCCGTTGGGGATGTCATACATACCGAACAGCAGTATCTTATACTTCCAGCAAGGTGGATACAGACAGCATGGAAGCATTCTGTAGGTAAATAACTCATAGCCGTTCAGTAGCCATCCAGGATCAACACTCACAAAGCACATGGACCTGTTATCGAACTCTACCTCTAACTCAAATCCACCAAACGGAGTGGTGTTGTTGTCCAGCCAGATGGTAACGGTAGCATATTCACCAGGATGGACACAGTCGGTATCCTCGATGTAAATGTTACTGAACCCGTAGGAAACCACCTGCACCTGGTAGGTGCACTGTGCGAACAGACCACACTCGTCTGTCACCTGCAGAGTGATGTCGAAGTCGCCTTCCTCGCTGGCATCTGTCACCCACTCCACATGGTTGCCCACAATGGTCGGCGTATTGACGGCGGCAGGAACGACACTTACCACAGACCAGGTAAGAAGCTCACCCTCTGGATCGGTGGCGGCAAAGGCGGTGCTGACATGAGTAGCGCCAGCAGTAACGATGGCATCATCCGGGCAGGCCACACCGGTAGGACCAGCGTTGGTCACGGTCAGCGTGAAACTGCACTGATCAGTTGCTCCGCATTTGTCGGTAACCAGCACGGTAACAGTGTAAGGTCCACCTACATCACCGCATCCAGTAGCCCAGGTGATGGTTCCGTCGACAGCGACAATACCCGCAGGACCAGCTGTCTGGGTGAAGGTAAGCGCATCACCGTCAGGATCCGTGGCAGTAGCAACGTCGGCATATCCTGCATTGTAAGCAAAAGTGGCATTGCTCGGGCAGGTGATAGCCGGTGCGCCATTGCTCAAATTGATGTTGAAGGTGCACACAGCAGTGGCTCCCCCATCATCCTGAGCAGTCAGAGTGACAACTCCACCAGCCGTGCAATGGTCAATAACGTCATAAGTTACATGACCGACGACATGTGCCGCAGGCGGAGCTGTGGTGTAGACCACAGCCACATTTGCCACACCCGCTCCTCCGGCATAGGCTGCGGTTACGCTGACCACATCTCCATCCGTATCATCAGCAGTAAAATCTCCACTTATGAAACCGACGGCATCGGTGTGCTGATTCTCGGCAGGAGGACAGCTAATGGTCGGCGGCCGGTTCGGAATGATGAAAGGACGGATGCAATACTCCGGATCATTATAGTCATCCCAGATCTGCGGGATATAGGTCTGCGCAAGCGAATTGGAGAAAGTTACCCGGCCGGAAGGTGGCCAGAAGCAGCTGTCTATGCATAGATCAAAGCTGTCCTCCATCATGATCTTGAAGGTCATGGTGGCCAACAATACCCGGCTGCCTTCCCACCACCTCTGGTCTGCAGAGCCAGTGGGAACCAGGGACATCCAGAAATGAGAGGTTCCATCCATATTCAGTTCCCTGAAGTCCCACTCCCTATTGGAGAAGTCAGTGCCCATTTCCCACATCCTGTTGATGGCCAACGGCGTGATATCGTCGGGCAAATTACGGAATACGCTCCGCAACCCGGCGGGGTCGAAATCGCTGATTACGGGAGTGTTCCAGTACCCGGTCAAGCTGCAGTAAGTCACAGTGCCGAAGCTCTCAGTCACAGTGTAGCACAGCGGAATCACGAAACCGGCGATGGAGTCGACGGGCTCCGGGTTATCGTGAGTCACGTACATCGGGACCCTCACAAACCACGGTCCCGGCTCTAAAACGCCCAGGTCACCATCCCATACCTCGAGATACAAGGTGTCGGGATCTCCAGCGTCCTGAGCTACCGCATATCCGGAGAAACCAAACGCCACCAAGAGCGTCACTACCAGAAGTAACAAATTTCTTTTCATTTTGTTGCTCCTTATATCTTAATAAGGGTTTTCTTAATAAACTTTTTGGTGACGATCATTTAAGGTAATTCACCAAAAAGCTCAACTCAATTTCCCCCTCCTTCTTAGAAAGGTTACAAATAAGTTAGTAGCCTTTTGTTTTTTTGTGTTTTTCTCACCTCCTCAACGTAAAAAGTTAGAGTTGAGCAAAAGTAATTGGTTTTACCCCTTCCTTTCTTCACCTCCTTTCAAGCAAAGGTTAAAGGTTTAAAGTTTAAGGTTCAGAGTTCAGAGTTCAGAGTTTAAGGATTTAAGCACCTGCCTAATTTCTTCTCATTCTTCCTTCTTTCCGTGCCAGCATCCTGGCAGTGGCGGTGGACCTTCCCTGAATAAATACACTAACAGGGAGACAATGTCACCCAGCTCCACATTGCAATCGCCATTGACGTCACCTGTTTCGGGAATACATGGAGCAGGTCCCTGTCTGTAAAGGAAATTCAACAGGTAGGTAATGTCACCCAAGTCGACTAAGCTGTCGCCATTGGCATCTCCCGGCACAGACCACCATACCGTGAGATCTCCCTGTTTATAGTCAAAAGGAACCACATCACCCAGCGGATCGGACAAGAAGTTGAACGTTCCGGGAAACATATAAAAAGACTCGGTACGATCGGACACGGTATCAGAAAGGCAGAACACGTCCACTCCAAATCTGAAAAGGGTTCGATAGTTGGGATCGGTCGGTATAGGCTGACCGTATTTTGCCATTCCCAGGATGTTTATGAACTTGCAGTAAGACGAGCTGGTATCCGACGTGTCGCCATGACATTGCACTATATCAAAGTTACTTATCAGAGAACCTACAGTGTCGATAAAACAATATCGCACTGGCGTAGGAATCAAACTATCCACAAAACATGAATCTCCGTGTGGTTCCGGACCGGTACAGGTATCCACTGGAACCACAATTGTATCCACCCGGAT
This sequence comes from uncultured Ignavibacteria bacterium, assembly GCA_964403165.1. GTDB lineage: Bacteria > Zixibacteria > MSB-5A5 > MSB-5A5 > SM1-73 > SM23-73-3. The sequence continues at coordinate 3,158 of CAYOFL010000022.1, forward strand.
GCTGTCAGTATGAAAGTTGATGAGTTCAGGGTTGCTCAAGGTAATCCTGAATTGAAATCCAGCAATCTGCACGTCATTTTGCAACTTAACCTCCATCCCCACAAAACGTCCCGGGTAACAAGTTGCGTGCGTGACAGAAACATGCGCGCTGTCCAACTTGGCGCAAACCCTGTCTACTGTGAGGCAGGAAAAGATAAAGGCTATAATCAGGAGGATGAAAATCCTCTTGAGGTTTTTGTTTGTCATTCCCCTCTCCTTAGAATAAAGGTTTGGAAAAATTATGTTGTCTAAACCTTTATCAACTGCCTCTTTGGTCATTCCTCCTTTCAACAAAATCAGCCAATTAAACAAACCTATCGTTTGTCTTTTAATTTTTATTTTGTTGATTATACTTACAGCCCCAAAACTTCAATTTCGCAGAGTCAAAATTCTTTGTCTTAAAAGTCAGAAACCTTCGGCTACCTCAAAACCACAGTTTCGAATCTTAAACCATGTCAAGTGTTTTTAGATTTTCAAAGTATCTGACCTGATTGAGAGCGTTGGTTTCTTTCCTTTTTCAGTTGTAATATACATCCTTGCCCTGAGTTTGTCAATAGAAAAATTGAGTTTTTTTAAAAAAAGTTCAAATATGGACATCTCTATAATTTCCAAAATTTTGCCCCGAAAATTCCTTTGCTCACTTCAAAGCACCAGTTGACACTGTCACGGGGACAAAATGAGGCAAGAAATATGCCAATCGCTCATCTGTTCTGTAGAAACGAAAAAATGCCTCCATTACATCCTTTGATAAGTAGCTGTCCCTAAATGCTTGAGACCAGGCCCCCCCAAAAAATCTTCTTCTTTTATGTTTTAGAAGTAACTGATTGTAGTGGAAAGATTTACTTCCTCCCTTCTGGGGATCTATCTTCAAACCTTGAACTTATAGCAGTATCCCTTTTATAAAAGATGCAGAAATATCTTTCCTTAAAACATCGTTGAAAAAGGCTGTTGTGCACCTAAAAGGGACTGTTGAAAACCCCTTTGGCCCGCCAAAGGCGGGCCCCTATGGATGGTAAGTAATTGTCTCCCATAGGGGCGGGAATTCATCCCGCCCGGACGGGCGCCTGTCTGGGCGTCCCGGAGTGTAGCTTTTTCAACACACCTAAACCTTGCTGGGTTGCACTCTTTTATTAGTATTAAGCCAGGCAAGCATCTATTTTGGATAGATTCTCACCTCTTCAGGAAATCTTTAAAAAATCGTTTAAACTTTAGCTGGTGGTATGCAAATAGGTTCAAAAATATTGCACAGAAATTCAACTTACTCCAACAAGAATAAAAGTAATCCTCTCTGCTGTTGATGGGTGCCCCTCAGGGTTTGTTGAAAAAGCTTCTTGTGTAGGGACAGGGCTTGTTGAGCTTGCGAAATCCCGCCATGGCGGGGTCCCCTGTCCTAACTCTCCCAGACGGGTCTCCGTAAGGAGGACAGCCATCCCGCCAATTTCCAGAACCTAACTTAAGTTAGGTTCTGGAAACGGCGAGATCCCTACGATTACTTCTTCTCGCCAATTACGAAGACCCCCAGACGGGAGCGTTCGCTCGTCTGGGAAAGTGAGTAAGGAACTTTTTCAACAGTCCCTCCGTGGTACATCGAGAAGAACTATCACATCTTCAAAGAGGGAAAACTTCAACCACCTACTCGAAAAGAGGAAAGCCCAGACTCATCCAAAGGATTTGCCTCAATCAATTTAAACTCAGAAGGCGAATCCAGCCACACCCTTACCGGAATTCTTCCACAGCCCTTTTTGTCACAATATCTGGCGCACACTTCTGCCGCTTTGGTCTGATTCTCAGAGTTGGCCTCACCTAAAAGAAGTACATAGGTGCTTTTGTATCCGTGCACGGTGAATTTTAGCTCTGCCGGGAGGGAAAGCTCCATCAAAGTTATGTTCTCCTTTTGATCTCTCCCCGCAATTATTTTGGCTCTGGTGGGAACTCTGAAGTGGCGTCCCAGTTTCAGAAGGGACATATGCCTCAAAGCATCCTCCCCATGCTCAAAGGAATCTTTTACCCTTTGGGCAAAATTCTCATCAGTCAAAAGGCATCCTCCAGCCGGAGAGGGGAAATCATCGATTTTGTATCTTTTGGCTAAAGTTAGTTGTGGCTTTCTGGATTTTCCCCTGATGTCCAAAAGCCTGTTCCGATCCACCATTCCCTCTTTCTCCATTAAAGTGGGCTCTAAAAGTTTGGCAGAGAGGGGTCGCAACACCCTCCCTTTCAAGCCCGACTCTCTTTCTATTAAACTCATTGCATCTTTTCTTTGAGACATGGGTCTTTCTCCCAGCACCTCGCCGGTGAAGACAAAATCCGCTCCCTCCTCTTCCATAACCTCTTTGGCTTTGCGGAAAAGAAATATGCGGCAATCTATACACGGATTCATATTCTTTCCATACCCATGCTTAGGATTTTTCACTATCTTTAGATAATCTTCCTCCCCATATATTCTTCTCAAGGGCACACCAAATCTCTCTGCCACCGATTGAGAGTAATCATCTCCTTTGCTACCGGAGGTGCAAAAAGGGGTTTTCAGATTCAAGGCGATAACCTCAAATCCTTCATCTAACATCATCTTCAGCGCCAAGATGCTATCCAATCCCCCGGAGAGAAGTGCGATTGCTTTTCCTTTTTTCATCATTTTTTAGCGGGATCTGCGACTTTAGCTTGACTTAAAATTTGTTAAAAGAGTACAAACTTTTATCTAGTTCACCTAAAGGTGAACACTCCAAATTTTTCTCTCCAAACAGTTTTTAAAAGAGCTCATAAGCTTTTTCGACCCAAAAAAAGTCCTCCGTCACCATTCATCTATCTGAGAGGGGGGCAGGAACTCAGAGTAGAGTAAAATGGGACGGAGGATTATTTTTATCTTGGACCTAACTTTTTATATAACGAAACATATAAGTTTTTCGTTGTAGTTTTTTACCTCAAGGAAGGGTCTCCTTATTCAGCTAAGAGTTGATCCACCTTACTTAAGACAAAAGGATCGTCCCACTCCCTTGTCCCCACCACCTTCCATCTTATCACTCCTTTTTTGTCTAAAAGAAATGAGGTGGGTATCGCCTTAGCCCAGTATCTTTGTCCTACCGCTCCTCGCTGATCTGCCAGCACCGGAAAGCTCATCTGATAATTTGCCACAAAGGAGGCTACTTTGGAGAGGGAAGCTCTGTCCACACTTACCGCCAGAATCTCAAACCCCTTGTCTTTTCGCAACTGATACAGCCTCTCCAAAGAAGGGATCTCTCTTCTGCACGGAGCACACCAGGTAGCCCAGAAATTCAAAATGACCACTTTTCCTTTAAAGTCGCTCAAGCTGATTTGCATCCCACCCAAGTCCTGCAAGGAGAAGCTGGGAGCTAAAAATTCCTCCTGGGGAGATTCCTTCAGTTGCGGTGTGCTGGATATTTGACTTTTTTTCTTGGCCGGATTGGATTCTTTTTTTCCTTCACAACTGAGAAGTCCCATCGCAAACACCATACACACCAAAAGAAAACACGTCCACAACAATGATCTTTTTGTCAACAAATCCTTTCTCCTTATTCTATATATCAATTCAGCTTTCCATAAACATAAAGCTTTGTCTTCAAGACTTCAACGGAAAAATTTTTGCTTTTCGATAAAAGAGATAAACCAGATACATGAAAAAGCCCCTCCTCGGGTGAGAGGATAAGGGCTAATCAACTTAAAACAGCAAAACACCTGTTTTTATTTCTTACCTCTCTTGGCTGTTGCGCCTTTGCTAAACCCTTTTATCACCGGCACAGTGAGCCTGAATCTGCTCTTATCTTCAAATCTGGCTTCCACGGTGATCGACTTTCGAAATTGGACGTCTTCCTCCCCCTTTTTCAGTTCAACTTCAAGCTTGGTTTCCTTTCCTGGTTTTAACTTGGAACGGGATAGTTTTATCTTTTTGAACAAGTCTGGAGGAGCCGACACTATTGTTAGCCTCATCTCCTCCTCGGTAGTGTTTTTGATTTTGGTCTCAAGCTTACGTCTTTTCTTCTTCTCGATAGGTCCGAAATCTAAAGTGGGGGGATTGGCAGAAAGCTTGAGTATTGAATCAGTGGGTTCCGCCACCTCCACCTTAAAGGAAACGTTAACCCTTCCCAGAGTGGTATCATTGGTCATAACCCTGGCGCTTTTGTTAGCTCTACTTTTTGCCCTCCCTGAAGTGTAGATCAGTTCAACCCAGGTGCTGTCACCGGCAGCAAGCTCCTTTTTGGTAAGAGGAGCCTTTGTGCAACCTCACCCGGGCCTCACTCTTTCTATCTTTAAAGTGTCCGTGCCCACATTTTTGATCAGATAGTGGTGGCTGATGACATTGCTGGGGGGAGCATAACCAAAATCAAACACGGTCTCAGGAACTAAAAGCTTCGGTTCCCCAGCCTGAGCCTGATGTATAAAGCTTCCCGCAAGACATAAAAGAAAAAGAATAAAAATCAGCCGAACTACTCCCTTCATGTTCTCCTCCATATTTAGACTTTCGTAAAACCAACAACAAAAATAAATATACTCTAAATCCCTTTTGTGTCAACTCTTTTTTAAAGGTTTACGAAAAATTGTTTGGCTTTTTTGGATTTTTTATAAAATCTTGAAAATTTATCTCCAGCGGCACAAATGCTTTCACCACGTCAGCACTTAGTTTAGAATGACCGTTATTGCGAGCGAGCAGACGCCCAGACGGGGGCGTCGGGCCCTCCCGTCTGGGAAGCAAAGTCCCGCATCTTGCGGGACTTCGTCGTCCATATGGACTCCCCGCAATGACATTGAAGGGATTTTTTAACAGCCTCAAGACAAGGGGTTGTTAACCTCTCCAGCATCTATTCAGATTTCTCTAATCTGATCACCCACACACCCGGCTAACTTGAACCAGTCTATTGTCCCCCTACTTTCCGTAGCACTGAATGAACTTCTCAATCGACCTATCAAAAGTTTTTTCCACGTCGTCGGGAAAAAAGCAGGCAGGAAGTTCCCTCATCCGCCAGTGATATTGGATACATTCACAACAGATACCCTTACGGATACACGGTTCGTAAGTGCAGTTACATTTGGTAAAATTCTTATCAATGTTACAATCCCTTTTTTTCATCTCTCCTCCTTGCTGGGCTCAAGCAAATTCTCCTTTGGTTTGAACCATCTTATCCGGTATCGCCATAATAAGCTTGAGAAAATTATAATCACCAGGGCAAAAATTAGCAAGGCATTTCCCAGGCGAAATCGATCCACCAGGCTCCCCAAAAATGGAGCAAAAATCGCAAAGGCGGCATTTCCAGCCATATGTTGAACCGAAAGCATGGTTGCCCGCACCTCAGACGGAGTATGGCGATTGAGGTAACTTTTCAAAACCGGCTCATGTATGGCGGTGGTCACCTGTTGGATCAGAATAAAGGAGATGCTCCACAGATATAAAAATCTGCTCAACAAGACAAAAGATATTACTACTAAGAGGGGCATGGCAAAAAGCACCAGCCTCTCCTTTAATACTCTCTCCAGTTTGTCTGCATACTTACTCACCAGTGCGGAGAAAAGGTGAAAAAACGCAATCACTATGCCAAACAGGGAAAGAGGCAAACCCACCCTCTTCATATATGGCTGATAGGTCCAGAAGCCCAGCCGGGTGGCTAAGAATATTAAGGAGAAGAAAAGAACAAACCATAAAATCCTTTTATCATTTATCATCAAATTCCAACTGATTTTTATCTCGTGATAAGCCTTTCTTTGAACCTTGAACTTTGAACGCTTTTATCTTTTTGCGGTTCAACCAAGGTTAAAGCGATCAGCCCGGAGAAGAATATAACTACAGAACTTGCCAGATAGGGAAGGGCTAAATCTATGGTAGCGAGAAACCCACCCACCGGGGCAAATAGGGCAAAGCCTAAGTGTCTCATGCTGTTGGCGTTCCCTTCGATTTTCTGATATTCATCTCCCCTTCCCAGACTCTTCAAAGTGTCGTAAGCTAAAGCAGAATCGGCACCATAGGCGAAGGACATGGAGATGCCGGCTATGATCTCCCCCAGAATGAACAGAGTTAAGGAATGCGAAAGAAAGATCATAAGGTAAGCTAAAGAGTGAAAAAAAGAGCCAAAGACAAGCGATTTTTTCCTCCCCACCCGATCTGCCCAGGCACCGGTTGGAACCTCAGATAAAACCTTGGCAAAGTAGTAGACGCTTTGAAGTATCATTATCTGGGAAAAGGAGAGACCCCTCTCCTGATAAAAAAGAACCAGTATGGCTATATGGAAGAGACTGAACTTGGTGAGACGATACCAGTAAAATCTGCGGATGTTTTTCTCCATTTAAAACACCTTTACCGAAACCCTGCAGACATCTTCTGCTTTTCTTGCTATCTGCTTCAATTTATCTTTTGTCACCAAAGCCAAATCCCCATCTGCGAAGCCCGATCAAGAGAAAGATCTCCTCTTCAATGAAAGTCCAGTCTTCTGGATCTGATCGATCCGTAGATTATTCCCTTCTGTAATTTCAACGTTTGCATCTTATGTTCCCGCGAAAATATTTTAAGAACAAATTTCAATTTATATATACTCAGAAGATTGTCAATAGTTCAAAATAAGGAGGTTTCTTTGGGGCGGATGAATCTGTCCTCCAAGTTTGTCTTTGTTAACCGACTGTGGGGTTGGGAGCCCCACCTACGGCAGGAGAAGTTGCTCATTTCTCGCAGGTCGAGCGGAGGCTCCCGTCTGGGGGCACCTTGCCCGACCACACCCTATATCGTTTCTGAGAGCTTCCCCCAAACTCCCGATTAGGAATGAATCTGATCGCTCCAAGCAGTCGCAGATCTACGATATAGTATGGGATTATCCCCACACTTTTGTTGAAGCATCTCAACCTAAACCTTTCTTGAAGATACCTATCCTTTCGACCGCCGTCCCAAGTGGAGCACACACAATCGATTATCTACTCCCTATAACCGGTAAACTTTCATTCCGCCAGTGGCATTCTTTTTGCTTTTTTAGACGAGCGAAAAACAAGCAGATACCAGGAGAAGAAGAAAATGATGCTGACAAAAATTAGAAGATTGATAGAAAGGATTTGCCCATCCGGAGAAAAAGGCTTCACCCTTTTGGAGGTAATGGTGAGCATGGTCATCTTTGCCGTCGGGCTTTTGATGATGGTGCCCATGATTATAACCTCCATAAAGAGCAATGTATTTGCCGACATGACCACCAAGGCGGCTCATCATATCCAGGCAAAAATTGAGGAGATCAAAAATACTCATAATTTCACTTCAGGATATGATAATCCTGAAGGGATGACCAGAACCTGGACGGTTGAAGATTACGGAACTCGTCTGAAAAAGATAACTTTGCAGATGACCTGGCTGGATAAAGATAGCTTGGAACATAATAACGTAGTAATAACGTATGAATCATACAATTAGAAGGAAACCGAACATGAAGAACCTTCATATCACACTCCCTGGAGCTCCGTCCCCCTCCAGGAAAAAGAATGAAGAAGGAGTCACTTTGCTGGAGCTTCTGATTGCGCTTGTGATCACTGGGGTGGTGGTCTCTGCCGGGTATGGCCTTTATCTTAATCAGCATGAAGGATGGCTTATTCAGGAGCAGATCACCAACATGCAGCAGAATGCGCGGATTGCCATGCATGAGTTGGAGACCAGAATAAGGATGGCGGGATACGGTTTGCCCGGCGGATTCCAGCCAATCTATGCGGCTGATGCAAATCCTGATACCATAACCATCCTATTTCAGAACGAGTTTGAGTGTGAATCCACCATTGAGCACGCCATGCCCCAGCCCTCCTCAGAGCTGAGGTGTGATGGACATGACGTTAGCTGCTTCAAGGCGGACACCTGGGCATACATCTACGATCCGGTTGCCGACACCGGAGAGTTTTTCTACATAACTCATGTCCAGGTTGCGGCCAGTCACATCCAGCATAACACTGCGCCGCTCTCTCGCAAATACCCCAAGGGGAGCACGGTGATGATGATGGACATGTACAAGTACTACATAGACTCCACGGACACCAACCATCCCAATTTGATGGTTCAAAGGGAAGGGAATCAGTCATACGTGTATGCTGAAGACATTGAGGACCTGCAGTTCCGATACGGTCTAGCTAACGGCATTTACGTGGACGTTCCACCAGCCGCGTCAGTGGTCAGAGAGGTGTTGATTACCCTCACTGCCAGAACTGAAAGAAAGGATCTGCAGTTTGCCGGAGAATACCGGCGAAGAACTCTAACCTCTGATGTGAAGGTGAGAAATTTGGGATTATAACAGATTATTTCATTAGTACAATTCGGAAAAGGAGATACCATGTTGAAAAAGTTGAAAAATGAGGATGGCTTCACCCTGCTTATCATTCTATCCTTGCTTTTGATGCTGACTATGATCGGGATCGCTGCGGTGATGACCTCAACCACCGATGTCAACATAGCCGGAAATGATCTGAGGACCATCAACACGTTTTATGCGGCAGAAGCGGGATTGGAGAAGGTCATAGCTGATATCAGGAACCATTATGCCTCTGGCGGCGCGGGAGCACCTAACCCCCTTCCCTGCGATTCGTTTGCACTAGGTAACATAGCGATCACCTATAACACTGTGGACAACGGTCCTGCCGCTCAGGAGACCCTTACTGTAGGAGCATACAAGGGACTTTATGCTTTGGTGAAAAGTTTTACCATCTCCGGTGAGGCAAGAGAAATGGGAACTCAGACCGCAACCAAGATCGAAGCGGAGGTCAAAGATGCGCTGGTTCCCATATTCCAATTTGCTGTCTTCTATGAGCAGGATTTAGAGATTTTGCCCGGCCCTGCCATGACCCTGGGAGGAAGAGTTCACAGCAATCATGATCTTTACTTTGGAGCTCATTCCGGCCTCAAAGTCGATTCCTGGACCACAGCCGCAGGCGACATCCACCACGGGAGAAAGGACGATCCTGATGACCCGATGAATGGAGATGTGAGCATCAAGGACAGATATGGAGTTTACCAGAGCATGAAGAACGGGGACGGCACCTGGCTGGATTCCAACGACCCCGACTGGATCTCTGAATCTTTGAATCGGTGGGGAGGGAAGGTGGAGGACAACTCCCATGGAATGACTGAGCTGAACCTTCCTGTGGTCGTTTCCGGCGATCCCATAGACATGATAAAGAGGGGATCGGGTGGCAACATGGACAGCTATGAGCACAAAGCTGGCCTGAAGATGGTGGATGGACAGGTGTTATACAAAAACTCCAGCGACAATTGGGTGGACGTCACTGCCACCTTTTTTGCCGACTCCATCGTCACCGTGGACAACTTTTACAACTACAGGGAGTATAAATGGGCCACCTCTTATGACATAGACATTGAAAAGCTCAATACCAGCGGTTACTTTCCTTTAAATGGAATCCTTTATGCTTCTCGAGACGAGGTGGTGGGAACCCAGCAGGCCATCCGACTGACCAATGGAGAGGAGTTAGCCGGACCCCTTACCGTGGTGACGGACAATCCTTTATACACTCTTGGGGACTACAACAAAACCAACAAGAAAGCGGCTGCTCTTTTTACCGACGCTTTGACCATTCTGTCCAACAATTGGAATGATGCTAAAAGCGACAAAAACTTAAACAACCGGGTGGCGTCCAATACCACAGTTAATGCGGCCTTCCTTACCGGAAACACCGAGACCACGCTGGGGCATTACAATGGGGGTCTGGAGAATCTGCCACGTTTCTTAGAGAATTGGACTGATGAGACTTTCACCTACTTAGGCTCCATGGTGGAGCTGTGGTTTAGCGAACAGGCAACCGGCGCATGGGTTTATGGCAGCCCTCAATATGAAGCTCCTGACCGAGATTGGGCCTTCGATCTTGCCTTCCTGGATCCCAACAACTTACCTCCAGGTGTACCCCAGATAAATACGGTTCTGAAAGTAAGCTGGCTCCAGAGAATAGTCAGTAATTGAAAAATTTCCTTCCTTTGACCTGCCTGCCCCAAAACGAACAGGGGAGATTCATAGGAATCTCCCCTGTTTATTTTTGCGACCGCCCTGCCAAGTAGCCGCAGCAGCACAGATCTACATTCCCATCATCGTGACGCTCTTTCAGGCTCAAGTCTCCTCCTCTGCAGGCCAGCTTTCCATTCATGGCCTTCTATCTGTCTTCCCGCCCTGAAGCATAAAAGAGCCACGGGGTACTGTCCATCCTGGCTCTGCTGACGGTTACTTCTCCTAATTGGACTCGCAAGTCCGGAGACCTGTCTCCGTCTGTTCCGGCGCGAAGTCAGGACGACTTTCATTTTGAAGGTGTTTCTTTCTTACGCAGCCTGAATCTTAAGATTCTCTCTCGTAGCGTGTTTCTGTTTAGACCCAAAAGATGGGCTGCCTTCACCTGGTTGCCCTGGCAATGCTTCAGCGCCATGGATATCAAAGCCTTTTCCAACGAGCCTATCAGCCGATGGTGGACTTTTCCCTTCAGATCGTGAAACAGCTTGCTTCTGATTGGATCTAAAGTCTGGATAAGTAGGTGGGAATAGTCATCTTTCCCTTGCTGAAGATCTATCTGAGCTTCCAACCGTCCCTCGTAGAATATTGGCAGATGTTCGGGCAAAATTTCCTCGCTCTGGCACATCACCACCGCAGAGTAGATGTTATTTTCAAGCTCTCCAACGTTCCCCGGCCAGGGACAAGCCATAAACAACTTCATGGCATCAGCAGATATGCGGGCAGCCACCTTCTTGTCTCGTTCACGATACCTTTTGAGAAAATAGTGTGCCAAAAGCGGAACATCTGATTTCCTCTCCCTCAATGGAGGCACGGGGATTGATATCACCCTGAGATTGTAGAAGAGCTCCTGCATGAATTTTCCTTCGCTTACACTTTTTGACAAATCCCGGGATGATGATGCTATTATTCTAGGCGACACTTTCACCGTTTGGTTTCCTGCCGCGCCGATCTCCACTTTTTTCAGGAATGTCAGCAGCTTGTTCTGAGTCGATAAGCCCATACTCCCGATGTCATCCAGCAGGATGGTGCCGCCGCGGCATAGTTCAAGCTTAGCTGCCGGCTCGGAGGATCCATCCGTTTTTTCACCTCGTCCGAATAACTCGAGTTCAAGAATTTCGGGTGAGAGGTGGGCACAATTGACCACGACAAATGGCTCATCTTTTCTTCTGCTGTTTCGATGGACTATCCTGGCAAGAAGTTCCTTGCCGGTTCCGGTTTCGCCTGTGAGAAGAATTGGAGCATCAGAGGATGCAGCTTGTCCGATCATTTTTCCTACTTTCAGAATTTCCGAGCTTCTGCCCACTAATTCCTCGGCTTCGTGAGGGCGATGATGCACATTCTCGAAAGAAGATACAGATTCAGATTCGGCATCTTTTGCCAAAAGCTTGTCCACCAGCTTGCCAAGTTCGTCCAGACTGAAAGGTTTGGGGAGGTATTCATAGGCGCTCCTTCCTTCATGGCTTCAATGTCCACTCCAGCAGAGACGTTGCCCGTGATTATTACGACGGGTGCCTGAAAGTCCCTTTTCTTCAGATCCTTAAGGACGTCCATCCCGTAGACGTCGGGAAGTCTCAAATCCAGAAGTATCAGATCCGGCTTTATCCTAAAGACCGTCTCAGGGACTTTCTCCCCTTCCAACATGGTGCACACGTCATACCCGGGCCTGTCAAAATACTGCTTGATCACGCTTGCAATGTTTGGATCGTCATCTACTACTAATATCTTTCTCACTCGCATGTTGAATACGGTTGAATCAGGTCCTGATGGCAGACACTGAACAGAATGGGATTTTGAGATTCAAAGATACTCTCAAATCCGATTTAGCTGACCAGTGTGTTCTCTCCTCAGCTTTGTCGACACAAAAATCTTTTCCTTTATTCAAAGCCGATCACAACCGGGTAAGAGTCTCGCGAAGATTAGGATCAAAAAAGGCGAGGCGAATTATCGCGGGATGAGCGCTTTGATGTGGGAGGCACACCACAACCTATTGGATCTTCCCCACATTCTTTGTCTAGAAAAACTGCCTGGTTAAAGTGTTAGCCGCCTGCTCAAACTTAGAGCACGGTTTTAACCAGTTAGGGAATAATGTGTTATCTAATCGGAGTAAACTTCTTAGCAACTTGGAGAGAAAGTTGCTTAAACCTTAATCAGCAGGTGGAAGCACAGAAAGTAGAGTCTATGGTCATAAGGAAGGAGGTATAAGATGAGGAACCTTTATACGAAGCCATCCGGACCTTGGGTCCGCTCAGGGCAAGAGAAAAACGAAAAAGGGTTCACCTTAGTAGAGCTTTTGGTCGGACTTGTCATCACCGGATTTGTAGTCTCTGCCGCCTACGGCATCTATTTGAACCAACATGAGGGGTGGATCATTCAGGAACAAGTCAGCAATATGCAGCAGAATATTCGGGCAGCCATGCATGAGCTGGAGACCAGAATTAGAATGGCAGGATATGGTTTGCCCGGTGGATTCCAGCCCATCTATGCCGCCAATGCAAATCCTGATACCATTACCATCCTGTTTCAGAACGAGTTTGGTGTGGAAGTCCCCTTGGAGCATGACATGCCTCAAACCAGCGCAGAGCTGCGCTGCGATGGACACGATATCAGCGGTTTCAAGGAAGATACCTGGGTTTACATATACGATCCCGTTGCCGACACCGGAGAATTCTTTTACATAACCAAGGTCCAGGAGGCGGCTGGCCACATTCAGCACAACACAGCGCCACTTTCCAGAAAATACCCTCAGGGGAGCACAGTGATGTATGTGGATCTACACAAGTTTTATGTTGACTTCTCGGACAGCAATCATCCTAATCTGATGGTTCAAAGGCCGGGAGAATCTCCCTTGGTGTATGCTGAAGATATTGAGGACTTGCAGTTCAGATACGGTCTGGCTAACGGGGTTTTCGTTGACGTTCCGCCGCTCGGCTCATTGGTGAGGGAGGTAGCGATTACTTTAACCGCTCGCACGGAAAGAGAAGATCTTCAATTTGATGGGGAGTATCGGCGGAGAACCTTAGCTTCTAATGTGAAGGTAAGAAACCTGGGGTTGTAACAGATTCTTTCTTGGGTTTAATGGAGAAAGCCGGCTTGCTCCTGGGAAAGCCTGACACTTGAGAATACCTCCTCTTTTGACCTGCCTGCCCCAAAACGAACAGGGGAGATTCAACTCTCCCCTGTTTATTTTTATCTGTCCTTCTGGAAATGACTTATAACGGATCCGCCATTCTTAGAAGCAAGCCGTCTTAAGTCTGAAGTCTGCCTACTGCCTACTGAATACTGCCTACTGTCTTTTCACTTTCCCCACAATCCTGAAAAACCTCCTTTTCCCCAACCTCACCAGCTTCTCCCCGGCTACGGAGATTTTGAGATTCTCATCATCGATTCTTCTATTATCGATATACAGCCCACCTTGCTTTATCAGTCTTCTTATTTCACTGGTGGAGTTTGCACATCCGGCTTTCACCAAAAAGTGTCCTATCCACATCTTAGCCTGATTATGTTCTAAATGTTTTTCAGGTATGTTTTCCGGCAGTTCTTTTTTGGAGAAAACCCTCTCAAACTCCTGGCAGGCACCTTTTGCCTCCTTTTGGCTATGATACATTCTCACAACTTCCTTCCCCAATCTCTTTTTTAAGACCATGGGGTTGATTTGTCTCTCCTCTAACTCCTTTTTAATCTGAATCAATTCGTCTATTTCCACGTCGGTCACCAACTCGAAATAATTGTAGATCTGCTCGTCCGGGATGGACATGATCTTACCGAACATCTCGCCGGCAGGCTCTGCCACCCCGATATAATTGCCCAGCGACTTAGACATCCTCTGTTCTCCATCGGTTCCCACCAGAACCGGCATGGTCAGAATCACCTGAGGTTTTTGTCCGTAAACCTCTTGAATCTGTCTGCCGGTTAGAAGATTGAATTTCTGCTCTGTTGCCCCGATCTCCACGTCCGCTTTAATCATAACTGAGTCATAAGCCTGCATCAAAGGATAGAAAAGCTCGTGGATGCTTATGGGGATTTGCTCTTTGTATCTTTTGGAAAAATCGTCTCTCTCCAACATGCGGGCCACGGTGAAATTTGCCGCCAGACGCATCAACTCCTGAAAACTCATCCGGCTGAACCATTCCCCGTTAAAATGCACCTCGGTTTTGCTTTCGTCCACCACCCTGAAAAACTGTTCCTGATAGGTCTGGGCATTTTTTTTTATCTCGTCTGAGGTGAGCTGGGGACGGGTTTCGGAGCGCCCGGATGGATCTCCCACCATGCCGGTAAAGTCACCTATGATCAAAATCACCTGATGTCCCAGCTCCTGAAATTGTCTCAGCTTCCTTAAGCAGACCGTATGTCCCAGATGAATATCCGGAGCAGTGGGGTCAAAACCTTGTTTTATTCTTAAAGGTTTGTTTTCCTGGATGGACTTTTTCAGCTTAAAAATCAACTCCTCTTCCGGCAGAATCTCCACCGTTCCTCTTTTGATAACCTTTAACTGTTCCTCCAGACTCAGCATTAATCCTCCGTAAAAGATTGTTATGATCGGGTCAATTTAATTTCTCATAACAAGATTACATTCATATATTATAAACAGATGTAGATGTAAAATCAAGCCAATTTCCTACATGGCCCCCTGGGTTCAGGATTAAACCAGGCAAACCCTTAGATTAGGTCAAGTTCTGAAAAATAAAGGCATCTCTTCTTGTTAAGATGAAGATGAGGTAAAGAAAGACAAAAGCCCCGCTTGTTGGCGGGGCTTTTGAGCTTAACCTTCTCGGTTGGGAGGAAACTACGGGTCACAGCACCTGGGAACGGGCCAACCCTTGAACAGATAGTTGATCAGGCGGACCACATCTCCAAGGTCTATTACGCCGTCACAATTGATGTCACCCTCCAAGTATGGATCAGGTGAGGGTCCTCCTCTATATAGGAAATTGAGCAGGAAGACCACGTCGCCTATGTCCACCACTCCATCACCGCCGGGAACATTGATGTCACCTCGATAATCCCACGGGCTGATGTGCACGCAATACTCCACCTCAGTGTAAATGGGTGACATTCCGTCCCACGGGGCAGTCACAGGTAAGAATTCCTCCGGCACGTTCTGGGCTGAGAAGTTAGCCATCCAGAGATTGATATTCATGTATACCGCATACTCTGGTATCCACCACAGACCTCCGGGGCTGACCGGCTCTGTTGAGACGAAGTAAATATCCTGGGAGACATTCCCTTCATCATTATGCACTGTGGGATCATGAGCTCCATGCGTATGAGGGATGAGAAGTCCATCTCCCACTCTGCCCAGCAAGCCAAGCTCTGCCGCATCAACGAACGGATCGCAGAAAGCTATCATAATATCTGTTGAGTTAACGCCTGCCACGGTAACATAGTGTCCGCCAACTCTGAACCATTGTCCACTTCCCGGAGGATTCTCATACCAGAAGCCTAAAAGCAGAATCACATCCTCGCACTTCTCCACCAGGGACTCCACATAAGCAAACGTGGGCATGGGAGTGGTCACCTCACAAAGAGTATCTGCCAGGGTGCTGCCGTCGGGGAAGGTCTCGCTGTCAAACCACATCTGGATACCATCCTGCATCTGTACGATGTTAGTCCCCGTATGGTTGCAATATCCGGTTTGAATTCCATCTGTATCAAAATACCAGGCTAACCTCTCCACTAACTCACCCCAAGGATCCATTCCACTGGGCTGTGGCTGTGGTCCCGGGATGAAGGGCTGAGCAGTTGGGGGAGGAGGAATAACTGAAGGAGACCAAGGAGTTCCTATATGATCTACGTTCCACGGGTCATGATCATCCCAGATTCCTGCGGCATTCCAGGGCGGGAGATTATCCATATAATCTCTCACCAACGGGAACATATCAATTCCGTCGCAGGGGAATCCAGGAGGAACATTATACTTGGAGTCGAACCACTTGAAGCAGTTGGCAACAGCACAAGGTCCGCAGAAGCTGAATTGTCCGGTCTCCATCTTAACCCAGTTGTCCTGCCTCTGATCGATGTCTGGCATGCCGTTGGGAGCATAATCCTCGTAAGGATCTTTCCAGTGCCAACCCGGTTTCTCATCAAGACGCACGTATGTGGTGCAGTAGGAGGTATCACAGCCATCAGTCATATCGTGAATAACCAAGTAGGTGGCGGCTAAACAGCCGTTGGTTGCCCAGCTGATCTGCCAGGTGCCGGAAGCGGTCCCGTGCCCAGAAATTCTGGTTATCGAATACACACCGCAGGAAGGAACAATGTCTATGGAGGCTTGATTCAGAATAACGTCTGAGTCCGGATCTGCGCCGGTGATGGTATAGTTAACCACATCGTTTATATAACCATCAACGGAATCGGGCTGTGTGATCTCCGGCGGATTATTCTTGGCCAAATGGCAGTAGGTGGTGCAATATGCGGTGTTACCCCAAACATCAGTTAGATCAACGATGATTTTGTAGTAGATGGAATCTTCACAGCCAGCAGTCTCCCAGGTAACCTCCCAGGTTCCAGTCGACGTTCCATGACCTGTAAGCCTGGTCACTGAATATGTGCCGCATGAAGGCTCTATGGCTAATGAAGCACCGTCCAAGATAACATCACCATCCGGGTCTGTTCCAGAGAATTGATAAATAACTGTATCACAAACCTGATACCCGTACAATGTATCGGGCTGACCTATCTCGGGCGGATTATTCCGATCTATATGGCACGTGTCAATGCGACACACGGGATAGAACAAGATCATATCGGGATCGTTGCACTCCATGAAGCCAACGCTATTACCTTGAACCGTCGTGGTATCTAACAAGATGGTGCAGCATGAGTCACCAAAGAGGGTCAGGGTGGCAAAGTGTCCCTTTCCAGGCGGCAAGCAGTCAGTGGGTGGCATTAACGCTACAGCACCCAACTGAATAGTCTTCGCCTGGTGATCAATACTGATGACCTTTATCCACGTACCCGGCAAGATTGAGCCAGCAAATACCTTAGCCACCGTGTTCTCAGAGTCTGGCATGGAGTCACAGCATAACGGGCTGCCCTCATAGCTGAGCGGCACTTGAATGGCCATGAGACTCTCGTCAAAGGCTATGGTCATGTCAACTGTGACCAACCCTCCACCTGGGGGAACCAGCATGTTCCCGCACTCAACCCACAGGGTGTCACACTCCCTGGGATCATTCTCGTCGCACTCTCTCGGCTCCTCTCCAGTCGGGCAGATCATCACCGCGTATTCAACCTCGGTGGCAAAGATTTGCTTCCCACCTTCGGGTGCTGGTCTGGTGATGGCTCTGAATTCTTCCGGAACGTTTATGCCAGAGAAGTCGCCTTTCATCCACGAGTAGTCGATCTCCCAGAAGGGATTGCCCGGGCTGGGGAATGGATTGTCCAGTATGCTGTTGTACATATCGTGAGAAACGTATGTGGGATCATTATGCAGCTCAGGCGGATAAGCCCCGATGTTCGGGTGCCACGGTGGTCGAACTCTCCCGGGCCAGCCTCCCACAGCAGCATCCTTATCAGGATCGCTTATGGCGATCTTCAGGGATTCGGAGCATACTCCAGCCATGGTAACATAATGTCCACCCTCTCTATACCACGTCCCGCTTCCTTCATCAAAGAACCAGAAGCCTAAAAGCAGAATGATGTCTTGGCAAACCTTGAGCGAATCCTCCATCTCGTAGAAGTTGGGCATCACGAAAGTGGATTCTGTAAAAACAAATCCATAGTCTTGGAAATATTGCTCCAGTCCCATCTGCATGGTGTCAACGTAGGTTCCCCATACAGGGCTGGTATGGAAGTATCTTGCCAGGGTATCGATCAACTGAGGAGGAGTCCATCCGGGCGGCACCGCACCATACCACCACAGGCAGTTAGCCACTGCAGTAGGTCCGCAGTAGCAGAACCATGCATCCTGATTCTGATCAAAGTCAGGCATTCCGCTCGGAGCCTGAGGGAGCGTATCAGGCTTCCAGTACCAACATGTGTCCATCTTCTCAGACAGGTGCACCCATGTGGTGCAATACGCAACTGCCCCGCGCTCGTCAGTTAGATCGTGGATGACCATGTGGGTGTCACAAGGGGTACAGCCATGGGTATCCCAGTAAATCCTCCACGTGCCAGATGAGGTCCCGTGCCCCCAGACTCTGGTTATCATATAGTCGCCACAGCCTGGCTGAATGTCTATGGAGGCTTCATCGAGGATTACGTCTCCATCCGGATCGAGGGCGGTAATCTCGTATCTGACTTCATCGTCCACGAAGCCCTCAAGGAAATCCGGCTGGTTGATCTCGGGCGGTCTATTAGGAATTGGGCAGATCATCACCGCGGCTTCCACCTCGGTATGCCAATACTCGTAATGCTTGGGTGCTTCCTTGGTAAACACTCTGAACCTCTCCGGAACGTTCATATTCGTGTATTTGTACCCCCCAAAGCAATAATCCGCCAGATCCCACACCTCGCTGCCCGGGCTGGGGAATTCAGGGTACAGCAGACTGACGTATACGTCGTGGGACACAAACTGTGGATCATTATGGAACTCAGGACCGTAGCCTCCCCAGGGTGGATGGTCTGCCGTTCTTACTCTGCCGGGCCACCACGGATACAGGACGCATTGATCTCGATCTGGGTCGGATATGGCTATCTCCTTTTTCTCCGAGTTCACTCCAGCCATGGTCACAAAATGTCCGCCTTCCCTGAACCATTCTCCGGGACCACCTCCCGGACAGGGAGGAAAGTCGGCGCAGTCGAGAGCATCTGCAGTGGGATCGACGCCGCAACTGGGGAATGGCGGAGGCGGGGGTGGTCCCGCTCCCATGAGATATGCGTAAAGATAGTCACAGTCATGATAATCCAGCACACCGTCGTCGTTAACGTCGGCAGCATCATCACAAGAGAAAGGCGGCCCGCTTTGGCAAGCGGTAAAGTCGTTCCCGTCAACAATTCCGTTCTCGTCAACGTCTCCCCTGATGAACTGTTGCGGGTCTTCCTCATACCACCAGAAGCCCAAAAGCAGGATAATGTCCTGACAGACCTTGAGTGAATCCTCCATCTCATGAAAATCGGGCATCCAGTAGGTAGTCTCGGTTAGGGCAAACCCATAGTCCTCGAAGTATCTTTCCAGTCCTGCTTGAATGGAGTCCACATGAGTGCCACCGGGACCGGTGCTGAAGTATCCTGCCAACAACTCAATGAAGTCAGCGGGGTCCATTCCCGCCGTGGGGACCGCGTCAAACCACCAGAGGCAGTTTGCCACCGCGGTGGGTCCGCAATAGCATGACCATTCATCCTGATTCTGATCAAAGTCCGGCATGCCGCTGGGGGCTTGAGGAAGCGTGTCTGGCTTCCAGTACCACCATCCGCACTCGGCCTGTTCCTCTCCGCAAAAGCCGCTTATCCCCAAATTAACCCATCGTACTCCCTCCTGGGGATACCAGAAATCGTGCCACTCCACCCAGCTGGGCTGACCGGTCCATACCCACTGATAGCAGGTGTCCATCGGCTCGGTGTAGAAGTCAAAAATTAAGCTCGGCATCATTCCGTCAGGATAATCACTCATATACTCCACGTTGAAGAAAAACGGTTTATCCAGGCAGACGGTGTCGGGAAAGTATATTTGTACGTAATCCCCAAAAGTGGTAATATGGTAGACCTGTGATCTCCATATTTCTATTCCGGGTCCGTCGCAGATATCCGGGCAAACCACCTCCACGCTGAACCGCAAATCTACCGTGTCAACCCCTCCAGGATTGTAAAGCAAAAAGTGTACGTCGGTCAACTGAAAAGGATAGTTTTCCAGCCAGCCGCAGTCTTCTGGATCGAAGTATATGGCAACCTTGTCGCCCAGCTTCCAATGGGCATAGTAAGCTCCGGCGTCCCAAAGAGTGTAAGCTAAGTAGCAAGAGTCTTTCGATCCGCTTGCCGGCGGAGGTTTGATCGGCTTAATCTGATCAGCTGGAACCCGAACCACTTCCTTCTTGGGGGACACGACCGACTTTTGAGCAGTTCCCAAAGAGAAGCTGATCAAAATCAGAGCCACAATGCCCAAAACAAGTAATGACCTTTTACTCATTTTTTCCGCTCCTTAAGTTTGAAAGTTGAAAGGGAACGTCTCTTAATGATGAATTCAGCCCGAATTCACCATTAAAGGTGAACAAAAAATAAAAAGATACTACGAAAACCACCTCCTTCGCCCCAATAAGGTAATCTTTCTGTTTTTATATTTAGTTTTGGAGTCCCAATCAGTGGAAATATACTTCACCTCCTTTTTTAGATCGGGAGAAGTTTGTTTTACTTAACATTTCTTAAGATACTCTTTTCCCCATCTCAAAACCTGATGAGCAAAGGATCTTTTTGAAGAGAAATCACTTCCTCCAGAACTCCGGATGAACATAAATTTAAATATTGTTAACCTGTGCTCCGAGGAATTAAAAAGAAATGCTCTGCCGTTTTTTTTAGATTATACAATACTACTAAATTGGTCCCCTTCCGATAAAGAAAATAGTCCATTTATCTTCTTTGTCAAGCAAAAAATCAGAAGCTTAACAGCAAAATCCCATGCTTTCTAAGAAACTTTTTTTGTTTTTTGTGTTGTGTCAGGACCTCAGTCCTGACACCTTTTAAAGCGTCAGTCACCCCAGACGGGGGCGTCTGCCCAGGATTCCCCGTACGGGGAAGAGTGGAGCTCCTGACGCAACTATAAAATGTCAGTGCGCATCCACCAGTATTTACAACATTTTGCGCCAGCACCTAACTTAAGTTAGGTGCTGGCGCCTCTATATAAAAGCACAACCGGAGTAAAACATCAAAACCTTGTTTAACTCTAACCTTATTCTTTCATTTATAATGTAACTATTACACTTAAGAAAAATATTAAAAAAATCAGGACTAAATAAGTCCAGTTTAGCTCACCTAACTCTCTTATAAAAGGTGTGTTAGACTAAAACCGGAGTAAATTTGTGGTATTAACTTATTTTTTTGTCTAATTTGAAGGGGAAATTGGGGGCAGAAAAATTTGATCCGGCAGGAGCAACCTCGCTTTAGAGGTAACTCCTGCCAGGTGGTGAATATATCTTTATCCTACTTTTTCTTTAGTCTTTTCGTTCTTCAGATTGAGGGTTTTGACATTCTCCTTGAAAACTTTTCCTAATCTTTTTATCCCTTCCCTGATCATCTCTGGATTAGCATTGGAGAAGTTCAGTCGCAAGGTATTATCTTTATCTTCATAAGGGTAAAAAGGCTTTCCTGGAACATAAGCTACCTTCTGCTTAACTGCCTCATCCAAAAGGGCGGTGGCAGAGACCTCCCGGGGCAATTTCACCCAGAGGAAAAGTCCACCCTCAGGCTCCACCCATGTTACATTTTCAGGGAAATGTTCCTTTAGTGCTTCTATCATCACATCCCTTCTTTCACTGTAAGCGGCTTTGATCTCCTGGATATGGCGGTTTAAGTTCCCAGCCTTTATATACTCGTAGAACACGTATTGAGCAAAGGTGTTGGTGTGCAGATCAGCTCCCTGCTTCATCCGTTCGAACATGGACATCACTTCGGTGGAGGCTATCACCCATCCAATCCTCAAGCCGGGCGATACAATCTTAGAACAGGTTCCCAACTCAATCACCAAATCCCCACCCAGGCTTTTAAGTGAGGGAACGTCCTCTCCCACATATCTTAGATCACCATAAGGATTGTCATCTATGATGGGGATGTAGTATTCTTGTGCCAGCTTGACTAAATGTTTTCTTCTCTGGTAGCTTAAAGTTATGCCGGATGGATTCTGAAAATTGGAGACCACGTAGATAAATCTGGGTTTGTATTTCTTTATATTCTCCTCCAGTTGCTCTACCATCATTCCCTCTTTGTCCATATCCACGGTAATATACTGGGGCTTGTAAGCATTAAACGCCTGGATTGCTCCAAGATAGGTTGGACTCTCACAGATCAACACGCTTCCCTTATCCAGAAAGACCCTCCCTGCCAGATCCAGACCCTGTTGTGAGCCTCCGGTGATGAAAATGTTTTCTTCAGTAAGAGCCATCCCCTTTGGGGAAAGTTTCTCAGCCAGAATCTGGCGTAAAGGGAGAACCCCCATAGTAAGGCTGTATTGTAAGGCTTTGGGTCCATAGTTATCTAAAACTTTCTCACATGCTTTTTTCAACGACTCAATAGGGAAAAGCTCCGGCGCAGGCAGGCCCCCAGCAAAAGAGATAACATCAGGTCTTTCAGTAATCTTCAATATCTCACGGATGGCAGAACTCTTCATCTCCTGCGCTCTAACAGAAAAAATCCAGTTCAAACTCACCATATCCTCCTTTGAAAAGAACAGAATTTACTTATTCTTGAAACATTGTATCCAATTTTAACTTAACCGAAAAACCAATAAAGTCAAGGAGTTTTTGAAGTCGGACCGAGCACCTCTTGCTTTCCATTCGTGTTCTTATCCAACGGGAAAAAACGGCGGGTATCCGCAGGATCCTGTGGAAAGAACACTCACCTGGAGCAGGGAAAATCAATCTTTCACAGCTGATTAGTTAGATTAAACTGATAACTTGTTATACACATCCGTTTAATCCGTCCAGACGGACGTCCGTACGGACTCGTCCGAGCCCGTATGGGCGCTCCACCTGCTGTGAATATTCGCTTTGCTTCCCGTTGGTGTTCCTCACCAGCGGAGAATGAAGTTTGCAAATGGTTCTTTCGATGGGGAATATCCTTCAGGTGAATTGCCGTCAAATGAGAGATTCATCCTGAAGGATTCATCCTGAAGGAATCGAAACTGAGGAAAACTTGATTGGGGTCTAGCGACTTTTTGATGCGGGAGCTTAAAAGGGTTTTGAAATTGTTTTGTCCTTTAACACCTCTTCCGGGTGGATCAAATATTACAGCCGGGTAATCTTTTCTCTTTCTTGCAGGCACCAATCTTAAGCTTATCTCGCTGATAAAGCCCAGACTCCCCCAGGAACCCACAAAAAGGCGGGGAAGATCGTATCCGGTCACGGATTTAAACGTTCTTGCCCCCACGTTGAGAATCTGACCTTCGGGATCGACAACCTCCAATGCCAGAATATACTCCCTGGTTTGGATTCTCTTTTCTCCAGATTTCCCTTTAAGATTGGTCGCCACAGCTCCCCCCATTGTGCCCACAGAGGTGCTGTCTGATAGTGGATAAAACAAATTAAATGGTTTCAGATGATGGTTCAATTCTTTCAGAGGAAAACCGGCTTGTAAAATCACATACAAATCTTCGGGAACCACCTTTACGACCTTGTTTAGTCCATCAGATTTTAAAATAACCATGTTGTCAGCCGGTAGCTTCTGGGGATCAACAATCGAACCTGAGCCTAAAGGCAGTATCTTGAACTTCTCCTGATTAGCTAATTTTACAATCTCAGACACAGCCGTGCTATTCTCCGGAGAAACGAAAACTTTTTCAGAATTGATTTTTAGATTGTCCTTACCGACTATTTTCTTCAACTGATTTATTGGTATTCTGTTTGACACGTTTCCACCTTACTTGTAGAATTCACAAACCACTCTAAAACTTTCCAAAAACTCGTGAGAATATATATGCCACTTGAGAGGCTGTCAAGTCAATTATATGAGGGATCTGAAAAAGACAGGTGGAAAAGTGGTTGTTGGAGTGTTCCCGCCTTTGGCGGGACCTGAAGCCATCTGCAGGCCGAAATGCTTTCATTGGGTTCACCTAAAGGTGAACACTCCATATGGGGAATGGGGAGGCATCCGAATTCATAATCCGGATGCCTTCCCAATTTCTTCTCATCTCAACAAGTCGGTGGCGGTCCACCTTTATAGAGATAATTAATCAAAAAGACAATATCGCCTAAGTCCACCACCCCATCGCAATTGACGTCTCCAGCTTCCATGGGACAGGGATCGATTCCCCCTTTGTACAGGTAGTTTAGCAAATATACCACATCACCCAGATCAATCACCCCATCCGCATTGGTGTCCCCACGCTTAACGTAAGATGCTTGGATATAGCCTGCCTTGACCACGAAGCTGTCGCTTTGTGAAATCCCACCGGATACGGGCTGCCCTCCGGAGTTGACCGGAATCCTGTAATTATCCGATTCCGATTCTCCACCAAATCCATCAAGAACGTCCGTCACCATTCTGTATCCTTGCTTGGAGCCTGTGTGCATGGGCGTCATCGGAGTGTTCACCGGCGCTACTTTCGGTTCAGAGACAGCCGGCGTGATTTGCCTCGGCTCAACTTTGTCCTTGGCTTGAACCGAGACCGCCTTTTGTTTGGCTTTCTTGGGCTGGAGTTGCTTATCCGCTTGCGCATGCACCACAAGCACCGCAAAGAACACCACAGCCACAAGAAATATCATGCCCAATTTGATCTTATTCATTTTCTTGCTCCTTTCCGTTGTTTCGGGCTATGTTTAGCCCAAAACTTATCTTTGTTGTTTCGGGGTACCCTTACCCCGAAACCCACACCGGTCAGGGGTTAGGGAACCCCTGACCAACAAACGTGTCTTTTTGTTCGCGTAGCCGAGGGTTAATCCCTCGGCGTCCTTCGCCTGGAGTGCGGAAGCAAAGCTTCCGCTGCGCAAGCAAGCTTGCGCACTCCATTTTTTTTCCCTTACAACTAGCTTCTTGTCCGAAAGGCTTCGCCATTTCGGACCTACAGTTTACTTACTCTATTTGTCCTTTCTCCCGTTCCTTCTCCAATCTCTCGGTGGCTTCGGGATACAGGTATGGGTCGTTCTCCCCAGCAGGAGTATAGTCGAGGCGCTTGTTCTCAAATCCTTTGCGTTTTGCTACCACACGGTATGAAAACGGGACATTACTGGTGCCTCCCTTGAACTCTATAACATCGAAACTGGTGGTTCCCTTGGAGACATATACGCCGTTGCAATCGCCTTCGAGTTGAATAAAGACTTTCATTGGATTTGTACCATCTATGGTTACGGTCTCCAGAAAGAGAGCGTCCAACTCGATATGAACCCTGCCATTTGCTAGCTGGCCCTCACCAAAATCCTCAAACCAGTTCTCAGGCGATTCCTGGCAATAGAGAAGTGTCGGTCCTTGAGAGGTCTTTACCACACAGCTTTTGGTGCCAGTTCCTTCCAACCCGCCAGAGTAAAAGACACCAACGTTATAACCTCCACCACTGGCATAACCAAGTACCCCCCAGTTGGTGCCTGAACCGCCCCTAACATCACCTCTGACCCCATAATACATATTACTTCCAGTAGGAGCAACCATGCCCACTACACCGTAGACCCCACCCTCAAAACACCCACCGAAACCGCGATTATCTGCTGGACGGGATTTGCCATAAACTGCTACGGGGGAAAACCCACTACCTGAACCTGTATATTCCGAATGTATGACGTGTGTAGTATCGCTTAAGAAACTGGATGTGAAATATCCTGCATACCAATCCGTTCCTGCAACATGAAGTTTAGCACTTGCATTTGGAGTCGTCGTGCCAATGCCGACATTGCCGTCGTCTGAAATAGTAACCCTATCCACCGGTGTTGCTGAACCGGGCGGGGTAGTCAGAAACCGCAGGTCGGCGGCGGAACTCCCTGGTGTCCACTCTTCTACGGCGGATGATCTTATCTCTGCTCCGATCTGATTGCCCCCGTCCGCTCCGTAAAATCGCACGTGACCTAAGACCTCACCAGCTTCTATTATCCCGAGCGGATTTGTTAGCGCCACTGTAGCCGGCCGGTAGTCGTTGTCTCCAGCAACATCCAGCTTTTCCCTGGGCGTTCCAGTACTTCCAATTCCCACCTTGCCGGTAGCGGGGCAAAGATAGGTATCCCCATTAGTCATAATCCGCAAACGAGACATGCCTCCGAAAGGATTCTCCTGTCCGATGTAGAAACTCTGGTTGCCCGCCACACTAGACCCGAGTATCCAAGTCGTATCCCTACTGTGATCAAACAGCAGATAGACGCCGGCGTCGTCCTTAAGATGCAGTTTATATCCGGGACGCGGATTCGACGTCCCGATGCCGACTTGGTCGGTGCTGTCCTCCAGTCTCACCACTGTGCCGTCATCTACCCAACCACCGCCACCGCCGCCACCATCTGCAGTCCCCGCCCTGTAAGCATAAGCTACGCTTACCATCGGCTTTAGTGGTCTCATCTCCGGGTCAGATTCCACCTGAACGCCTAAGTATTTGACGTTTCCGTCAAAAACAGCAGTGGGTATGGTATCCACACTTCCAAGAAGAACGTTGAATATTCCCTCCTTCACTACAACTTCTGTTTGCGTCTCGGTCCACTCATCAGAGATGCCCTGGTCGTCGGAATAGATTGTAAAGGTCATCTGGACCGTGTCATTAAGACAACCACCGCTGGCGGTGGTCAGCTTGCCCTGATAACTTATCATGTGGGGAACATCCGCAGATGAAAAAGAACCGAGAAAGAATATCACCATCCCCACCACCAGAAAAACAAAACTTTTGCGAGCAGACGCTCGCCCGTCTGGGCGTAACATCACGCAACTCCTTTCAGTTAAAGGTTAACCTTTCGAGTCTGCCGAAAAACCCTCACCGGAGTGCATCCCGCCGATGGCGGGGTGCGATGTTGATTTTAAGCTTTAAAACCGCGAAAGCAAGCTTTCGCACTCCAAAAACGCCTTTTCAACAAACCCCTTCAGCTTTTTTGTCCGAAAGGCTTCGCCATTTCGGAGCTACAACACTGTTTTCTCGTTTTACCTGTGTCACCCTCTCCCTAACCCTCTCCCACTTGTAGTGAGCTCGTCGAACCTATCAAGGGAGAGGGAACTGATCTTTCCCTCCCTCGATGGGAGGGAATAAAAGGGAGGGTGAAGCATCCAGCAGTCTTCGTAGGGGCAGCCCTTTCCGCCAGAGGCGGATCCACCTTCGGCGGAGTGGCTGTCTGCATCAGACACTGGACATCAAAACGCATCTAATTTACCTGCAGAGTAAACAGCCAATTCATTTTGAAGGCAAACTTTTGTATGTATTTAATATAATAAACTACCCCAAAAAATCAACAAAAATGTTTTTATATCTCTCTTAAAAAACGTCAATTCACCACAGAATCGCCAGAAAATCTTAGATTCTATTCTATCGGAAGAAAACGTTTCAATTTTATTTCCCGGTTGCAAATGAAAAAATCACTTGACAAACAAAGAGTTTCTTTGTTTTTTGTTTTCCGATTCGTAGTCAAAAAACTAACCTCTTAAAACAGGAGGGGAGATGAGAGGTCTAAGGCTTTTAGTAACCACCCTTTTGGGGTTCGTGTTCGGGATTGTCTGCTGGCTTTTAGCGTCCAGCGGTCAGCCGGCAATGCCAGCCGCCATGTCCTGGTCAATCATTCTCAGTCGAGCGCTTTTAGGCTTCGTGATCGGAATAAGCGCCTGGAAGATCAACTACATGCTCCACGGAATAATCCTTGGCTTTATTGTGTCCATCCCCATGGCATTCGGGGCGCTGGTAACAAAAGACGTGAAAATTTTTCTGGGAACTCTGATCATGGGAATTATCTATGGATTTCTAATCGAGCTGATCACTCACCTGATAATCAAGGAGACGCAAGCCACACCAGAGTCCCCCACACCATAAGCTGAGGGTTCACTTAGGCTCATAAAAATTATTCCGAGCGTAGCCTGATTTTATCTTGGTGACCAAAGTCCTCCTCTTTGGAGGACTTTTTGGTATATCTGACAGTGTTATTTTCTCGGGAAAACTAAATCAGTTCAAACAGAAACAGGTTAATAGAAAAAAAGGAGATTCGTAAAATATAGGTGAAACCATTTTTTGTATTCAGAAAAGGATTGTGTTGTTTTTCCTTGACTCAAAAGGTGAGGTTTCGTATTTTCTATGAGTTTTGATAACGTGGCTTTTTTCAACCAAAATGCGGTAGTGGAAAACTAAAGAAGAAAGGTGATCGGAATTGCTTAACCTAACAGTGCTCCTCTCTCCTGATCCTGCAAGTCCTTTTAAAGCGACTTTGTTTGAGATGATAGGGGAGATGGATCTTTTCGCCCAGATCGTATTGATCATACTCCTTTTTCTGTCGGTGGTCTCCTGGGCCATTACCTTCCATAAGATAGCGGTCTTCCGAAGAACTAATAGGGAGACGGAGAAATTTCTTTCTCTTTTCAGAAAAAGACGCTCTCTATCTGAGGTTTATCTCTCCTGTGTCAGATTCAGGCGCACGCCTTTGTCTCAAATGTTAGAAGCTGGTTTCAAAGAGCTGGAGGAGTTTCGCCGGGGTGAGAAGAATCCAGGGGGAAACAGAGAAATCTCCATAGTGGAGAATCTTGGGGCAAACACCCAGAAGGACAGACAGGACGTGATCCGTATGACGCTGGAGAGAGTTGGCTCAGAGGAGGTCAATCGACTGGAAAAAAGCATAGTCTTTCTGGCAACCACCGGAAACGTGAGCCCATTTTTCGGTCTTCTGGGGACGGTATGGGGAATCATGCACTCCTTTGCCTCCATCGGGGTAAGAGGTTCTGCCAGCTTGGCTGTGGTGGCGCCGGGTATAGCCATGGCACTGATCGCCACCATCGTGGGATTGGCAGTAGCCATACCCGCGGTGATGGCATATAACTTTTTCAACAATAAGCTCAAGGTGATCTCCACCCAGGTGGATAATTTCGCTTTAGAGTTCCTATCAGCGGTGAAAAAGGAAAATCTTATGGAATAATTCGTCCACAGTCAACAGTCCACGGTCCGCCGCAAAGCCAAAACCGATCGGTGGTTGGCAGCGGACTTGTCCTGTCTTCGACCCTGAGGCTCAGACCCGAAGGGAGTGAAGTCGAAGGACGGCGGTCGGCGGAGAGAGAATTGCTTTTCAGTAGTGGACTGTGGACAGTCGACGGCGGACGTTATTAACATGGCAAAAAAAAGGGTATACGACGCATTACACGATATAAATGTTACCAACTTAGTGGATGTTATTTTAGTACTTCTGATCATATTCATGATCACCGCTCCCATGATGCAGAGCGGAATTGATATAAATCTCCCTCGCACCAAAGCCACTCCGAAGGATATGGGAGAAGGGGTGGTGGTAACCATTACCAAGGAACAAAAAATCTATATAGACGAAAGAGTCACCAACCTGGAGCGGTTTGAGGGAATTCTAACCGATGTCACCCGCAAGAAAGGCTCACGATCCGTCTATCTAAGGGCGGATAAAGACATCCCCTATGGGTTGGTTATGAAGGTGGTTGGGAAAATAAAGAGTTTAGGCATTCGAGACCTGGGACTGGTTACCGAACCGGTAAGATAGGAAGTTTTGAGTAAAAATCGAGATGAAAAGAAGTCTGATCATATCCTCAATTGTCCATGCGGCGATCATCAGCGGACTGTTCCTCTTTTCTCCGGCTTCACCCAGGCTGGAAGGCTATCCGGTAATCTATCGGGTGGGCCTGGTAAGCCTGCCCAGTGGAGCAAGAAGTCAAAAGGGAGCGGAGGGAGAGGGGACTGTAACTGTCTCCAAAAAGCAAGAGAAGGGAGTCTCGGTAAAGGAATTTAATAAGACGCGTTCCAAAAAGAAGAAAAAAACGCCGAAGAAACCTCCCAAAAAAGTAGAAAAAACTGCCAGCAAGAAAAAAGAGGAAGGAAAAATAACACAGAAAGATGAGCTTGGTACCCAATATGGGCTGGGCAACGGAATCAGTGCCGCCACGGTGGATGGCTCTGGTTTCGGGTCACCTTACTACCTGAGCCTGGTATTCGGAAAAATAAGGGATCTGTGGGAAAATCCGGTGGAGGCTTCCACCACCCTGCGGGTAACCATTTATTTTAAGGTATTAAGGAACGGGCAGATCATAGATACTCAGGTGGAAAAATCCTCCGGCATAGATTTGTTTGACCAATCTGCCATGAGGTCGATTCTGTCCAGCGTTCCTTTGCCACCACTCCCCACTGAGTATACCGGTGAATATTTAGGAATTCATTTGGAATTTGAGTATATTCAGTGAATAACAGATAACCTGTGGATGTCATCCACAACAACAGGTGCATTGGAGCACGCCTACTATGATTGTATCAAAGGACTTTTTTAAAGATACGAAATTCTTCAAAAATTTTCTTTTCCTTCTTTTGTTTTTTGCTATATTATTGTCTCAATCTGAGGGTATGCTGGCTCAGACTGAGATCGAAGCCAAAATCACCAAGGGAGGAGTAAAATATATTGAAGCCTTAGATATTGCGGTGATAGATTTTTCGCCCGCGGACTCAAGCTATGTCCCCCGGATAACCCGGGTGGTGCGCGACGACTTAAATTACTCTTTATATTTCCGGGTGGCGAAAATCGACTCCTTCGTGCTGGCGATTCTGGGTAATGATCTTTATAATCTGGATGGGTGGCATCAATTGGGAGTTCAATACCTTCTGGATGGATCGGTTCTGATGGAAGATGAAAAGCTTTCCACTGAGGTTCATCTGGTGGATGTGATAAGGAAAAAAGTGTTCAAAACCATCAAATTCACCACTGAGCCTGAAAGCTATCGGGCTTTAGCTCATGCCATTTCAGATGAGGTGGTTTTGAACTTCACCGGAGAGAAGGGTATTTTTTCAACCAAAGTCTCTTACGTCCGGTTGGAAACTTCAAATAAGGAGATTTATATTTGCGATTACGATGGTTACAATCCCCATCCCGTAACAAATGATCGTTCCATCAACGTCTCTCCGGTCTGGTCGCCGGATGGCACCAAACTTGTATATACCTCATATAAGAAGCGCAATCCGGATCTGTGGATAACTGATTTGTCCACCAGTCAAAGTAAAGTCTTAACCTCGTATTCTGGTCTGAATTCTGCTCCTGCTTTCTCGCCGGATGGAGAATATCTGGCGGTGACATTGACCAAAGACGGGAACGCAGAGATCTATCTGATAACGCCGCAGGGAGAGATAGTTCGTCGGCTGACTTACAGCCGGGCCATCGATTCTTCGCCCACCTGGTCGCCCAACGGGAAAGAGGTTGCATTCACCTCGGACAGATCCGGCTATCCTCAGATCTACATCATGGATACGGAGGGCACAAACCTAAGGCGGCTCACCTATACAGGAGACATAACCGATTCTCCCTGCTGGTCTCCCCGGGGAGACAGAATCGCTTTCGTTTTAAGGGGAGGGGGAAAACTAAACATCCATACCTTAGACGTGACCGGGGAAAATCTTAGCCGGTTGACCTATGAGGGTTCAAATGAAAATCCGCGCTGGTCGCCGGATGGACTGCATATCGTATTCAGCTCCAATCGAACCGGCAAATATGAGGTCTACACCATGCACTGGGATGGCACAGGTCAAAGAAGAATAACAGGTGAGGGGGAAAACTATAATCCCTCCTGGTCCCCCAGATTTTGAGACGGTCGAATTTTTTTTAAACATGGATAGTTTCTTCTTGCTTTTTGCCGATAAAGTTCTTACAATAACATCTAATAAAATAGAAGGCAGGTAGAATCAAACAATAGAAACTGAAGCTATCTGAATGAAAACCTGATATTCTTTTAAGGAGGTGAAACATGCGCAAAGCAAGCGTTCTGCTTGTGGGAATTCTGGTTTTACTGCTATTTTGCTTTTGTGCCAAAAAACCACCTGTGATAGAGGAGCCCACACCGCCGGTGGTTACCGAACCGGATCTACCACCGCCTGAATTCCAAGAAGAGGAGGTCACAAAAAGGGTAATCACCCAGGAGGATTTACAACCCATTTACTTTGATTTCGATAAATACAATCTCCGATCGGGGGATCGGGAGATATTGAACCGGAATGCTCGGGTGCTGAAGGAAAATCCAGAGGTTAGGATTAGAATCGAGGGGAATTGCGATGAACGAGGCACGGTGGAATATAACCTGGCTTTAGGTGAGAAAAGAGCCCGCGCCGCCAGAGATTACCTGATCAACTTAGGCATCGGTCCAGACAGAATCGACATAATCAGCTATGGCAAGGAAAGGCCCAAACATCCCGGTCATAATGAGCAAGCCTGGGCTGAAAATCGAAGAGACGATTTCGGGATACTATCACAATAAAGAGAGAAAAAAACCTTTTACTTTATCTAAATGAAGGAATTTCAGTTAAAAAAAACCGTTACATTCCTTTATGAAAGGAGAGGGGATATGCGTAAAGTAATTATTTTACTCATGGTGCTTTTGGTAGCCATGCTGATTGCTGGCTGTTGCGAGATGAAATTGCCCGAGCCGGAACCGATAGTGGTGGAACCTGAACCACCGCCGCCGCCGCCACCGCCACCACCACCGGAGCCGGAGGTAAAGGAAATCTATTTAGCACCCATTTTCTTTGATTTTGACAAGTATGATTTACGTCCTGATGATGCGGTGATTCTTCAGAGAAATGCGGATCAACTGCTGGGTAATCCGGACGCCATTATCCGGATCGAGGGACACTGTGATGAGCGTGGAACTGTGGAGTATAATCTGGCTTTAGGCGAAAAGAGAGCCAGAACCGCTATGCAGTTTTTGGTGGACATGGAAGTCGATCCCAGTCGGCTGTCCATTGTTAGCTATGGAGAGGAGAAGCCTTTGGACCCGGGGCATGATGAGAGAGCATGGGCTAAGAATCGAAGGGTCGAATTTGTCTTGGTGTCACCGAAATAGTTATTGCAGAGAGAGCTCTGAAAAGGTCAAATTGGGAAAGTTTTATTGGAGTGTCAAGCTTTAGCTTGACCTTAAACCTCTTGTCCCTGGAACTCCCGCCGACGGCGGGGGAAAAGACAAAAAGTTTTAACAGGTCCCGCCAAAGGCGGGACACTCCAATTTGCACCTTTAAAAGTAATTTTTCAGAGATATCGGTCTATGTTTTGCAATAAAAAAAGGGGGCAGATCAAAAGGTCTTGTTGAAAAAGCTATTTTGTCGAGAAGTTTTTACGTAGGGACAGGGCTTGTCCCTGTCCTAATTCTAAGGAGGACAGCCACAAGGGCTGTCCCTACGATTACTATTCTTTTCGATTAAAGCATGTAAGGCACTTTTTCAACAGTCACAGAAGATCTGCCCTCAGTTGTTTTTTTTGAGCAATAAGTTAAGAATATGTGCGAGGTGAGAAAATTGGCCAAGCTTAGAATATTGCTTGTTGTCTCTTTTTCGCTTTTGACGTTGCTTTTCTCTAACTGTGCCTCCCGGCGAGAGATAGTCCGGCTGAAAAATCAAGCCGATTTTCTGGAGCAGAGCAACAAAAGGTTGGAGCAACAGACCGCAGAGCTGGACAGCCTTATCCGGGAGCAGATAGAGTTAACCAACCGATTGAGAGCTGATTTCGCCAGCACCCTGGGTGGAATGGACGAAAGGATGGAGATCGTGGAGAGTAAACTGGAGGATTTAGGTCACAGGTTTCCTGAGCTTTCTCGCAAGATGGAGTTGGTGAAACGGGAGCTTGCCACCAAGAAAGATACTTCAAAGGCCTCCGATACCTCCACCGTCATGGTCAACATCGACCCCAAACAGCTTTATGACGCCGCCTATCTGGATTTGACCAAAGGGAAATACGATTTAGCCGTAACCGGTTTTTCCAATTGCCTTAAATACTTTCCCGAGACCGAACAGGCCGCCAATGCGCAATATTGGCTGGGGGAATGCTATTATGCCAAAAAGAACTATACCCGGGCGGCCATCGAGTTCCATAAAGTTCTGGAAAACTACTCCACCGACACCAAGGTCCCCAGTGCGCTATACAAATTAGGCTTATCACTTCTGGAGCTCAAAAGCGTGGGGCAGGCAAAAAAATACTTAAAGGAGCTGATAGACAAATATCCCGATACTCAGGAAGCCAAATTGGCGAAGCAAAAACTTGAGAAAAATTGAAACGTAAAATTGAGGAAACCACAAAAGAGTTTTCTAAAAGGATAGTTTATACATTTGCCAGCTGGAATTTGAGCCAAACCTTTCAATATTATTTTTTCGAACAATCCTTTTGTTTAAAATCTCTCCCTTTTATTCCTCTGAAGCCATTCTCCTTTCGAGCTAACTCGCTTTTTAATTCTCATGTCCAAATGCTTTTTGCATAAAAAATACCTTGCCAAAGGATCAAATCCAGATATATTAAGTATTGAGAAGTAGAATTTAGTTGAGCTTCCCCAAGCCCTGGTAAGTTTTTAACCCCGTTTCACTCCTTATTGGGGCAGGGGAAAGAAATGCAGAGGTTGCTTCTTTTCAAAACTAAAGCTTTTCAAGAGTTCTCATCTTGCGGTCTTAAGAAGTCAAGTCTGGACCAGCCACTAAAGGATGAGAATCTTTTTTGAGTTGTTTATAAATTTTTAGGATAATACCGGAGTGAAAAAAACCGATATAATTTGTGAATCTTTGTCGGGTTTGCTTTTTTCCTGATAACAAAATATTCTGACTTTAGATAACCTCTAACTAATGTAGCAAGAAAATGAAAAAGTCTTTTTATCTTTTTTTGCTTGTGGTGGCGAGTTTGATCGTTTTCTCTTTAGCCCATGCCACCGACTTCCGAGTCTCTTTGCCACTATCTGAACCTCCCAGCTTTACCGGAGAGCTGGTCCCCTATGATGTGGTCCAGAAGACAGCTTTTCTCTTTGCTCAGAGCCTTTCTGTCGGAGGTGCTTCTGGACCCACCATAACGTATAACGGAGTGGATGGTAAACCAGCGGTTTACATGTTTGTCTTCTCTTTAAAAGATGACACCTTTCCCGATGAATCCCAGATTCAAAAGAGCGTCTCTTTAGGATGGGGGCTTTATGAACAAGGGCTGAAAGAAGGTGAAAAGGAAAAGATCAATCTGGGCAAACAGATGATCACGGGAGAGGGAAGTTATTTGACCATCGTTGTATCAGCCAGAAAGCAATTGGGACCGGTGGTGGAATACTTTTTTGGTCTGCCCTTACACTATACTGCCAAAGAAAAAGCCTTAGATTTAGCCGTAGACAAACTCTCCTCAAACCAGGTGATACTGTCTCAATATATTTACGCTTCTCCCTTTGACGTGTGGTTTGAGTTCAAATCGGGCCATCGTAAAACTTATGTATCACCCCTTTTCTTCTCCACCCACTCACAGGAGGAGATAACAGTCTCCTATCAGATTGAATTAAGCCCGGCACAAAAAGAGAGGATAAAAGCTGACTGGGAACGGATTGAGGGTGCTGAAGGATTTGGTTTTGGCAAGGATCAATTTCGCATCACCGGCGTGCCTGATTTTGACTGGTCTTATGGATGCTCTCCCACCGCCTCCGCCGACGTTTTAGGATACTGGGATGCCAACGGTTATCCCCTTCTTATCGATTATTACTTCACTCGCTGGGACGGGGTGGAATACGAGTGGGACTACAACGTGCCCAACGTTCAGCAACAGCTCTCCTGGGCTATGCACACTGATTCCTCCACCGGTGGAACCTCGCTTTCCGACATCGGTCCGGGGACCAGAACAGTATGCAATCATCCCGACTATGAGAACAACTATGGGTTTGATCAATACACAAATTACGCCCAGAGCTTAGGCTATCTGATAAACGAGATCAGATCAGGTTATCCTGCCATCTGGAACGTGTTTT
>CAYOFL010000023.1:0-36675 GCA_964403165.1 uncultured Ignavibacteria bacterium
ACCACCTCTTTTATGTCCACCACCTTTCCATTTCTCTGGGTGGTCTTTATGTTGATGATCCCCTTGCCACCCCGATTGGTCACCCGATAGTCAGATATGTTGGTTCTTTTGCCGTATCCATTTTCAGTAACCGAGAGTAAGGTGGCATCCCTCTTTACCACCACCATCCCAATCACCCTGTCGTTTTTCGCCAGGTTGATCCCTTTGACTCCATAGGCCGCTCTTCCCATATCCCGAACCTTATCCTCGTGAAATCGTATAGCCTGCCCCTCTTTGGTTGCCAGGACGATATCACAGGTTCCGTCAGTGATCTTGGCCTCGATTAGATTATCATCTTTAGGGACATTCATGGCGTTGATACCACCCCTCCGGGGGTTGCTGAAGGCGGAAAGTACGGTCTTTTTGATTATCCCGTTCCGGGTAGCCATCACCACAAAATGCGAATCATCAAACTCCTTCACCGGCACAAAGGCGGCGATCCTTTCCTCCTCCCCCAAGTTTAACATATTCACAATAGGCTTTCCCTTGGCCAATCTGCCACCGACCGGAATCTCGTGAACCTTGATCCAATGACATCGTCCCCTGGGCGTGAAGAAGAGAATGTAGTTATGGGTGGAGGCGATAAAGAGATGCTCCACGAAATCCTGCTCTTTGGTCTCAATCCCGATAACTCCTCTCCCACCCCGACCCTGTCTTCTGTATGAGGTGACGCTGAGCCTTTTTATATATCCGGAATGGGTGATGGTAATAACCATATCCTCCTCTGCAATCAGATCCTCGATGGTGAACTCACCTTCCTCCTCCTCTTCTATCTCGGTTCTTCGCTCATCCCCATATTTTTTCTTAAGCTCTGATAGCTCCTCTTTGATTATGTTCATCCTCTTGGCTTTGCTTTCCAAGATACTTTTAAGCTTTTCGATCAATTTGATCACATTCAGATACTCCTGCTCCACCTTTTCCCTCTCCAGACCGGTGAGTCTCTGAAGTCGCATGTCTAAAATAGCCTGAGCTTGAATCTCAGAAAGTTTGAACTTGGTCATCAAACCGTTTTTGGCATCCTCCACAGTCTTAGATGCTCTGATCAGCTTTATCACCGCATCTATGTGGTCTAAAGCAATTTTCAGCCCCTCCAGGATATGAGCTCTGTGTTCTGCTTTCTTCAACTCAAACTGAGTTCTCTTGGTGATCACCTCATGCCGATGCTCCAAAAAGAAGGTGAGTATCTGTTTCAAAGTTAAAACTTTGGGTTGACCATCCACCAAAGCCAACATAATCACCCCAAAGGTGGTCTGCATCTGGGTGTGCTTGAAAAGCTGATTTAGCACCACCTCTGCCAGAGCATCTCGTTTTAGCTCCACCACAATCCTCATCCCATCCCGATCCGATTCATCTCTCAGATCTGAGATTCCACTAATAACCTTATCCCGCACCAGAAAAGCGATCTTTTCTAAAAGGTTAGATTTGTTGATCTGATAAGGTATCTCGGTGATTATTATGCTCTCTTTGCCACTTTTCTGCCTTTCCACATTTACCCGGGCTTTTAATATAACCCTGCCTCGTCCGGTTTTGTATGCCTCCACTATACCTCTTTTGCCCTGAATGATTCCTCCAGTGGGGAAATCTGGACCCGGGATGTAGTCTAAAAGACTCTCCTCCTCCAACTCCGTATCATCGATCAGAGCTACCAAAGCATCCACCACTTCGCTCAAATTATGGGTAGGGATATTGGTTGCCATTCCCACAGCAATGCCAGAAACACCGTTGCAGATGAGATTGGGAAACTTGCTGGGCAGCACCATAGGCTCTTTTCTGGTCTCATCATAGTTGGCCATAAAACCGACCGTCTCTTTCTCCAGATCCTCCAGCATCTCCATTGCCAGGGGAGCAAGCCTTGCCTCGGTGTATCTCATAGCCGCCGGAGCATCACCATCAATGGAGCCGAAGTTTCCCTGCCCGTCGACCAAAACATATCGCATATTGAAATCCTGTGCCATCCGCACCAGGGTGGGATAGACCACCTGTTCACCGTGAGGATGATAATTTCCAGAGGTATCACCGGCGATCTTGGCGCACTTACGATGTGGTCTTCCCGGAGCTAAATTGAGATCATTCATCGCCACTAAAATTCGCCGGTTGGAGGGCTTCAGTCCATCTCTCACATCCGGCAGGGCGCGGGCAGTTATCACCGACATGGAGTAGTCGATGTAAGAGGATTTCATCTCCTCTTCGATGTATACCGGAACAATCTTTTCTCTTTCCATAACCATAGCTTTATCGCCTCACTTATTAAACCTCTGTCCCCCTCTCTCCCGCCGTTGGCGGGATGGAGAGGGGGATACAGGGGGTGAAGTAAATATACCCATTTTCTAACATTTACGCAACACTTGAATTGACTAAAAAGCTTGATTTTGTGGCGGGATGACGGAGACCCGTCTGGGAATTCCCGCCTCTATGAAGGAGGAATCGATGATAATTCATAGAGCGGGGCATTCAGCCCCGCCAATCTACGTTGCATAGGGACTTTGTCCTAACGGATATTGAGATAGTCCCGATGCTTTCTGGCAAAACATAACTCCCGGCGGGATAACGGAGACCCGTCTTGGACAATATCCCGCCGAAACATAAATCTCCTAACCTCTCTCCCCGTCCCCCTCTCCTCACAGTGGAGAGGGGTTCACCCTGAAGGGATTCACCCTGAAGGGGAGATAGGGGGTGAGGTCAGAACAATCCCAACTGCTCGGTTGGTTCTTTCTCCTTTTCTGCAAAAATCTGAATTTTGCCATATACCCCATCATGACCGGGAGTTATATGCAAATCCTCATTCCTAACTCTTTTGATTCCTTCAAGGATCTTAGGTGGGGTGGATTTTTCTAATTCCTCCAGAGGAAGATCAAGCAATAACCTGAACTCGGAGCCAAAGATGGAGACCAGCCTGAGATATTCATTTTGAACCCCCTTGGTATCGACGCCTTGATTCAAGGCTTCTGCGATTATCTCCTGCAAGGGGATCAGATGCTTGTAGGGAATAACCCCTTCCGGAGTAAATCCCTCCGGACGATCTGCTAAGCTCTCCACCCGATGCATCACCCCCACGGTTAATTTTCTGCCACATACCGGGCAGATATTTTTATTCTTTCGGGATTCGGCTGGCGAAAAGAGTATCCCACAGTTTCGGTGTCCGTCATAATGATATTTTCCTTCTTCAGGAAAAAATTCTATGGTGAAGAGGAATTTATTTTTGTCTTTGGTCTTGATAGCTTTTATGATCTCCTTGAAGCTCATTTCGCAATCAAATACATTTGCCTCCCTGCCAATTCGATTAGGAGAATGTGCATCGGAGTTGGAGATTAAAGCGATCTTGTCCAGTGCAGACCACCGCCAGTTCATCTGCGGATCAGAAGATAGGCCGGTCTCAATGCAAGAGATGTGTTTAGTCTGTTCCTCGAAACATTCTTCTAAGGAATCAAAACCGGAGTTGGCTCCAAACACAGAAAACCAGGGGGTCCAGGCATGAGCCGGCACGATGAAGCATTCATCCGTGATGTCTGTGATTATCTCCACCAGCTCCTTGGTGGGAAATCCGAAGATGGGCCTTCCATCTGAGCCTAACTTTCCGAACCCAGAAAGCTCCTCATTTATCTTTTCCACCACCTCAAAGCTGGGGGCAAAGATCAGGGTATGAACTCTTCTGGACGATCCGCCCTGTTGAAACATGTTGCTCACCTCGGTGGTGAGCATGAAATGAACCTCGTTCTGGGAAGAATTTCCCGCAGAATTCTTAAACTCCTTTTTCAAAGTGAAAAGACCGTTGCCTGTGGGTTGCAATTTCTGCTTTAACTCCGCAAAATAGAAAGGATGGGTCCAGTCCCCAGTCCCAAGCAAACTAACCCCTTTGAAGTTTGCCCATCGAGCCAAATTCTCCACATCCATCTCTTTGGAGGTGGCTCGACTGTATTTGGAATGCACGTGAAAATCTGCTACAAATTTCATTTTTGTCTCCAGGAGAGGAAAAAATCCATTTTTCAAATAAATTAAGTATACTCTCCGAATAGCTCTTTGTCAACCTAAACTTACCTGAAGAATTTTACCATTTTTACTCTTACCCCGCGGGCTGAAGCCTGCGCCCCCGCCTTCGGCGGGATTTTCAACTACCCACCCTTCCTCTCTGTAAAACACCTCTATGGAATCTTATTTCTTTGAGATTTAAACGAACTCAAAAATTCACCAACCGTGAAGTGGGACCCGGTTATGCAGATTATGTCATCAGGCTTAGCTCTCTTCAGGGCAAAAAGGTAAGCTTGTTTGATTTGCGGAACGATTTCAAAAGATATATTCGTCTGAACAACCATTTCTTTTAGTAATTCCGGCTCAGCCGCTCTTTTATAATCCGGTTTGGTGAGCACAATGAATTTGGCTTTCTTGCATATTTCTTGTATCATAGAGCGATAATCTTTGTCCTCCATCACGCCAAAGACAAAGATAATTTGTCTTTGGGGAAAAAGCTGATCCAGAGCCTGAACCAGAGCTTTTGTCCCGGCTGGATTGTGAGCTACATCTAATAATACCAGAGGTTCTTTCTCAAAGACTTCTAATCTTGCTCGCCAGTTCACTTTTTTTAAACCGTCTCTTATCGCTTGCCCCTCAACCTTCCAGCCTAATTCATTTAGCTTTTGAATTGCAGTTAAGCAGGTGGCGGCATTTAGAATTTGATGCTGACCAGCCAGCTTTAGTTGGAGATCTGAGTATTGAGAGGAATCTGAGGAAAAATCAAATCTTGATCCCTGGATTGAAGAATCCAACACGGTGTAACTTGATCCATCCTGAACATGAATTAGCTCTGAGTCTCTTTGAGCACAAACAGACCTTATTGCATCCAGGGCTTCGGGCTGATTTACTGCGGTGATGGTGGGAATTCCTTCCTTGACAATTCCCGCCTTTTCAGTGGCTATCTGAGGAATAGCATCTCCCAGATGCTTGGTATGTTCAAGGCTTATATTGGTGATGACCGAAATTAATGGCTTTATCATGTTAGTGGCGTCCAGCCTCCCTCCCAGACCGGTCTCCACAATTGCTACATCCACCCTCTGGCAAGCGAAATACTCGAATGCCATGGCGGTGGTTACCTCAAAGAAGGTAAAGCCTTCTTTTTCAATCTCATCTTTTAAACTTTGAATAAAATCTAATATGAAATCTTTTTCTACCAACTCTTGCTCTACTCTAATCCTCTCCCTGAAATCAACCAGATGAGGTGAGGTATAAAGACCCGCTCTATAACCTGATTCGCAAAGGATGGAGTGAAGCATGGCCGCAACCGAACCCTTTCCATTGGTTCCAGCAACGTGAATGGAGGGAAACTTCAGATGAGGATTCCCTAATCGGTCCAGAATGGTGGTGATATTAGTCAGGTCTAACTTTATCCCAAAGCGCTCTAAATTGTAAAGATAGGCAAGTGTCTCTTCATAATTCATAAGTTGTTCATCCAATTCTGGCTTGTTCCACTTGTGGATTTCTATTACCTGATTTATCCGTTCAATCCTTCAGGCGAAGCCTTTCCTTCGACATCCCGCCGTTGGCGGGAGACGAAGTGCAGGACAAGTCTGTTCAATCCTTCGGGCAGAGCCCTCAGGACAAGTCCGCTTCATCCGTTGACTAATCCGTTGACCAACTCACCATCAGCCCCACCCAGATTTCATCTTCGTCGTTTATGGTTTCATTGGGCACGATCACGTAATTCAGGCTGGGAGTTAAGGTGATCCTTTTGAAGGGGAAATCTGTGGATATTCCCAAACATATATCCGAGAAACCGGGATCGACTCCGAAATCCTGATATTGGGTTGTGTAAGCAACAACAAAGGTGGAATAAAAAGCTTTGCCTTTAATGTGAAAATTCTGATTCAAGGAGAGGGTTGTATAGAGACCGTCGCCCACGTTGAAATCATAATAAAGGGTTAAACCAGGTTTAAGAGGAAGTGAGCTTGCGCTTATTCCTGCATATACTTCAGGAGAAGTTGAATTCTTATCCGGATAATTGGGCATACTGGGAAAGGTGAAGTAACCCACTCCCGCAGAAAAGGTTATATCCTTGGAAAAAGCTCTATCATAACCAGCGATCAGATCAAGCTCCACAAAATCCGTATCAGCTAAAGCAACCGCAGACCAGAGATTAAGCCACACTCCGCTTTTGCCGAAAGCAAAAGTGATAGAAGGCTGAATCGCGGGACGATCGTCGGCGATGGTATCAAATCCTCTCCAGATGTATCTTGAGACTAAAGTAATATCCGACTGAAATCCAACTTCTGAAAACACAGGTGAAGAAAATAAAAGAAGAACCAGAATCACCGTAAAGAATGGCCAGATTCTTTTCTTGGTCAGCTTTGTCCATAGCATATGATACCTGCTTTCTCTACATTTTCTATGGCTTTGCGAAATTTAAGTGAACTCTACGACAATGTCAATCGTATTCTAATTTAGGTTTCTGAATTTTTTAGGATGTGAAGTATTTTGTCTGGAAAAGCAACAAAATCATTGACAAAAGCGGATTTTGTGTTAAATTGTAAATAAGCCAAACTCATAACCGCAAACGAGTTTGGCTTTTTGGGTCGGCTGTTTGCTTGTGTTGTCAATTTCTAATCTTTCCAAGGAGGTTTTTCGTGAAACGCTTTGTATCTATTTTGGTTATCGGGCTTTTTTTATTCTTCTCTGGATTTTGGGCTCAAGATCCTCTTGCCCAGAAGTTAAATGATCAACCAGAGGAGAAATTATTCACTGACCAGAACACCACCCCCAGCCAGTTTCACCAGATGCTGGCGGAGATGAAGCAGAAAAGGCTGAACCAACTGCGTGAGTTGGGAATAACCGTTCCCATGAAGGGGACCTTGGCTCAAAGTCATTATGACGCCAAATATTACAGATTAGACTTAAACTTAAATGATAC
The DNA here is from genome assembly GCA_964403165.1 of uncultured Ignavibacteria bacterium. GTDB lineage: Bacteria > Zixibacteria > MSB-5A5 > MSB-5A5 > SM1-73 > SM23-73-3. The sequence continues at coordinate 6,935 of CAYOFL010000023.1, forward strand.
TACTGAGATTGTATCTGGTTCGGTTTATATGTATGCTCAAACCTTGATCGACGGCTTCAACGTGGTGGAGGCTAACTTTTTTGACAACCCCCAGATGTATGTGGATTCGATCAAAAGTAAGGACGCTCTTCTCTCCTTCTCCTGGAACAACGACATTATCCAAATTTTCCTGAATGATATCTACAACCATGAGCCTTTTGATGTCACTATCTACTACCATGGGCATCCCTTAACGGGAGGGTTTCAATCCTTTAACTGGGGACACCACGGAACCCCCTCTGTGCCGATCATGAGCACGCTGAGTTGTCCTTATTTTGCTCAATCCTGGTGGCCCTGTAAGGATCTTCCCCGGGATAAGGCGGATTCGGCAGACATCAACATAACCGTTCGCTCGGATCTGTATGTGGCCTCAAACGGGCTGTTGAGGGAGATAATTGATCATGGCTCCACCAAAACCTACAAATGGCATGAGAAATATCCCATCACCACCTATCTGATCTTCGTCTCCGCCACCAACTATACTATATTCTCCAACTGGTATCATCCCCTAAGGGGAGACTCCATGGAGGTGATATACTACGTCTATCCGGAACGGCTTTCTCAGGCTCAATCCCTGTATCCCATGACCCCCTCAGCCATCGAGTGTTATGCCGGCTTATTCGGGGAGTACCCCTTTCTGGAGGAGAAATATGGTATGGCGCATTTCTCCTGGGGTGGTTGCATGGAACACCAGACTAATACCAGCATGTCCTCCTCCTGGTATTCCGAATGGGTGTTAGTTCACGAACTGTCGCACCAGTGGTGGGGAGACTATATCACCTGTCACAACTGGCACCATATCTGGCTGAATGAGGGATTTGCCGTCTACTGCGAGGCACTCTGGGCGGAATACAGTTATGGAGAAAGTTATTATCACACTTATATGAATGGCTTCCAATACTTCGGCGGGGGAACCATCTTTGTTGAGGACACCACCGACGCATGGAACATCTTTGCCACCATCGTATATGACAAAGGGGGATGGGTTCATCATATGTTAAGACACGTGGTAGGAGATTCCGTCTACTTTGCCATAATGAGAGCATATTATTCTGATCCTCGATTTGCCTATGGTGTATCGCAGATTGAAGATTTTCAGGAGGTCTGCGAGACGGTCTCCGGCATGGATTTAGATTACTTCTTCCAACAATGGATCTATGGAACCTATTATCCCAAATATCAGAGTTCATTTACCTATGAACCGGCGGGAGGAGATTACTATGATGTATTCATTCACATAGATCAGACACAGACTACCGACCCTACCCATTTTACCATGCCCATTGATATATACATCAGCACTGACACCATGGATACCACGGTGGTGGTCTTTAACGATCCCAGACATAAAGATTTTACCGTTCGGGTCCTCTCGGCTGGCATTAATGTGGGAGTGGATTTAGATAAGTGGATTTTAAGATCGGTCTACCCAGTCTCTTACGGCATGAACATAGTCATCACAGATCTGCCCCCTGCCTACCAGTCCGCCGCCTACGCTGAGACCCTTTTAGCCAAAGGAGGAACGGCTCCATACAGATGGAAAATGGAAAGTGGTAACCTGCCGAATGGACTGGAGTTGGATTCCTTAACTGGCGTCATCTCTGGTGTCCCGGTTCTCGTAGATAGCTTCGACTTCACCGTCAAAGTAACCGATTCAAGCTCACCCAGCGAAACCGATACTCAACAGCTTTTCATCACGGTGCAAGAGATCATGCGGGGAGACGTAAACAACGACTCAGTGATAGATCTGGGGGATGTGGTATACCTAATAAACTACCTTTACAAGAGCGGTCCCGCTCCCAATCCCTTAGAAGCCGGAGACGTCAATTGTGACACGATTGTTGACCTTGGCGATGTAGTTTACCTCATCAACTATCTCTTCAAGAACGGTCCACCACCCTGTTAGAACAAGACAACCAACTGTAAGAAGCGCTCGTTGCAGCGGGATACCTTACCCCGATGCAAATTAAGGTCAGGGGTAAGGGTTCATCCTGAAGGGGCTCTGCTTCCCGTTGGTGTTCCTCACCAACGGGAAATAAACGGCGGGTGAAGAACACCCGCCTGGAGCAGGGTTCATCCTGAAGGGGCTGTTGAAAAACCCAAACCGGAGTGCACCCCGCCGATGGCGGGTGTGGTTTTCTTCCAAGTTTAAGTGGTTGTGATATAAGAAAATCTGGATTTCAAAAACCGCGAAAGCAAGCTTTCGCACTCCAAAACCACTTCTCCAACAAACCCTGAAGGGTATCCCTGACCAACGGCAGATTTTATCACGAAAAAAAGCCCCGCCTTTATAGCGGGGCTTAAAGCAAAACCGGATTTTTTGTCTTTTACTCTGTCTTCTCATAGACTTTGGTCATTATCACTTTCTCTTTGGGCATATCTCTGGGATCGGTCTCTACTTTAGCGATTTTATCCACCACGTCCAACCCTTTGACCACTTTACCGAAGACCACATAACTTCCGTCCAATTGCGGAAGATCTTTTAAACAGATATAAAACTGACAACCGGCTGAGTTTGGATCCTGCGAACGGGCCATAGCCAAAGAACCCTTGTGATGTTTGGTGTCCGCTTTCTCAAAATCTATGGCATATCCCGGACCTCCGGTTCCGTCGCCCACAGGGTCACCCCCCTGTATAACGAAATCAGGCACGATGCGATGGAAGGTGAGGCTGTCGTAGAATTCGCTGATGACCAATCTTAAGAAGTTTTCCGCGGTCTTGGGCGTCTTGTCCCAGAATAGCTCAAGTTCGATGGTGCCAAAGTTGGTCTCCATCACCACGATCGGGTTCTTCTCCCTTACAATCGGCTCCTTAGATATGGGTTTTGTCACCTCCTCAGCTTCGGTTACCTGTTCGGGTTGCTCCTCTACCTTTTTTTCAGTTTGAGCCTCCTCCTTTTTCCCACAGCTAAACAAGAAAAAAACCAATACAACCGATAGAATGAAAATCCTTTTCATCTTTTCTCCTTTAATTTAATAAGTTTCGCAATTAGTTTCCAAAAGGTCAAAAAGGCGCTTTTTTATCACCTCCCGTAAGAAATAATTTTTATGGTTTCAAGTTATGCGGAAAATACAAAAGCATGTGTTTGCTGTCAAGATAATAATATCTGATCTTTAAAAGAGCAATCTTAAGGTACAGACTCGCAAGAGCTTAACTGTCAAAATAAAAGGGGCGGGATGTGCGCATGATTCATACGAAAATTCCCGCCCTATGAAAAAAAATTACTCCGGCCACAAATTGCTTACCACTACTTAGGACTACTCCCAAACTTCTTGTCGAGCTTGCCTGCGAGATGACTAAGAATAACCCAGAATCTTCATGGTCATTTCCCACACGTCTACGTCCGAAGGGTCCACCAGCATCACGTCGTCTGCCGCCTCCTTGAGTATCTTTTTAGCATCTGCTTGAAGCTCCTTGGGAACGATGAGCATCACCGGGATCTTATGGAGTTTACAGGAGTATAGCATGTCTTTTGGAGCAATGCCGTGTTCAGCCGTGGGAATAACCTTGTGCAGGTATCCAACCACCAGCGAGATGTTGTCGCTCTTGCTGAGAAGTCCCACGTATTTGCCGTGGTTATCTGCTCCGTTGCTTAGAGGAAGCGTATCTATCCCTTTGGCAACCAGCCTGGTAAGATATAACGCATGTGTTCCTTCCAGATATCCGACTGTTTTCATTTCAAATCTCCTTTCATTTGTGATACGGCTTTTTAGGAAACCCAACCCCGCAGTTTCACCGCTTCAGCCACACGTGCCACTGCCACCATATAAGCCGCCATCCGCATATGGACCTTTTTCTCCTTGTGCATCTCATACACCTTGCCGTAGGCAGAGGTCATTTTATCATCCAGCTGTTTCTGTATATCCTCCAGTGACCAGTAGTAGTTATAAGTGTTCTGAACCTGCTCAAAGTAGCTGACCGTCACCCCACCTGCATTGGCTAAAATATCGGGAATGACGTGCACACCCTTCTCATATAAGATGATGTCTGCTTCGGGCGTTGTGGGCCCATTCGCCAGCTCACATACCATCTTTGCCCTGATTTTGTGGGCGTTCTCCTTGGTAATTACGTTTTCGATCGCCGCCGGGTAAAGAATGTCAACGTCCAGTTCAAGGACCTCCTCGTTGGTTACGGGAGTCCCTTTGGGAAAGCCTTTTACCCCACCGGTCTTTTGCACATGTTCAACCATTTCCCTGGGATTGATGCCTTCCTGGTTATAGACGCCTCCGGTGATGTCGGATACTCCCACCATCTTACCGCCGCCCAAGATATCCGGATGCAGTAGGGCGGCAAAACTGCCCACATTCCCAAACCCCTGCACCGCAAATGTGCCCGTGGGATCGAATCCTAAAGCCTTGCAGGCTTCACGGACGGTGTATATACCACCCCGACCGGTTGCGTCCATACGTCCTTTGCTCCCCCCCAAGGCAAGCGGTTTCCCGGTGATCACGCCAGGATGGGATTCATGGTTTATAGTTTCGTATTCATCCATCATCCAAGCCATGATTTGCGGGGTGGTGAAAACATCCGGAGCTGGCACATCCTGGTGGACTCCAAGATAGGGACCGATGGCGCGAATGTATGCTCTTGCCAGGCGTTCCTTCTCCCCCTCCGACATCTTCAAGGGGTCACAGATGATCCCTCCCTTGCCTCCACCCAGGGGGATATCTATAAGGGAACACTTCCATGTCATCCAGGCGGCTAAAGCGCGAACCGTGTCGATGGTCTCCTCAGGATACCACCGCAAGCCACCCTTTGTCGGTCCCAAGGCCGAGTTATATTGAACCCGGAAAGCATGAAAAATCTTAGTGGTGCCGTCATCCATTTTCACCGGCAGGGTGACGTGGAACTCTCTCTGGGGCCAACGCAAAAGCTCATGTGTAGCCTTATCCAGGCCCAACTTCTCAGCGGCTTCATCTAATTGCTGTTGTGCAATCTTAAATGGGTTTTGGTTGCTCATCTTAATCCCTTTTTTTGTGATGTTTTAGGTTTCTTTACTTTTCTTTTTTCCAGTTATGCACCCCACGATTGGCTGTTTCAAGTTGCGCCATTTCCTTTTGTCTCATAGAATGGGCTGAGCAAATCGTTCTTTTATTATATGAGCTTTTTGGCTTTTGTCAAGTTAAACCGATAAGGAATTTTAAAGTGAAAACCCCTTCTTATCTAAACAATCCCGACATCACAACTCTTATATTTTGACAATTGGAGATCCCCACTTTGAGTATTTTTGCTGGTAGCTTGAGACGAGAAATACTCTGGAGACTTTATCCGTCAAAGGTTTTGACGGGATAATCTTCTTATAGGAAAAAGATGACGATCTTGTTTTATCGGTGAGGGTAACAGAAAGCTATTTTGCGCCGCCCTAAGCTTTTTATCTTTCAAACCTACCTTTTCTCTCTTCTACATCTTTTAACTTTTTCTCTAAATCTTCCTGACGCTTCAAAAGCTCCCTTAAGTCGCTTCTTGCAAATTGCAACTCCTTCTTGATGGTCAAAAGATCGTTCTTGATCTCTCCGGCAAAATCCTCCTCATCGGAGGAGCCTCTTTGCAGATCCATCAGCTTTAATTCGGTGCGGGACATTATGGTTTCAAACCCCTGCAGAAGCTTTTGGGTTTTCATCGTCTCTTCTTTGAGCTTTTGCACCTCCTGGCTTAAATTCTTCTCCTCCTCTCTGATTTGGGCGATGAGTCGATATAGCTCCGCCAGACCCTGCTTGATCCCTCCCAACTCCTTTTCCAGCATTATCCCTAATGCTTCTACCGCTTCGCCGACCTCTTCAATGTATCTTCTTTCCAATTCCATTTAATTTCCTAAAAAAATTCTTGTTTCTTAACTTCCTTCTGAATCTCCACGAATACACCATTCCACGATGGATCTGATCTCTTTGAATCTGGTATGTTTTGTGGGTGCTCCTAAAATCACCGCCACCATTTCTTTCCCCTCTTCCCCTTCCACCAAAGTCCCCAGACACCATCCAGACGCCCCATTATAGCCGGTCTTCCCTCCCCTTACATTCAAGGAGCTGAAAAGAAGCTTGTTGGTGCTTCTGATTCGGTGTCTTCTTCTTCCGGGGTTCAACGAAACAACATCATAAGTGGTTTTTCCAGAGATGGAAGCGATGACGCTGTCCTGCAGGGCAAAATATAGAAGCTTGGCACAATCTAAGGCAGTGGATCTATTATTTTCATCCAGACCCGTGGGCTCACAGAAGAAAGTGTTCTCCAAGCCCAGCTCTTTAGCCTTTCGATTCATAAAAGCCACAAATTCTAAAGGCGAAAGACCAGAAACGCGGGCTAAGGCTTTGGTGGCTCGGTTACTTGAACTCATTAAACTGGCGTGCAGAAGATCACCTAAGGTGAACATTTCTCCTACTCTTAGTTGAGACTTTCCCCGCCCGTTGGCGTCAGCTATGGTGATGGTGACGATATCGTCCAGATCAGGGTGGGTATTAAGAAAAACAAGTGCGCTCATCAGCTTGGTCAGGCTGGCGATGGGAAATTCCTGTTCTATGTTTTTCTCAAATAGCACTTCTCCCTTCTTTGTATCCAACACCACTGCGGCTTTCGACCTTAAGGGGAGCTTACGGCTCTCTTTTGCCTTTTCACTTATGTAAATGGTTTGTAGAGGGATCTCGTATTCTGAGTGTAAAGCTGTTATTGGGAATTTTTGTAAACTCTCAGACCAGTTATCCCATTCAATCCTTGAAATTGAAAGTGCCAACAAAATCGATGCAAAAAGATATACCGGCCTTTTCATCAAACATATCTCCTTAATCTAGAAAAAGTCTCTTCATTATTCAACCGGCGAGAACATCATATATTATTTATACTCTCTTTTTGTCTGTTTTCTTTATAATCTGGAATCTGACTCTGCCACATTTAGGACAGACCCATTTCCTCTGTTTATGAAAGGCTCGCCCTACCTCTTTCATCTTGATCTTACACCTGGGACAATGCATCGATAGAAAATTAAATAAATTATCTCTTTAGAAATTCTAATGCTTCTATTAACTTCTCGCACCCGAATCTCACCGGATCAACCGTGGGCAGACCGGTCTCTTCTTCAGCTTTTTCGATCTCCTTTTTCGCCTCCTCTTGGGTTAACTCCTGAGTGTTTAGAGATATTCCGATCACCTTAGAGGGTTTTATCGGCTTAGCAATCTGTTCATGAAGTTTTACTATTTCAGAAAGTGGTGGAATCTTGACCTCGTAGTTTTTTACTTTTTCTCTTCCTGGAAAATGGCACAGGACCATAGCATCAGGAAGACACCCGTGGATTAGAGCTAAGGAGACTCCGGAATAGCCCGGATGGATAATGGTTCCCTGACCCTCCACCGATAATAAATCATAGGATTTGGATTTTTTGATAAGAAATTCCTCTATTGCCCCGGACATGAAGTCTCCCATTACTGAATCGATGGGCACCCCCTCACCGGCGATCAACATTCCGCTCTGACCGGTGGCTACAAAGTGCGAATTCCAACCATATTTTTTAGCCTGTCTGGCAATCTCAATTGAGGTGATCATCTTCCCTGTCTTGCAGTCGGTTCCCACAGTCAGAACTACTAAAGCTTTGATTAAAGAAGGATCTCCGCTGGCGATTTCATTGTATTTTGCCGATTCTCTTAAGTCGTAAATCCTCGCTCCTTTCATTAAAGCCAACATGGAAAGTTCGGAATCCTCATTTAATATATCGTGCAATCCGCTGATCACATCCAGGCCACTCTCTAAGGCCTGCTTGACAACCTCTCTCCATTCGGGTGGAAGCTTCCCCCCCCGGGGAGCTATGCCTATCAACAGGATGTTCGGACCATATTTCAATGAGTCGGTTAGATCGGAGACTACGGGGATATCTCCTCCGAAACCTAAAATCTGTTGGACCAATTTGCCTGCTTTAGTGGAATCAATGACTGCCACCACCTCTTCAGGCTTATACATTATCAAGCCAGAAGCGGTTTTAGCCTCCAGATCGCCGAAAAATCCTTCAGATAGGATAACTATGCGTCTTTTTTTTTGGTGCATGATTCAATTCCGTCCGCAGTCCACCGACCGCTGTCCGCCGCAACAAATGATTTCACGGCGGACGGCCGACAGCGGACTATTCTACCACCTCACCCCCTGTCCTACGGATCTTCGATCTCCCTCTCTCCATGAAATGTCGGAGATCCCGCCAAAGGCGGGGGAGAGGGGGACAAAAGGGGGAGAGGTCATTTGATAATATGCAAAAAATCTCCCAGCAAAAACTGCATCCTTCCAATAAGAAGAGAGATTCGGGACATGACCGTGTATCCGAAAGTTGCTCCAAAAAAGATCATCAAAAACCAGGTGCCTACTTTGGCCGTCGCCCCAAACCAGCCTTTATGCTCCTTAGAGAAAAAGAAATAAGCCAAGGTGGTGGCGATACCAACAAATACGATGATTCCATTTATGGATGCCAAATTGCTCATGGATGCCTGCATCTGGGCAAAGATCTTTGCCTGCATGGTGGCGGGGATGGCAACACCTGCACCAGCTCCAATGATCAAAGCAATGGAAATTCGAGAAAGCCAAACGTATTTTGGAAAAAACCTGATCAACATAAAAAGACCCAGGATTCCGGGTATAATATAATCAAATCTCCCCTCTTTGAAAACAGGATTTATGAGTTTGGGCATAAGGGTGGTGTTTAAAACGATAACCAAAACATATCCCACGGATATGCCCACCAGCAGATGCTCAGCGAATTTGTAGAAGGGATTATCCTTGTACAAGAATGAAAAAATGCACAAGGTCAAGAACGCTGCGGTTATGATTCCAATATCCATAGTTCCAAACGTCCACGGTCCACTGTCCACAGTCCGCCGCTAAACCCTTTATCTGGCTTTTGCTGCGGACGGTGGACGGTCGACGGTGGACGGTTTCCTCATGAAGTATCCCACATTTCCTGCAATCACCAAAAGTATAATCACCAGGTGACAAACAGATTGAGCGTCCATTCCCTTTTGACCCATGCCCGGCTTTTTGATCAGTATTTCATATTCTGCTGCCCCTTTGAGTCCGCCTAAAAGACCGGTCATCTGACCCGCGGACAGAAATGGATAAAAGGAAGTTGCCATCACTGCGGTGGTCGCCACTGCAAGTTTTTTGTGATAACGGGAGACAGCATAATCGATCCACCAGACCGGCATATCGCCATCTGCTACCGAAATTATCAAAGAGATATCCCCATAATTCTTGATTTTTCTCATCAATGGAATTTGCCTCAAGGAGAGATTTTTGTAATCCTGCGGGAATACTCTCCTTACATCCTCTCCCATTCCCAGGATCGCCGCCTGATATTGGGGTCTAAAGCCTAAAAACACATAATCCTTGCCATATTTTGCCTGATATTCGTTCGCCGCCTCTCTTAGAATCTGATCTCCGATAGCGGTTCCTTCAGCTAAAAGCGCCAACCCAATCACCTTGAGTTTTTTGGCAAAGCAATGACGAAGTATGGCTTGAGCCATAGGCTTCACCTCTGGCAGAGAGGAGGCCTCATGGTCGAATGAGACCAAAACCACCGAGCCGGAATCCAACTGGTCTATCTCTTCATATACCTGCATCACCTCGGAGGTAACCTCAGTGGGCAGTCCGATTTTAATCACCAGCGGGATGGCAACGGAAAGAGCAATCAAAATGAATATCAATTGTCGGGACATAACCAAATTACCTGATGTTTCGTTTGTAGGTCGGATGTGTCTCGCCTCTGGCGGGACTATCCGACACCTTTGTCTGCAATATTATTCTCAGTCCGATCCAACATCTCTGTCCGAAATCCCCAAATGGGGAATTTCGGACCTACAATTCTTTTTGGCATTTCACTTCCTACCCAGATAGGTTCTCTCAATTCCCAAAATTATTCTTAATGAGGTTGAGATGGTTCCCAACCCGATTCCGATATAGATTCCCCTTTTGGCGGCCATGCTGGGAGTGCGTAAGATCCAGTTGGCGGCATCCGGTATCCAGTGGGAAATTAAAGTGCCCAGAGGGACCCGTCCCAACATCACCACTATTGCGACTGCCAGCAACAGTCCCGCCTCCCAGCTTCGGGCACGGAACCCGCGATATGCGGCCGATGCCACAAAGAAAGCCAAGAGCGAAAACATGGTAGATTGCATGGGGGCTTGCATGTTATTAAACATCCAAAGAAACGGAGTTTTTTCTCCCGTCCCCATGGACAACCCTAAGATGACCATTACTGCCAGTCCAACCAGACCAATCAAATTGTATCCCCAACCAGTTTGAGTCAGGGTGATCTTTTTTACATTTAGCTTCGCATAACTTATCACCCCTACCAGCAGAGTAAAGACAAAGATTATCTGCATCCAGTCCAAGACCGTCTGGTATGCTGAAACAGATACCCCATGAGGAACAAAAAACTGAACCAGCATGAAAAAACCGAAGACAAAGCAGACGATTATGGGAATTGTTCTTTGCATATTCGTTATTGTGAAATTCCAGAACCTAACTTAAGTTAGGTTCTGGTCTTAATGCAATCGCATTTACGCAATCATTCCTGCGCATCAAAGATTCATACGCATATTCCCGATACGAAGCTGCCCTCTCTCTGTCCCTCTCCCCTAAGGGGAGAGGGAAAAAGGGTGAGGGGGAAGACCAGAACCTTAAGTTAGGTTCTGGTTTCCAAATCTCATCCAACAGAAAAAAGTTTTATTAACCAATCCCATCCCAAAATCCCGGCAATCCCTCCTATTAAGATCAACAAAACTACCAGCGCCTTCAAAAAGTCCTGCCCCTTTATGCTTCCCAAAACTTGCGGGTCCCTGGTGAGATATCCACTGGCTACAAAAAGCTCCTCACCTATTAGGGTGTAGTCACACGCCACTATGAAGAAAGAGAGCTGAATGGTTGAGTCAGTTCCTGCGATCTGGAGCGCTCCGATGGAATTTCCGGTCTCGGCAAGAATTAAAGCCTCTGCCTCAAAAGTTCCGAAAAACAGATTTGTGGCGGGAAGTTGGCGGGTCATGATCCCATCTACTGCTGCGGCATAACCGAACTGACTCTGAGTAATAAAGAATATATTGTCCGGATTGTATGCCTCTGGATGTCCAGCCTTGGAGTATGCCTCAAAGACCACCTCCTGGGCTGTGGTCATCACCACCGGATCATAGTTAGGGAAGATCAAGGGGGTATTGTATTCCGCCGTCTTCTCTGCCACGCTGGACAAGACGTTCATGGACGCCATGGTCGCCACTCGATCCATCTTGCCCAGACCGGAGGAATAGAGTATGGGCTTTCCCATCTCGGTGGCTCTTCCGATGGCATTATCCATAGCTTGCAAACCGGAAATCGGCCTGATGTAAAGTTTCTTACCTCTTTTCCCGTACAGAATGAAGCTCAAGATGAACAGAAAACAGACGACTATTCCCAGAAGGACGTTGATCCGTTGGGTATTGAACCACTGCCCCTTGGAAACAACTGGCCCGCAAACCGCTGAAAACAAAACATCATCCTCTTTGGTCACTTTTAATAGATAAAGGTATTCAACCCCATCTTTAACATTGGTGTCGATGAATTTTGTGTCTCTTGACGACACCCTCCCTACCAACTGGAAACTGCTCTCATCTTCAGCCGATCTTAATATCTCATATTCAGCTTCTGTAGTATCCTGCGGTAAACCCTGAAAGGTAAGGGTGATGCTTCCACCTTTATCATTAAGCGTATCCGCCGCCCTTAGTTTAACCGGAAGCCCTGCCGCAGATGCGGTTGAAGTAAAAAGTAGAAAGGTTAACCAGAAAATGGCAAGTTTAGATTTTGACATCTCTGTCCTGATAAAGGTCGAAGATTTTTTATAAACTAAAGAATCCCGCTTACTTGTCAAGCTAAAACTTCTCTTTGTCTTGTCTGTGTTTTCCTGGAGGGTTGTCGGGGTCAGTGGTGTTGCTCTGCGTGGGATGTTATCATCCCACGCCATTGGGGCGGATAACGGAGACCCCCAGACGGGAGCGTCGGCTCGTCTGGGATAACATCCGCCCAAGAGCGTTAACCATTCACAGCAGATGGAACAGATTAAGCGGATAGAATTATCAGTATCAGCTTAATCCCACCGGTCAGCTGTGAGGAAAAAAGGACAGCTATCCCCACAATTGCCAGAACCTAACTTAAGTTAGGTTCTGGTCTGGAACACCAACGAGAGGCAAGCCAGGAGTAGAAGGTAGCCGCAAGCTTCCTTCGGACTGAGTCCTCAGGACGAACGTCAGCTTGCGCAACAGGAGAAAATGAAAAAACTGCAAAAGATCTTGACCAGACAAACCTTATCTACTATCTTGGGCAAAACCAAAAACTTCAAGGAGGTGTTAGATGAAGTTCAAAACTGTTTTACTGTTAGCCGTGTTTCTAACTGGGATGTGGTTCTCTTGTTCCGACACTCAGGCTGAGTCTGAGGTAGAGCAGATATTGAAAGAGGCGGATTCCTGGATCATACAGGATACCTCCCGTATCTTAAACTACGTTGACAGCTGTAATCAGGTTACCGATGCTGCCCTAAAGAATTCCAAACACTGGCAATCCACTTATGATGATCTGAGCTTTCTTTTGGGCATAGACTTAGCAACCGATCCGAAGATTGATAACACTGGCAGAACTTATTTTCTCATGCGAATCACGGGCCAGGTTCAGGCACTCTTTTACATGGATGAGCCCATGGAGTTTCCCAAGCAACTTACCCCCAACAACTGGGCGGATCAGGGCATCTCCATTGGCTTTTTCGACGTCCATCCTTCGGGCAAGTATGTGCTGGTGGGAATCATGCAATATGGGAATGAGAATTTCGATATCTACAAGTTTGAACGTGATGGGAAATTCCAACCCTTACTAGTCGATCCCGCAATTCAATACCGCAGTATCGTCTTTAAAAACGAAGATGAATTCTATTTAATCTCCAATGACCGCAAGACCCAAACCTTGATAAAATACACCATCTCCACCGGCAAGATAGACACCCTTTATACGGAGCCGGGCTGGTTCGGATCGGATGATTATCAAGACGGCAAGCTCATCCTTACCAGATGGTTGAGCTTCTCTGAAAGCCAGCTATTTGTGTTTGATGAGAAGGCCAAGAAAACCAAGGACATAACCAGAGTGGGCTTGTACTATGGAGGGTTGTTTACTTCTGATGGCAAGGTTCTCACCTATACCGGGGCTTTGTCAACCGAGGAGGAGTTTGCCAAGTTCGCCATAATCGACCTTAAAAAACCAAAAAAACTGAATCTTCTGTATGATCCCAAGATGGAAGTTGATGCTTTCGCGTGGATTCCAAAGCTTCAGATTGCGGTAGGAGCGGTGAACAAGGATGGATACTCTGAACTGATGGCGTTTGACTTGAAGGGGAAACCGGTGGAGGTACCTCAACCTGAGATAGGGGTAATAAGCAATGTCTTCGCCAATGATTATGGAGACGTTGCATTTGACTTTAGCTCTCCCCGGGTGCCTCCCACTTTTTACCATTTCCGTCTGGGATGGGAAAATATCGAGCAGATGATTCCCATATCCACCTTCGGGTTTGATTTTTCCAAAATGGAGGTGAAGGTCATTCGTTATCCCTCCAAAGATGGCACCATGATTCCGGCACTTCTCTATGTGCCCAAAGATGCAAAGAAGGACGGAGGTAATCCAGCCGTGGTAAGTTATCATGGAGGACCACCATCCCAGAGTCGTCCTTACTTTCAACGCAACCTCGCCTTTGCCTTAAGCCGTGGTTTGATTATGATGTTCCCCAATGTCCGGGGCTCTTCCGGATATGGTCCCGCCTGGGAGAAGGCGGATAATCTGGAGGGACGCTTCTCCGCATTAGAGGATGACGTTGCCGCTATTGACTATCTGATAAATGAGAAGTGGTCCTCACCTGACAAAATCGCCATCTGGGGTGCTTCCTATGGAGGCTATACGGTAAACTATCTTGCTACCAACTATCCCAACAAATTTGCCTGTGTTGTTTCCGAGGTGGGCGTGGCAGACGTTGACTACTCAACCACACATGGAGACGTTACCTTCAGTCGGGGTTGGGAAAAAGAGATGGGACCTGTGGGCAGTGAGTTGACTCATAAGCTTTCCCCCATCTTTTATGCGGACAACGTCTCCAGACCAATTCTGGTCACCGCCGGGTTTCACGATCCACGTGTCTTCCCTGGCGATCCTCGCCGTTTCGGTTACGTGCTCAAACAACTGGGCAAGGACGTGTTCTACTTTGAACAGACCAAATCCGGGCACGGAGGAGCCCAGAAAAACCTGCTAATTGAAGATTTTACCCGCTCTTATGTCTTCATTTTGGATCACCTGATAAAATAACCGAAAGTAAGAAAACGAGTTGCTCGTTTTGAAGTTTTTAAAAAATGCAGGGCTGTGGCGCAGGTTCTTCTGAGCTTACGCCACTTCTCTTTTAGGCACGGGGGTTCGATTCATCCAGCCCGATAAATCGGGCAACTACAAGTGCTGTGAACAGCTCCAGAACCTAACTTATGGTTGTCAACTAATTATCTTGGCGATTTGGAAAACGGAGACCCGTCTGGGAGAGTAAGAAAAGGAGTGCGCCCCGCCTTTGGCGGGACGCTGCGGAAGCTTCGCTTCCGCACTCCAAAGCGAATTTGTCAAATTAAATAGTTGGTGACCATAAGTTAGGTTCTGGTCTAGAAGACCTGCTGCAAGCGGGTGTTCTTCATCCGCCAGCCATGCATGGACGTGCCCCCAGACAGGGGCTCGTCTGAGCCCGTCTGGGGAACACCAACGGGAAGCAGGAATTTATCCCGCCTCCACAAAAGCAACAGCCTATCTTTTTCTTGACACCCAAAAGGCGCAGTCTTATATTGCGTTCTGACTTAAATTTCAGCGCCCCGCCAAAGGCGGGGCGGCTACCAAACACCTACCGACCTGAGAAGTATAGGGAAGGGGTAGCCCGCAACCTTTAGGTTGCGCTCAAGTCTACGGGAGAGATACAAATGGAGCAAGAAAGTGATCTTCTCTTGCATAGAAGAGAGAAGTTAAAAAAACTGAAAGAGAAAAACATCAATCCCTATCCGTATAGCTTTAAGAGGACACACACATCTTCTGAGATAATTGAAGATTTTGAGAAGCTCGAAGGAGAACAGACTGAAGTCAAAATCGCCGGAAGGATGATCTCACTCCGCCTCCACGGCAAAAGTCTGTTTGCTCATCTCAAAGATGGTGCAGGAAAGATTCAAATCTACGTGAAATTAAATGAGGTGGGAAAGGAGAAATTCGAGCTTTTTGATCTATTTGATATTGGAGATTTCGTAGGGGTATCCGGAAAGGTGTTCAAGACCAAAACCGGTGAGATCACTGTTCGGACAGCCGATTTCTGCATCCTTTCCAAGTCCCTAAGACCCCTACCGGAGAAATGGCACGGGCTTCAGGATAAGGAGCTAAGATACAGACAGAGATACGTTGACCTGATTGTGAATGATGAGGTGAAGAAGATATTTCTATTCCGCACCGAGTTGATCAAAGCCATAAGAAAATTCTTAGATGATTTAGGCTTTGTGGACGTGGAGACTCCCATCCTCCAGCCGCTTTATGGGGGCGCCTTTGCCCGACCATTTATAACCCACCACAATGCCCTGGATATTGACTTATATCTGCGAATAGCGGATGAGCTTTACTTGAAAAGACTCATCGTAGGGGGATTTGAAAAGGTCTACGAGATCTCCAAGAGCTTTCGCAATGAGGGGATGGATAGAAATCATAATCCCGAATTCACCATGCTGGAACTGTATCAGGCTTATGCAGATTACAGTGACATAATGGAACTTTATGAAAAACTCTTAAACCATGCGGCAACACAGGTTTTAGGTTCAAATAAGTTTGAATTTGAAGACAACCAAATAGACTTAACTCCTCCCTGGAGAAGAATTCCGCTTTTGGAGTCCATCAAGGAATATGCAGGAGTAGACTTAACGGACAAAAGTGAGGAGGAGACCAGAAAAATCGCCTCGGAGCTAAACGTAAAAGAAGACCTGAACCGACCTAAGGGCAAGCTGATTGAAGCCATATTTGAAACTCAGGTTCAACCCCATTTGATTCAACCTACGTTCATTACAGACTTCCCGGTGGAAATGTCCCCTTTAGCCAAGCACCACAGGGAAAAAGAGGGCTTGACCGAAAGATTCGAGCTTTTCATAGGGGGCTGCGAGATGGGGAATGCCTTCTCTGAGCTGAATGATCCTTTTGATCAGAGGGAGAGATTCCTCCAGCAGGCGGAGCTTGCCAAAAGGGGTGATGAGGAGGCGCAGATGCTGGATGAAGACTTCATTCGAGCCTTGGAATATGGCATGCCCCCCACCGGTGGACTTGGGTTTGGCGTAGACAGACTGGTGATGGTCTTTACCAACACCCACTCCATCAGAGAGGTGATCTTCTTTCCCCAGATGAGACCTGTCGAAGATCCCGCCGAAGGCGGCGATTGAAGATCCCGCCAAAGGCGGGGAGGAGTATAACTCAAAAAGCAAACAGCAAAATGCAAAATTGCAGTTCAAAGTTCAAAATTGACACCCGGTGCGGACGTTGTTGCTCGTAATTCAAAACTTATAAAAGAAATGAATCTGAGTCTATTATCGAGATATGGACATGCTTTTGTTTCATATTGCTTTGGAAGATCCTACTTGAAATGTCCTCCCCTGTTCTATTCAATCGAAGCAACCAACATTTGTAATTATCGCTGCAAGTATTGCCCGCAGGGCAACCCGGATGTCCGGGATTTTAAGAGAGGACGGATGAACACGGTTTTATTTGAGGATATCTTAAAACAAATCTCCCAACTAAAACCTGTTTCACAGGTTTATCTCACTGGCAACGGTGAACCCCTCATGCATCCTGATTTAGAAAAGCTTATCTCACTCTCCAACAAATATGGTTTTATTCCTGGTTTTTCCTCTAATGGGTCTTTGTTTTCGGAGGAGAGGACCAAAAGTCTTTTAGAGTCAGGAAAATTTCTTCTGACCGTAGACTTTTCTCCAGACAAGGAAATCTACCAAACCTATAGGTCAGGTGGATGCTGGGATACCGTTTACTTAAACCTCAAAAATCTCTTAGGTTTAAAGAAAAAACTGGCCAAAGATTATCCTAAGATAGAGGTTCGTGATATGTCCACCATCGTTTTAAGCTCTCCAAAAAAGAGAGAGAAATCGTTGTCTGATTTAAAGAGGTTGTTTAAGAATCTGCCGGTGAACAAATTTTCGCAACTTTTAGTTCACGGATGGACAGGTAACATTGACCAAAGAATAGTTCCCGCTAAAATCAAAGGTAATACATACAAACTTTGCACTCATCCCTGGTCCCTTTTCGTTATAACCTGGAGCGGCGAGGTGCTAGCATGCTGTCGGGATTTTGGGTCCGAATATGTGATAGGGAGAATTAATGGTAAAGATGGAATTCTGGATATTTGGAACAATCAGAAAATCAAATATCTGAGAAAGACATTGGCCAACAAAAAGCCGCATGAGGTCAATATATGTAGGAATTGCGATCGTCCCTGGACCGGGGGAAGCGTTGCCCGATCCAAACCCCAGATGATAAAGAAAATTCTATGGGAGAAGGTAGCTAACCTCCAGTGATGTGCCGGATCTTTTTTACTAAAGATCCGGTCAAATTTGAAAATCAAAGAGCAAAATGTCCTTCGACACTGAGCCTCAGGACGAAGTGCAAAATCACAATTCAAAGTTCAAAATTGACATAAAAAAGAGGACTTTCCTGTATGCGTTGCAGACCATTAAATTTGTGGACCAGCTAAATAGCAGGGATTTATCTGTTCAGGTGATTGCCCGTCAACTGCTCCGGAGTGGAACCAGCATTGGAGCAAATATTATCGAGGCACAAGCTTCCAGCTCCAAAAGAGAGTTCACCAACTTCCTCAATCATTCATTAAAATCCGCCAATGAAAGCAAATTTTGGCTTGCCCTATTATAAGATTCAGGTAAAGCAAAAAGTGAGTCAGTCGATAACTTACTTTCCGAAACTAAAGAGTTGGCAAACATCCTTGCCTCAAGCATTCTGACTCTCAAAGGCAAGCGAAAATCATAATTTTGAATTTTAAATTGTAATTTTTCATTTTACTTTTTTAATTTTTATCATGTCTTTCGAGTTCTTCATAGCCAAAAGGTATCTGAGGTCCAAGAGGAAGACTAAGTTCGTCTCGGTCATCACCTTGATCTCGGTGGGGGGCATTTTGATTGGGGTAACCGCTTTGGATTTTATCCTCTCCATGATGAACGGATTCGAAAAGGAGGTTCGCTCCCGCATCATCGGCACCACCGCACATGTTAGCGTTTTTTCCACCTACAACGAAGGCATAGAGAATTACCAGGAACTTATTCCCGGAATTAAGGAAGTAAAACATGTGGAGACTGTGGCTCCATATATCTATTACAAAGCCGCCATCGCCTCCAAAACAGGAAGCGACGGCATTGTGGTCAGAGGGATCGATCCGGAAAAAGAGAGATTGGTGACCGATCTGGAAAGAAATCTAAAGGTGGGAAGCTTGTACTTGGAGCCGGAGGGAGATGAGCTTCCCGGAATCCTGTTGGGTGCCACGCTGGCGGACAGGCTGGGGGTGGAGTCGGGCGATAATGTGGTTCTGTTCAGTCTGAAGGAGGGTTCTTTGACCACCGGCTGGAGCCAGCCCAAAGCCTCCAAGCTTAAAGTGAAAGGGATATTTGAGACCGGGATGTATGAATACGACGCTTCTTTGGTTTATATATCCCTTCCCACCGCCCAGAAGCTTTTTAATCTGGGAACTAAGGTGACCGGACTCCACGTCAAGCTAGACAACCTCTACCAGGCAGGAAAGGTGGCAAAGGAGCTGGAAGAAAAATTGGGTTATCACTATTATGCTTTGGACTGGATGCACATGCACAAAAACCTTTTCTCCTGGATGGCGCTGGAGAAATATGCCATGTTCATCGTGTTGAGCTTGATCGTGGCTGTTGCCGCCTTCAACATCATAAGCACCTTGATCATGGTGGTGATAGAAAAAAGAAAGGACATCGGCATCCTGAAATCCATGGGGAGCACTAATTCAAGCATAATGAAAATCTTCATGCTTGAGGGATTGGTGGTGGGGACAATCGGAATAATCCTGGGAAGCATATTCGGCTACATTTTGTGCTGGATTCAAAAAAGTTTCAACATAATTTCTCTTCCCCCGGAGATTTACTTTATCAGCTCTCTTCCTGTGGACATGCGCCCGCTTGATTTCATACTGGTGGCTTCTGCCGCCATGATCCTCACCTTCTTGGCTACTGTTTATCCTGCCCGAAGAGCGGCCCAGCTTTCGCCGGTAGAGGCTATCCGTTATGAGTGAAGAAATTCAGAAAGGCAAAAACGCCCCGCCAGAGGCGGGGCGGCTACCAAGCAGGTGCTGATGGAAAGGTATAAAAGATGGTAACCGCAACCTTATGGTCATTGATTATTTATTCAATATACAAACCAGTGTAACGAAGAATTTGTGTGGCCGCCAGGCTCATATGAGTGCATACGCATCCCCTGACCTGGCGGAAAGTAATAGCTACGGAAAGGATTTTGTCCGTCCCGCCAAAGGCGGGACGGACACGGAATGGTAGCCGCAACCTTTAGGTTGCGTAAATTTGCTCCTTTTGCTGCATCAACCTGTTCCCCGTGGGATGTTATACCAAAAGAAGGGAATTTGCGTAGCGGCGAATCTTTAGATTCGCTCATTTTTTTGGGTGGAGCTGAAGCTCCACCCCTACATCTCCATCACATTTAGATTTGACTAGTTTGGAATAAGGAAAGAATTGAGCGGTTATCTCACAGCCATTACGCTATCACTTGAATTCGGGCAAATCTATTGATTAGCCGTGCTGATGACTTTAGCTTTTCCTACAGAACCAGCGGACTTTTTCGTCTCGGTTTCCGAGTCAACAACTGGAAGGGTGATGGTGAAGGTGGTGCCCTCTCCGGGCTCGCTTTCCACGGTTATCTCGCCATTATGTCGGGAGATGATTCCATAAGCCATGCTTAAGCCCAAACCATCCCCCTTCTCCTTTTTGGTGGTGAAGAAAGGCTCAAAGACTCTATTTTTTATCTCCTCGATCATGCCCAGACCATTATCCATTACCTTAATCTCTACCTTACCATCACGCATCCTGGTGGTGATCTCTATCTTGCCTCCATCTGGTAGAGCATCGATGGAGTTGGATATCGTATTGGTCAAAACCTCTTTTATCTCCGTGGGATCTCCCTTGGGACTGGAGAGCTTTCCCAGTTCCGTGTGGATTTCTATTTCAATCCCTTTAGGCTTTACCTCATATCTCCATTTAGGTTTGGTGATTTCCACCGCCTCTCGGACCATCGCATTTATATCTATTCTTTTAAAATCCTTTTCTGCGGTGGTTTTATGCGTCCTGGCAAATTTCTGGATGCGCTTTACTGTCTCTGCTCCGTCACTTGCCAGTTGCCCTATTACCCTCAACCGTTTCAAAAGGTTCTGTTTGGTTTCTTTCTGAATCGTAACTTCACCCACCTGTCTTAAAAGCAATTGAGTTCTGCCCAGGATAGCGGCCAAGGTGTTATTAAAATCATGAGACATCCCACTGGCCAAATTGCCCAATGCCCTTAGCTTTTCTGATTGGATAAGTTGATCCTGAGCAGTTTTCAATTCGTGGATGGTGTTTTTCAATGTCTCCGTCTTTTTTTTCAGCTTCCCGTAAAGCTCCGCCTTCTCGATGGAGATAGCCGCATTTTCAGCAAATATGGAAAACAACTTCAGATCAGTTTCGCTGAATTTTTTCTTCTCGTCAAATAGACTGATGTTTAAAACCCCTTTGGGTCTGTTTTTCACCATCAGGGGAACGCATAAGCTGGAGGAAATTTTCTTCTCCTTTTTGATGAAATCAGGGAACTGGCTCTCATTTAAATCCTCGCCCAGATGCAGTGGTTTGCCATGTCGCATTACCCATCCGGCAATGCTTTTCCCCACCTCCATCACTGCACTCTTAACCACATGGCTTTTGGGACCCCATGCCGAGACGCAACGTAGTTTGTCTATCTCAGGATCATACAGAAAAAGCGAAGACTGATCTCCACCCAGGGCTCTGAGAGCCTTGCTGGATATGGTATCCAGCACGCCGGACAGCACCATCTCAGAGTTAACCAGGGTGGTCACCTCAAATACCGCCTGAAGCTCGGTCAGCCTTCGCTCCAAAACCTGAGAGGCAATCCGCTCCGACATCAGATCCCTTTGGAGCTTCTTGGTGGCCACCTCCTTAAGCACCACATATCCAATAAACAAAAGAGAAAGAGACACAAATCCCAAGAGCAGCAAATTAAACATGTAAGCGTTTATGTGTTTCTCATACAGGGGTTGAAGGTCAGAATAGAAAATCACCAGAACGATGAAGGTGGCGAAGATCAAGAACAAAGTGAGCATCAAGATCCATATCTGCCAGTCTCGTCTTTGAATCTTTTTCAACTCCTTTTCGAAAGTATCCATCTTAGCTCCGATCCGACTTTAAAACTCAGTTGAGTCAAATCACCTGCGGAAAGATTAACCAACCCAATAATCAAAATCGGCAGAAAGAAAGAAAAGTTAATTAAAACGGCTTAGGTATACTTCAGAAATGTTCGTAGTCCCGAGCAGAGAATCTACCGTGTCGGAACTTCCCGATAAAGAAAAAATGGAACGTGAAGAGGGGGTGCTATTTCCTGGCTAATTGAATTGCTTCCACCAGGAGAGGGATCAGAACAAGCTGGATGGCGATTCCGGGGAGTCCGGTGATCACAGAAATCTTTATGAATTCCTTCGGTCCATATGGGAGAGACAAAAAAAGACCGAAGACGAAAAGCCCAAGGGCAAAAGCCAGACGACCCAAAATCATAGCCAGCAAAAGAGAAAGAACCGGAAATTTTATCACTCTTATGAGTATCCCAATTGCGACTCCGTAAACCGGCAATTCCAAACTCATCAAAGGCACAGCATAGGGAGGGGGCATGCCGGTAAGCAAAAAGCTCATAATTGGGCAGACCAAACCCACGATCAACCCGCTTACCGGACCTACGAATATCCCTGCCAAAAAAACCGGGATGTGCATGGGTGAAAATATCCTTCCTGCCAGAGCCATCTGATGGAAGAGGATGGGAATGGTTACCCCTAAAGTGATAAAAAGGGCGGTTAAGGTTATGTCTTTGTTGGTTAACTTGATCATTTTTGCGCGGGCTTGAAACTAACTAATAGATAAATCCATTATATGGTAACCGTTGTTTTGGCTTCAGTTAATACCTTGACGATCTCCGGCATATTGGTCACCCTTCCCGCGTGAATCTGGTCGGCCAAGCCATAAAAATTGATGCAGGTGCCACAGCAGATTATCTCGACCCCAAGATTTTCCAAAGAGTGCAAGCTTTCCAGAACCGAAGAACCTTTGGCTGCCAATTTCACTCCGGAGTTGTAGAGTACAATCATTTTAGGCTTGAGTTCGGCATTTATCAGCCTACTCAAAAAACTTGCCATAAGACGAACCCCCAATTCTTTATCTCCCTGCCCCATCTTATCGTTATTTATCACCACTACCTTCTCCATTGAGAAAATCCTTTCTTTGTTTTTCAGAATATACGACATAGGTCACATTCTGTAAAGGAATTTGAAAAAAATCCCTCCCATCAAAAGGTGGGAGGGATATCTATTTTGATAAAAACGGCTCGATTAAACTAAAGTCCATACATCGCCACAATCTCTTTTTTCTTTTTCCCCAAAATATCGTATTTCTTGCCGATCTTGGTGAAGGCACCGATGGCTTTATCTAAATGCTCCATCTCGTGATCGGCTGAGACCTGCACTCTTATGCGAGCCTGTCCCCGGGCAACCACCGGATAGAAAAATCCGATAACGAATATGCCCTCATAATAGAGGTCTTTGGCAAAGTCCTGAGCTAATTTGGCGTTATAAAGCATGATGGGAACGATGGGATGAATACCCTCTTTGATGTCGAAGCCCGCCTCGGTCATCTTCTTTCTGAAATACAGGGTATTTTTTTCGAGTTTATCCCGCCTGTCTGTGGTCTTGGAGATGAGGTCTAAAACCCTGTTAGCGGCGGCGACAATCACCGGAGCTACGGTGTTTGAGAAAAGATAGGGTCTGCCCCGCTGTCTGAGCATCTCCACGATCTCCTTTCGACCACTGACACAGCCGCCCGAAGCTCCTCCTAAAGCCTTGCCTAAAGTTGTGGTGATAATGTCCACCTTGCCCATTACCCCACACAACTCATGTGTCCCCCTCCCCGTTTTTCCAATAAATCCTGTAGCATGAGAATCGTCCACACATACCATAGCATTGTATTTTTCAGCCAGAGCACAGATTTCATCCAGCTTAGCTATATCTCCATCCATGGAAAAGGCCCCATCGGTTACGATCATACGAAACCGGGCACCTTCCGCCTCTTTCAACTTCTCCTCCAGATGTGCCGTGTCTGAATGCTTATAATTATATTGCTGGGCATTGCAAAGCTTCATGCCATCCACGATGGAGGCATGAACCAGCCTGTCGGCTATGATGGCGTCAACCTTGTCCAAAAGCACCTCAAAGACTGCGGCGTTGGCATCCATACATGAGGCAAAGAGAATGGTGTCTTCGGTGCCCAGAAAAGCGGTCAACTTTTTTTCCAGTTCCTGATGGATATCCTGAGTGCCACAAATAAATCTCACCGATGACATCCCGTAGCCTCGCTCATCCAGTCCCTTTCGAGCCGCCTTCATAACCTCAGGATGACTGGAGAGTCCCAGGTAGTTGTTAGCGCAGAAATTGATGACATCCTTGGTGGCTGATCCTTCAGGATACTCCACCTTAACGTCTGCGCCTTGGGGAGTGTGAATGTACCGCTCCTCCTTATAAAGCCCACCATCTTTTATGCTTTTTAACTCATTTTGATAGAATTCTTTAGCTTTTCCGTAAGCCATAATTACCTCCTAATAATTCGTCAATTTGTCCCTCTGATTGGTATCGGACGCCCGTCTGGGCGGGATCAGGACAAGTCCGTGACGAACAGTAGATATTCATGTTTTGCTTAATGCTGCTACTAGATATTGAATTGCTCTCAATCGAGGATCTTGGAAGTCTCTTGTCATTAGCCCTTCCTCATCAAAGATTGCTCGTAGCCTCAGTAAAATCTCGGAAAAAGGCACAATCTCGATATCCCTCTCGATATTGTTTTTCTCAAGATTCTTGAATCTGATCTTTATGTTTATAGTGTCCCTGTTTTCGCTTACACTAACAACTCTGGCACCAAGCTCTGCTAGTCTATTCACCAAATTGTCCTTGGTCTTGGATGAAAAATCACTTGAGACGATGCGGCAGTTATATTTTAGACCTTTAAGAAGTTTTTTGATTTTGTGTTCAGCATCACTCTCAAAGAATTTCTTTAAGAGTTTCCTCACCTCGTCGACGCCCTCCGGCCTAGTCCTCGAAATGAAAGGAAAACGAGAGCTAACACTTACTCCAATTTCTACCCACACCGCGTCCTTTACTCTTCCCCTGTTTCCTACTTTAATAGCCAGCAAATCTATTTCTCCCCGACCTTTGCCGCCCGGTCTTTTCTTTACTGCAGGGAATTGAATATTCTTTATGGTTAAGTATTCTTTCAGATTATAGTAGCATTCTACTACATCTTCCTCAAATCGTGTCATTTTTTCATCCTCTCTTGATGGATCCCCTAATAAGAGGATCGGGGTTACCATTTCCGACAACTTAAGACAACCGAGTTACTTTCTCGTTGGTATCGAACGCCCTCATCCGATACCATTTTCATTAGCGTCACGAACGAGGCGTCCATTCTCCCCCGCCTTTGGCGGGGGATCAGGACAAGTCTGTGACGAACAGACAAAGACCTCATTTTTTACATTCATTGATTATTTCAATAATTTTGTTCACCGTCTCGAAATTCTCAACCGTTCCCTTCTCGTCCGGGATCTTCACCCCAAATTTCTTGTCTATGAATGCCACCAAAGATACCACGGAGAGGGAATCGATCAATCCTGAGGATATCAAAGGAGTGGTCTCGTCGATCTCCTCGTCCGGGTCTTCCACAAATTCTTTCATTATGTACTCAATTAGCTCCTCTTTCATTTAAGTCCTCCTTGCAAATATATTGTGAGATGTTTCGCTTCGCTCAACATGACACGTCCTGTGGATCCTGTGGACAATATGTCAACTTGTTTTTTTCGTTTTCCACAGTAACGAGAATCGGGAATCGAAAGCCGAGTCTCGATACGGGCTTCGACACCGACAAACCAGCTTCTAACTTCTCGACTCCCAAAAGGTCTGATCTCAATCATTCTCCAAAGTCGAAAGGTCGCCTACTGGTTCTCCCCTCTCCTGTGCGCGCAAAACCCTTCTCATGATCTTTCCGCTTCTGGTCTTGGGCAGAGAGTCGACGAACTCGATCTCCTGGGGCATGGCGATGGATGATAACTTCTTTCGGATAAAATTCATGATCGAAAGCTCCAGATCGCCGCTCGGCTCAAATCCGGGTTTTAAAGCCACAAAAGCCTTAACCACCTCCATGTTTATCGGATCCGGTTTTCCTATGGCGGCAGATTCTGCCACAGCCTCATGTTCCAAAAGCACGGATTCTATCTCAAAGGGACCAACCAAGTGTCCTGCAACGTTGATCACGTCATCATCCCGTCCCATAAACCAGAAATATCCATTCTCATCAATGCTTGATCTATCACCGGTTATATACCACCCGTTCTTGAATTTGCTCTCATAGCCCGTGGGATTGTTCCAGTAAGTTCGGAATATGGAGGGCCAGGGTGGTTTGAGGGCTAAGAGTCCGGGTTTGTCTTTTTCGGTAATCGGTTCGAATTTGTGATTCAAAACTGATGCCCTTATGCCGGGAAAGGCTTTACCCATTGATCCCGGTTTGATCTTCATTCCAGGATAATTTGAGACCAGAATGCACCCGGTCTCTGTCTGCCACCAGGTATCGTGGAAAGGCAAACCATAAACTTCTTCAGACCAGACTACAGCCTCGGGATTGAGTGGCTCACCCACAGAGCACAGATGCCGTAAGGACGAAAGATCAAATTTCTTAACGATCTCCTTCCCCGCTTTCATCAACATCCGAATGGCGGTAGGGGCAGAATACCAGACCGTTATCTTATGTTTCTGGATCAGTTCATACCATTTCTCCGGAACAAAACCTCCATCCAGCACCACCTGGGTTATTCCCAAACTCCAGGGACCAATGATTCCGTATGAGGTGCCGGTAACCCATCCCGGATCAGCCGTGCACCAGTAAACATCATCCAGACATAAGTCCAAAACCCATTTGGTGGTCAAATATTGAGAGAAGATGGAGGAATGAACGTGCAAAGCTCCTTTGGGCTGGCCCGTTGTGCCGGAGGTATAGTGAAGCACAGACGGTGTTTCCGGAGTCACAGGAAAGGGTTCAAATGATTCAATCCGCGAAGCTTTGCTATAAGAAAATGCCATCTCCCGCTCTTTTACCGGAAGGTTCTCATCTTCTGACATTATAACAACATGTTTTAGATCCGGAAGCCTGTCCTTGATCTTTCTTATTCTGGGCACCAGCTTTTTGGTGGTTAAAACGGCAGAGGCATTGCAGTTCTGCAATCTGGTAAGGAGTGATTCCTCTCCGAAGGCAGAAAAGAGTGGGACTGCAATTCCTCCCATCTTCAGAATTCCCAGGAAAGCAAAATAGAGTTCGGGGGTTTTGTCCATGAAGATGACGATGCGCTCGCTGCTTTTCAGTCTTAGCTTCTTGCTTAACAGATGGGCGAATGAATTGGAGTGTATCTTCAACTCTTCGAAAGTGAACCTCTTCTGCTCGCCAGAGAAACCCTCCCAGATTAAGGCTAACTTACTGCCCAGACCCAACTCGCAGTTTCTGTCCGAACAATAATAGCCAATATTGATAGGATCACCTTCTTTATACGAAAGCTCCTTTTTGGCGATAGACCAATCAAAATCTTTACATCTCTCCTCATAAGAACCGATGTTGCTCATTTCAATAAACTCCTTTGTTCTTCAAATTCGTTCTACATTATCGTTGAATCGCAATTTTTAATTTTTGTAAGAAAACTTCAAAAAATAGAGATTTAGTGTAGCGGAGGCCTTCAGGCTTCCATGATGGAAGGCTAAAGCCTTCCGCTACATTTTTTACGTCTTTCTGTGTTCTGTCAGGAACTCAGTCCTGACAACCAGCTTGTGCGTCAGGAGTAGCTCCTGACGCAACACCCAATTCTGCAAAAGTAAACTTTTGCTCTCCAGATTCACTTTATTTCGCCTCGGGAAAGAACACCACCTTTCCCACCTCTTTTTTTGAAGAGACCACCGCCTCCATGCCTTTATGAAAATCCTTAAGAGGCATCTTATGGGTTATCACTGGAGAGACGTCCACTTTTTTGAACTTCAATAGATTGCTCAACTGAAACCAGGTGTCAAACATCAGTCTTCCATTTATGCCGATGATCTTTGCACCCTTGAAGATAACATTGTTGGACAAATCAAACTCTATCCTGGAGGAGGGAATGCCGAAGGCGGTGAAGGTTCCGCCTTTTTTCAAAATCTTAAAACCATTATCAATCGACCCCTGTACTCCGGTCATCTCCAGAACCACATCCACTCCTTCGCCGGAGGTGGCATCCATGATCTCTTTAACCGTATCGTGGGTGAGAATACTTAAAGCCACATCCGCGCCCATCTTCTTCAACAGGTTAACCCGATAAGGGAACTCTCCCACGGCAAAGATCTGTGCCGCCCCCACTGCTTTAGCAATTCCGGTGGCAAAGCAGGCGATGGGTCCATCCCCCATAATGGCGATGATCTTTGCAGAGACTTCACTCTCCATTACAGTATAGGTGGCATTGCCAAAAGGTTCCTGAACCGAGGCAATCTCGGGAGGGATGTTTTCGTCGTTTTTCCAGGCACAGACTTCCGGTATTGCCGCATATTCAGCAAAACAGCCATCGACATCCACGCCCAGGATTTTTAGATTCTGGCAGATGTGTTGTTTCCCGGTCAGGCACTGAAAGCAATGCCCACAGGGGATATGGGTCTCGGCGGAGATGTGATCGCCCACCTGGATTCTTTTTACCAGATTTCCCACCTGCACCACCTCTCCAGCAAACTCATGCCCGAAAATCATGGGAGGTTTGATCCGACTTTGCGACCACTCATCCCAATTATAGATGTGAGCATCGGTTCCGCAAATGGAGGTGGCTTTCACTTTCACCAGGACTTCATCCGATTTGATCTTTGGGATATCAACTGTTACCAATTCTGCTCCGGGCGCCCTTTCCTTTTTCATAACTGCAAGCATCTTGTCAGGCATAGTATCTTTCCTTCCTCAAAAAACGAAAATTAAAAAAGCAGAGCTGTCCTAATTCATCTCTGCTTTCTCTGATTCAATGGAAAAACGTGGTTCTCTCTTCGGTTCGCTTTGTCCGCTCCAAGTTTGTCATGCTTCGTTGATAAAACATTAAACCTAATATGGTTTAGATGGTTTGCGTTTATCTTCTTGCTCGAAAATATCAAATCCTTGGGGTTTTGTCAAGGGAAATGGAAAGAGGAATTCTCCATGTCATCCTCACCACCACGTCCCGCCTATGGCGGGATGGCTACCTGCCACCCTCTTGCCGTTGTTGCGGGGTAACCTTCGGACTGTGTCCTCAGGACAAGCCCTTACCCCGCAACATTTTCGGTTTGAGGTAACGGAGACCCCCAGACGGGAGGGCACCCCGAACCAACGCTTGCGTTAAGATTTATGTGCAATAACTATTCTTTCTATCCCCCCCAGGTCTTTCTTTATTTCCACGTTTTTGAAATCTTTCCAATTTCGAAACAAATCAGCAACATTGCTCGCCTGACCCAAGCCCACCTCCAGAGCCAATATGCCATCTTTTCTTAGGAAATCGAGCGAACCTTCAATTATCCTTTTATGGAAAGAAGTCCCCTCTTCATCCGTTTTCAAAGCCATGATAGGTTCATAGTCTTTGACTTCCCTGGGAAGGTGGTCAAATTCCCCCTTGCTCACATAAGGTGGATTTGAAACCACACAATCGACCTCCCCTTCTATATTTTTTTTCCTTAACGGCTCAAAAAGATCACCGCAAACAAATTCGATCTGATTCTCCACCCCATGCCTTTTCGCATTATCCTTTGCAACTTTCAGAGCATCAGGGGAGACGTCGGTGGCAAAGACAAAACAACTTTTCAGGTTCCCGGCTAAGCTTATAGCGATTGCTCCTGATCCTGTGCCTAAGTCAATGATTTTGGGTTGGGAGGAGTTTTTGAGTTGTTG
The DNA here is from genome assembly GCA_964403165.1 of uncultured Ignavibacteria bacterium. GTDB lineage: Bacteria > Zixibacteria > MSB-5A5 > MSB-5A5 > SM1-73 > SM23-73-3. Next base: position 36,292 of record CAYOFL010000023.1, read on the forward strand.
GATAACTATCTCCACCAAGGTTTCCGTCTCCGGTCGGGGAATTAAAACGCTTTGGTTCACCTTAAATTCCAGACCGAAGAATTCTGTGCTCCCGATGATATATTGAACCGGCTTTCCGGAGGTTCTTTCCTGAATGAACTGATTGAATTTTTGTATTTGTTGGAGAGTTAAGATTCGATCGCGGTCTAAATATAGATCTATCTTTTTCGCATTAAGAACCGTCCCCAGCAAAAGTTCAGCATTGGTGCGGGGGCGGTCAATCCCTTCCGTTCGCAGCTTCTCCACTGCCCGGTTAAGTATCTCAAGACAAGTATTGTTCATGTGGAATTTGAGAGACAAATTCAGGTGGAATGTGGATGTTCGCAAAATCTTTTAACCCCTCCA
>CAYOFL010000024.1:0-36569 GCA_964403165.1 uncultured Ignavibacteria bacterium
GGATTAAACAGATGGAACTGATGATATGAGGTGATTTCATGTTTCCGTTTAATCCGCTTCATCCGTTGACCCTTGTTGGTAATGGACGCCTCGTCCGTTACCTTTGTAGGGGCAATTCATGTGGAACATCCCGCCACAGGTATGAACCGTATGGTTCATGCTACAGGCAGGGAATTGCCTCTACACGGACAGAATTGGAGGTCGGGTTGCGACCCGGAGGGAAGCTACCCGACACGAAAGAATCTCACCAAGTTTTGTCGGGCACCCTGCGCCCGGACGGGCGAGCGCCCGTCCGGGTGGGGTCGTCTGACCGAAACGAACTGTGGGTCAAGCTAAAGCTTGACACTCCAGACTACTATATTATATGATCCCGTTAAAAGACGATATTCCTTCTTTCAAACCACCGATCATCACGGTGGCATTGATCTCGGTCAACTGTCTGATCTATTTCTATCTTTTGTCGATGGGAGAAGGATTTCAGTCGGGTTTGGTCAAGTGGGGGACTATTCCCTTTGAGGTAATCCACGGACAGGAGCTTACGCCAGAGCTTTCTTTCTCCATTCCTCTCTCATTGTTCTCATCCATGTTTTTGCATGGAGGTTTTTTTCACTTAGCCGGTAACATGCTTTATCTCTGGATTTTTGGCGACAATGTGGAGGATCAGCTCGGTCACGTTAAGTTCTTTATTTTCTATATCCTGTGTGGATTGGCGGCAAGCCTTTTGCATATTTTCACTGCCCCCAATTCCCAGGTCCCCATGGTGGGGGCATCCGGTGCCATAGCTGGAGTTTTAGGCGCTTATATGATCAGATTCCCGAAAGCAAGAATTTTGACTCTGATATTTTTTGGATTCTTCATTCGGGTGGTGAGAATACCGGCTCTTTTTGTTTTAGGATTCTGGTTCATACTTCAGCTTCTTTACGCTTTCCCCTCTATTGGCTCTACCTCAGGAGGTGTTGCCTGGTTTGCCCATGTGGGTGGCTTTTTAGCTGGAATTGTTTTATTTAAACTTTTTTCCAACTTTTCTAAAAAAAGACATTATTATGAATGAGAGATCTCCGTCGCCCGAGACCAAGCTTCGCTGTGATGTCTGTGGCAAACGCTTCAAGAAGGGCGGCACGCGATATCGTATCAATTTAGAGATAGTCTCAGATTTTGATGGCTATATTGAAGATTTCTCCAAAAAACCGGAAGATTATTTGGAAAAAAAGATTGGAAAGATTCTGGATGAAACCAGGGACATGACGGAAAAAGAATTGGAGGAGGAGGTATACTTAAAACGGAACTGGCTGGTCTGTATAGACTGCCGGGAAAGATTCATAAGGTTTTTGAAAAGGATTAACGAGTAGGTCGGGTTGCGACCCCGCCAAAGGCGAGGGGAGCTACCCGACACAAAAGATTATTATATTTTGTCGGGCAGTCTTCGACAGCCAAACCTACTGCCTGTTCCCTCTCCCCTGGGGGAGAGGGTTAGGTTGAAAATCCCGCCAGAGGCGGGGGTGAGGGGGAAATCAGGCCACTTTGAAAACCCCCTCACCTTAGTCCTCTCCCCAAAGGGGAGAGGAAATCAGATTTTTGCCAAACGAAGAGTAAGCAAATATGATACACGCTGATTTTGTTCATCTTCACGTTCATACCCAATACAGCCTTCTGGATGGAGCCATCAAATTGAATGATCTGATGGCACAGGCAAGGCAGTTCAAGATGCCCGCTTTAGCCATCACCGATCATGGCAACATGTTCGGAGCTGTAGAATTCTACAAAAAATGTATGGATTGCGGAATCAAGCCCATAATCGGCTGTGAGATGTATGTGGCACCGCAGGACAGAAGAAAAAAAGAACCGATAAGGGGATTGCCAGATGCAGGATATCATCTCATAATCTTAGTCAAGAATCAACTCGGATATAAGAACTTAATGAAGCTGTCCAGCATCGGATATTTAGAGGGTTTCTATCACAAACCTCGCATTGATAAGGAGGTATTGAGACAGCACTCAGAAGGTCTTTTAGCTTTGTCCAGTTGTCTTAAAGGAGAAATTCCAAGTCTTCTTCTTAAGGGAAATTATAATAAAGCCAGGGAGGTGACTAAGGAATACAAAGACATGTTTGGCGAGGGAAACCTCTTTTTGGAGTTACAGAATCACCGTATCGAAGAGGAGAGAAGGGTAATTCCCCTTCTGGCAAAATTGGCGGAAGAGGTGAAAGTGGGACTGGTAGCTACCAATGATTGCCATTATCTGAAAAAGGAGCACGCCCCGGCTCATGATGCCCTCCTGTGTATTCAAACCGGAAAGAAGATAGTCGACACAGACAGGCTCAAGTTTGCCAACGATCAGATGTATTTCAAATCTCCGGAGGAGATGAAAAAGCTATTTGAAGACTTTCCTTCCGCTTTGGAGAATACCCTGCGCATCGCTGAGGTATGCAATCTGGATTTAGAGTTCGGGAAGACTCATCTGCCCGAATTCCCCCTCCCTACCGGCTTTGATGATTTAGACTCCTATCTGGAGTTTCTGGCTCGGAAAGGCTTGGCGCAAAGATACTCTAAGGTTACCCCTGGCCTGGAGGAAAGATTGGAGTATGAGCTCAAGGTGATAAAACAGATGGGGTTTGCTGGTTATTTTCTTATCGTCAAGGACTTTATCGACTATGCCAAAAATAAAAACATCCGGGTGGGACCGGGACGAGGCTCGGTGGGAGGCAGTCTGGTGGCTTATTGTCTGGGAATCACCAATATGGATCCTATCAAATATGGGCTTTTGTTTGAAAGATTTCTCAACCCCGAAAGAATCTCCCTGCCGGATATCGACATAGATTTCTCGGATCGGGAGAGGGACAAAATCATCCGATACGTGATCAACAAATATGGTGAGAATAACGTTGCTCAGATTATCACCTTCGGAACCATGGCCGCCCGGGCAGTAATCCGGGATGTGGGAAGGGTTTTGGATATATCCTACTCTGAGGTAGACCGACTCGCCAAAATGATCCCCTGGGTTCCCGACATGACCCTGAAAAAAGCCCAGGAGTTGAAAGGGGAGCTTCGCACTCTGGTCAAAAGCGATCCCCGAATAAAAAAGCTGATGTCCTACTCAGAGATACTGGAGGGATTGTGCCGCCATGCTTCCACTCATGCCGCGGGGGTGGTTATCGCTCCTAAGGCTTTAACCGAATACGTTCCTCTCTACAAAGGTAGCAAGGGGGAGATAACCACTCAATACGATATGATGGGCATCGAGGAGATCGGACTTTTGAAGATGGATTTTTTAGGTCTTCGAACCTTGACCGTGATCGATGACACCCTGAAGATACTGAGAGAAGATCAAAGCATCATTTTTGACATTGATTCAATCACTTTAGACGACGAGAAAACCATCCAGCTTTTTTCCAACGGAGAGACGGTGGGCATCTTTCAGTTTGAAAGCTCCGGGATGAGAGAGTATCTGTCCAAGCTCAGGCCGGAAAGCTTAGATGAGTTGACTGCCATGAATGCCCTTTACCGTCCCGGACCCTTAGACAGTAAAATGACCGATGAATATATAGATAGAAAAAGAGGTTTAAAAAAGATCGCATATGAACATCCCCTGCTGGAACCGATTCTCAAAGAGACTTACGGGGTGATAGTGTATCAGGAACAGGTTTTGAAAATCGCCAGCGATTTAGCCGGATACACTCTGGGGAGGGCGGACATCTTGAGAAAAGCCATGGGAAAGAAAAAGGCAGAACTGATGGTTCAACAGAGGGAGGAGTTTAAGAAAGGGGCTAAAGCTAAGGGGATAAAGCAAGAGACCGCGGATAAGATATTCGATCTGATGGCTACCTTTGGAAGATACGGCTTCAACAAAGCTCATTCCGCTGGATATGCCTACCTAGCTTATCAGACCGCCTATCTTAAGGCTCATTATCCGGTAGAGTTTATGGCCGCCACCATGTCATCCGAGATAGGAAACACTGATAGAATAGTGATCTTAATGGAGGAATGCAAGAGGATGGGAATTGATGACCTGCCGCCGGACGTAAATGAGAGCGTGGGCAAGTTCAAGGTGGTGGAAAACAAGATAAGATTTGGATTGGAGGCGGTGAAGAACGTGGGACATGGTGCCATTGAAGCCATCGTCAAAGCCAGGGAGAAGGTAGGAAAATTCAATAATCTGTTTCAGTTTTGCATTGAAGTGGATTTAAGTGCGGTCAATAAGCGGGTGATAGAAAGCTTGATCCAGGCGGGAGCATTCGACTCGGTGTCCAAACACAGAGCACAACTTTTGGCATCCTTGGATGTGGCTACAAACTATGGACAGACCCTTCAGGAAGACAAAAGAAGAGGACAGACCTCCCTGTTTGATCTCAGCGGGGAGACCAAAGTCGTGCCGGCACCCAAAATGGCGGAAGTTCCGGAATGGCCCATAAGTGAGATTTTGTCCAAGGAAAAGGAGATGCTCGGTTTTTACGTCTCCGGACACCCCTTAACCCGATATGAGGAGGAGTTGAAAATCTTTGTAACCAAAGACACCCAAGTCATAGAAGATGCCAAGGATGGGGAGGAACTCTACATCGGGGGGGTTATCACCCATGTAAAGACTAATATTGACCGCAAAAAAAAGCAGATGGCTTTTGCCACTCTGGAGGATTTCGTGGGGACGGTTGAGGTGGTGATCTTCTCCGATTGTTATGAGAAAAGCCGCCGGATCATAAGGGCTGACTCCATGGTTTTGGTTAAGGGAAAAGCCTCCACCAAGGAGGGAGAGAAAGCCAAGGTGGTGGCATCGGATATCATTAGTCTAAGCAAAGCCTACCAGAAGATGAAGCCCCCACTGCATATCCTTCTTTTCTCCTCTGGGACCAGTCAGGATATTATCTCCGAGTTGAAAGATATTCTCTCCGCCCATCCGGGCAAATCGTCGGTGTTCCTCCATGTTAGAACAGATCATGAGGAATTGAAAATGAGGCTTAAGAACATTGAAGTGGAGGTATCCAAAGAGCTTTTAGGTAAACTAAATGGTTTGTGTGGTGAAAAGAATGTATACCTGAATCGTGGCTGAGAAAACTCTGTCAGCAATACGAGCTCACGATTCGGAATTCAGGAGACAATGGCAAACCACATATGGGAGTGAGGCCGGATGACAGAGCGAATGATAAAACTAGATGAGGCAGACAATCCTGTATATTATGGCCTATGGCGCGAGCACAATGAATTGAAGAAAAGGTGGGATGAGATTGACAGCCAGATTCATGAGATCCGAATCCCGAAATTGACTATCTGGCGGGCTCGGAAAAAGCTGAAGATAATTGGGCTTGAGCTTTCTGCACTGCAAAAGGACTATCTATATTGGCGTAACAGGGCAGTGAATTTCCAGATGAATCCCCGCTACAAGATAGCCAGAGACAAGAACGCTCCGATTGTCTATTTGCACGCAACCGCTAACATGAGAAACTTGTCGGATCTTCTTGAATCCAACAAGATTTTGGTGGTCAACAATCACAACTTGGTCCACGGACAGCTCGACAACCAGTTGAACTTCCTTCTCGCAATAAGCGCATTCCTTCTGGCCTTGTTGGCTCTGATGATTACTCTATTCCCCCTCTTTACTCTGATTCCGATCTTGCCCTTCTTATTCTAGATAGACCGTAGGGACAGCCCTTGTGGCTGTCCGTTTTTGAGTGAAGGGCGTCCGCCCAGACGGGCGGTCGTCTGACCGTGACGAACGAAAGGATTCACACGCCTCCTGGCTGTTTTGCCTTGACTTATCAGGAAATTGTGTTAAGTTATCACCAGTGGCTGGGGCTGGAAGGAACAAAAAAAGTTTTCGCAGAAAAAAAGAGAACAGGTCTTTTGATTTAATCTTTTCAGAAGGAGTTTAGGATGAGAGGTTTCAGAATTATCAATTGTGTTTTTCTTTTCTTGGTGGTCATCTTCTTTGTATCCAGTTCAGCAATTCCAAAGGACAGAGTCGATGAAGAAATAGAAGATATCCAGAAGATGATCGAGGAGAATGGCTATAACTGGACTGCGGGCAGGACTTCAGTTTCCGAACTTTCGGAAGAAGAAAAACAGAAGCTTTTAGGTTTGAAGGTGCCTGAATGGTACGATGAGTGGTTCGAAAATGCTACAAAATTAGAAGCTCCCCCAAAGGTAACTTTCTCTATAGTTTTTGACTGGCGGGATTCGGCTGGGGTCACTCCGGTGAAGAATCAAGGTGGCTGTGGAAGCTGTTGGGCTTTTGGTGCTCTGGGAGCTTTGGAGGCTATGGCGAAGATATACGGAGAGAAGGAGTTGGATCTTTCAGAGCAGCAGATTCTCTCCTGCAGAGCCTATGGCTGGGGATGTGATGGGGGCTGGATGAGTTATGCTTATGAGCTATTTCAGGGCTTTGGCTCGGTGAGTGAGGAGTGTATGCCCTACCACGCTAACGATACTGATCCTTGTATTCAAGAATCCTGTGAAGTTTTCGCCAAAGTAACTGGATGGACTCCGGTTGCTAACAATGTAGATGCCATCAAAACCGCCCTTCTTACCGGACCGGTATCTTGCGCCATGACCGTTTACGACGACTTCTTCAGCTACTCCGAAGGATGTTACGAACACATCGGCTTCGAGCCGGTCAATCATGCGGTCTTGCTTATTGGATGGGACGATACTTTATGTGGTGGTAATGGCGCCTGGATTGCAAAAAACAGTTGGGGTTCTGGCTGGGGCATGAATGGATATTTTTATATAAAATACAACAGCTGTTATATCGGATATGCCACCGATTTGATAAATTACATCCCTCCCGGTCCCTTCGTTAACTTAGAGGGTTTCTCTGTGGACGACTCCACCGGAGGCAATGGAAACGGAAGGTCGGAACCAGAGGAAACGGTGAATATCTTTGTAACTTTCTCCAATATCTGGGCTCCACTGAATGGAGCGCAGGTTATAGCTTGGGCTGACACGGACGGCATAGTCTTCATAAATGACCGATCCTATTTGGGCGATATTTTAGTGCATGATACGGTGGACAACCATTCAGATCCGATTCAATTCTGGGTCCCCCCAAATTTTCCTCCCAAAAAGGTGAACTTCACCCTCCAGATTACCGGAAATGGAGGCGATTATACCAAGAGTTGGGAAGAGGAGATCTGGATAGGTCTTTCCAGCATCCTTCTGGTGGATGATGATCTTGGCTCGACCTTAGAGAATAATTATACAGAAGCTTTAGATCTGTTAGGTCCTTTGTATGATGTATGGGATAAAGCTAATCCACCCGGTGAAAGCTTTCATTTGTCTGATTATGATGTGGTGATTTGGTTTACTGGAGATCACAGAGACTCAATTTTCGCAGATGAGGATATTCTGGGTTTGATGGCATTTTTAGATAACGGCGGCGGGCTGTTTTTAACCAGCCAGGACGCTGTGGAGGTTCTCTCCAACTCATCTAATCCCCTGGACACACTGTTCTTAAACAACTATCTGCATGTGGGATATGGTGGAATCTGCGACAGACGTCTGGTGATAGGGCAACCGGAGGATGAGGTTGGGGACGCTCTATATATTTTCCCGAACTACGAGGTCACCAATCAAGACTCCAAGGATAATCTGGTCCCCGACTCTGAGGCTGATACGGTTTTGGTTTATACTATTGCCGATGGCGGCCAGTGGTGGACTCCCACGGACTCTGTTGCCGGCACTAAATTTCAAAACGATTTCTTCAAGGTGGTGGTGTTTGGATTTGGCTTCGAGTCCATACGAAAAGACGGCGGTCTCTTCCACGGGCAGCCCACCAGCAAATCGCATGTGGTGCTGCAGAAGGTGCTGGATTGGTTGACTGCTCTACCTTATCTGCCGGGTGATCCCAATGGGGATCAGGTGGTGGATTTAGGGGATGTGGTCACTTTGATTAACTATCTGTACAAAGGTGGAGGTCCCCCTGACCCCTTAGCGGCAGGAGACGCTAATGGCGATTGTGTGGTGGATCTGGGAGATGTGTCCACTCTGATAAATTATCTATTCAAGGGAGGTCCACCTCCTGTGGAGGGATGTGCCTAAAGTGGTAGATCGGGCTACCGTCCGGGCGTAGGTTGCCCGACAAAGGTGGGAATTGAAACTAAAGTGTCGGGTAGCTCTCCCCAGCCGTTGGCGGGGGCTCGCAACCCGACCTACGGACTGAAGTCCCCTCTCCCCTGTGGGGAGAGGGTCAGGGTGAGGGGAAAATCAAGGAAAATGTAAGAGATCGAAGAAGCACATACATTTCTTGCTTTATATTAATCCCCGAGCAAAAGAAAAGCCCCAGCCTGATCAGATCTGGGGCTTTCGTATGTGCGTATCAGAATTCTTTGGCGACCGGAAACTAACAGCCTGGTGGTGGACCACCCTTGAACAGATAATTGATTTTTGTGCCTGCCAGGTTCCCCAACCTGGCAGGCTTTAGCCCACAAATTAAATTCACAATTGAGAAAAGGATGTTATATTCAACTAGAGAATAAGAAAAGGATTTTATCATACTCTATTGAAACATGAAGCTTTTCAAAAAACAGGATGTCAGTCTTCTAACCATAGCTTTAAACACCTTTGCCCTCTTCTTCGGCTTTATCGTGTGGAGGGTGATATTCAACAACTTCGCCAAAGAGGTTTTGGATATCACCCCCACTCAAATAGGGATTATTCAGTCGGTTCGGGAAATTCCGGGGCTTTTAGGCTTCATGGTGGGAGCATTGGCTCTTTATTTAGCAGAAGTTAAGATCGCCACTTTAAGCATTGTCCTTTCTGGCTTGGGATTGATGCTGGTGGGTCGTGCTGACTCGGTCTTTATGCTGGGGGTGGGCACTCTGGTGATGAGCGTAGGATTCCACAGCTTTCTCTCCTCCAACAATGCGCTCCTACTTCACTTTATCAAGACCAAAGAATCGGGAAAAGCCCAGGGGAAGATAAAAAGCATAGAATCTATCGCCGGAGTGGTCGCCACCATCTGCGTTTTGGTCGCCACGCTGTTTTTCGGCTACCGAGAAGTATTGACTTTTTTCGGAGCTTTAGTCACCCTGGTGGGAATCTATTTCACCTTTACACTAAGAGACAATCGGGCGAAAGAAGAGGAAAGGAAGGTTTCCCTCAAAAAAAAGTATTCTCTATACTATTTTTTAAGTTTCCTGAGAGGCTGTCGCCGTCACATCTTCACCACCTTTGCCATTTTTCTTCTGGTAGCAAACTATCAGATCAGCATCTCCTCTGCTGCACTTCTGTTCTTTATCTCCAACGCGGTTACCATCTACACCAACAGCTTGATGGGGAATCTTGTGGAGAAGTGGGGAGAAAGGATAGTGCTGGCAGGAAGCTCGTTTCTGCTCATATTCATCTTTTCCGGATACGCCTATATAAGCTGGCTTCCTCTTCTGGCTGTTTTCTTTGTGCTGGATAATATCCTTTTCGGCTCCTCTATCGCCCTTTATTCTTACGCGAGAAAGATCTCGGATAAATCCGATTTGACCAGTTGCATATCCTTCAGCGTGACGGCAAACCATATCTCCGCAGTGATTCTGCCGATTTTAGGCGGCGTGATATGGGAGCTTTTAGGATTCAGAGCTACCTTCCTTTTCGGAGCAACGATCGTTTTCATCGATATGCTCTTTTCTTTGAGGGTAAAAACCAGGTGAGGTGCTTCAAGAATTACTTGGGGAGAGAATTTGGAGTGTTCACCTTCAGGTGAACCAGGTTTCAGTTGTAGGGACAGCCCTTCCTTCGACTTTGCTCAGGACGGTGAGCTTGTCGAACCGTGTGGCTGTCCTTGTTAAAGTTAGGACAGGGATTCATCCTGAAGGGCAAGCCCTGTCCCTACGTAAAATCCCAGCAAAGTCTTTCCCGATCTGACTTTTTCAAAGTTTTCTGACTGAGATCACCATACATCTTTCGGCTCGCTTTAAGCTTAGCGCCTTTCAACTTTCGGTTTCAAGAACTGGTTCAACTTGAGGTAGAAAGGCTGGCTTTTCTTCATGTGCAGGCAATCTGATGACAAACAAAGTATAGGTTCCTTCATCACTATGAACTTCAATACTCCCCCCATGGTTTTTTACTATCCTGTCAACCAATAATAGCCCCAATCCTAATCCATCTCTTTTTGTGGTAAAGCGTTCTTTAAAAACCCTTGAAAGGTTGGATCGACTCATGCCCATCCCGTTATCCGAGATCTGAATCTGCACTTGTTGCTTTTGGTTTGCACCGTTCACCTCTATGGCGATGGTCTTTTTACGATCTGAGATCGGCTGTAAAGCTGAAGTGGCGTTGTCCAAAATAGAGTGAAGCAACTGTTGCAGTTGTCGTTTATTTGCTTTCACTTTTGGCGTGTCTTCCTCAAAGTGAGTAGCAAAGACGATATCACGGAATTTCTCATGGGATTCCAATAAAAGTAATTCTTCTTGAAAGAAACTCACCAGATCGAGCGGCTCAGATTTAACCTCCAACGAAGGTGATGTGGTCAAATCTGTGATTAGGGTTTTAATATTATCCAAGGCATTTTTCATAATGCTCGTCGTTTTCATTGATTTACCCAAATTAATTTCATCCAGTTCAAGCGGCAGGGTCTCAAAGGCATCGGAGAGCGTCTTGCTTTCCCTTCCAATGGTGGTGGCTACCTCTTCTGCTATCTGTTGTCTTGAGACCAACTCCTCCTTTGTCCGCTCTTCCTTTTCTTGGCTTCTTTTTTGGGTTACATTCCGGTTTAGGTAAAGCTTACCGTCTCTTTTTCCCTGGGTGTCAAAAATTCCAGTGATAGTGGTGAAAGAGAGGAAATGTTCTCCATTCTTTTTCTTAGCTACAATTTCCCCCTCCCACACGTTTCTCTCCTGCAACTCTTTTTGAATGGCCGGAGAAAACTGAGACCAGAAAGCTTCATTCCACAATATCTTAACTGGCTTCCCCATTATCTCTTCGCTTTTGTAGCCGAACTCCTTCTCCGCCGCTTTGTTGAAAAAGGAGATGAGATCATCCTCGCCTGTGAAAATCACCGGATAAGGAACAAAAGAGAGCATCCGATCCGAAAATCTCTCCTCCCCTCCTGCGGTTCCTGAGGATTCATCTGACCGCTCTTGATTTTTTACCGTTTCAGCCGTCTTCTGCAACTCACGGTTTGCCTGCTGAAGCTGTTCGTTTTTCTCCTTCAATTCCTCAATTGTCCGCAGGTCAGACTGCTTTAGACGTGAGCTCAGAACTTTTACGATCTGATAGGCGATCAAAGAATGATCGTTGAGGATGATGAGAAAATCTGATCTGGATAGCTGCAACACCTTGGTTGTCTTTGTGGCTTGAGCCGTTACAGGCCGAGGAGACTCGTCAAGAAAACCCGATTCTCCGAAAATATCCCCTTCCCTCCTTAATGCTCGACTGGTCTCCTCCTCCCCCTCCTTGGCTGTTTGAGAGATCTTTATCGCCCCTTGCTTGATAATGTATAGAGTATCCCCTAAGGTTCCTTCTTTAAAAAGCATCTCGTCAGAAGAATAGGTCCTCTCCTTGAAAAAACTAAAGATTCTTTTCAAGCTGGAAGAATCAAGCGTGGAAAAGATGGGCGTTTTGCGCAATAACTTAATTATCTCAGCAGACATATCCCCCCCTGTGATTTAAGGATATCAGTTCCCTTTTTTATATCGTCACCTACAGAGGCAAGCTAAAACGTTTTTTGAATAAACGCAAAACAACCCGGGGAAGCTTGTGTTGTGTCAGGACCTCAGTCTTGACACCTTTTAAAACGTCAGTCACCAGTATTCCACCAGAGGCGGAAGAGTGGAGCTTTTGACGCAACGATAAATGCCTTAACCCAGTCGGGTCAGGGGACCCGACCGGCACAGATTAATTGTCCCTACAAATTTTCTTATGTTTTTTCCTCTGATTGATCCGGAGATTTTACTTCTTTCTCCTTCTCCTCCCCCGCCTCTGGCGGGGTTTCCAATATTTCCTTTCTCTCCTCCTCCTCTTCGGTCTCGGTCTTCCTCTCCAGGAGATCCTCGTCATCCTTTTTCTTCCGCAGGATAATGTAGGTAAGCGTCTGTCCGGTGCTTATTATTGCCAGACCATAGGAGAGAACCATAAAGATGACAATTATCAAAGAGATGGCGATCAAAAAGGCAGAGATTTCGCCAGACCAGTTAAGATAGATCCCCGGTCCGATCTCAGGTAAATGAAATCGGAAATTTATCCCGGCGAAGATGTTGGAGAAATAGTCTAAAAAATGCTGAGGGATGGTGATATACGAAAGGGCCTCCTCGGTGATGTCAGTTAGTTTACCTTTCATGAAAACCCCACAGGAGAGATGTATCAGTTGGACCGCTCTGAATGAGAAATAGCCAAAGATGAAAATCCCCACCTTGGACATTACACCGATAAGTCCGGTGTAGACAAAATACCGCCAGGCTTGATTCCACACGGTGGAGAAGATCTGAACGATAGTCTCAAAGGTATCTTCCTTGAGCGTTGCCACCACCACAGGTGCTAAAAGCAACGAGACAAAGAAAATAAATATAACATAAGCTAAACACAGTGCCGCCGCAAATAAGGGAATAAGATAGAAAATGCCGATGCCCAACTCCCCCAGGTAGGGTATCTTTCCTAAAAGTCCGACGACAATACCGCAGATTATCAAAAATGCTATGAAGGCCAACATGGAAACAGGCGACAGGAAAGCTGGTCCAAAGTGCTTCTTTAAAAATCTGAAAGCCTCCTTGGAGGAATAGAAGTCATCCCCTTTGAGCTGTTCGTAGGTAACCTTTCCCACCATGGTGCTTGCCAGAAGCCAGCATATCAAAGCGATCAAACAACCAAAGACGAAGATCACCCAGCTATACCACTCAGTAAAGGGAAAATCTGAAAGAGGAAAAAGCCCGTGATATTTCCAGGTGTGAGAAAAGCTGAGGCCGCTGGAAAGAAAGGCAAGGTAGGTAAATATAAGATATCCCAAGTACCCTACCAGAAGCCCCATGAACTGAAGCAGAATCTTTTTGGGAGAGAGCGCCAGACGAGGAGCTCGGAAAACGTCCCTCACATCAAAATAGAATTTGGTCATGCTAAACCTCCTTTGAAGTGGTCACAACTTTTTTATATTCGAAAACTAAAATCAATAATTTATAAGCCTATCCAGGGCTTTTGTCAAGAAAAATTTCTAACCGGATTCAACATATTTGTCTGTAAGCTACAAGAAAGGTATTTTAATGGCTAATTGTGTGTCAGAAGATATTGGGTTTTGATCAAAAGGCAAAAATTTACCTGGCATTTCTCTTCTTTTAGAGTAAAAACAGATGTAAGGGTGAACCTTTAGGGATTGTTGAAAAAGCTACATTTTGGGGCGGGATATGCGTATGCATTCATACGAAAATTCCCGCCCCCGTGGGAGAGGATTACTTATCATCCATAGGGCCCGCCTTTGACAGGCCAAGAGGTTTTTTCAACAGTCCCTTTAACTTCGATCCTGCATATTTATTAATAGGATACACCTATGTAAGGTTTCTTACAACCAGAACCTAACTTAAGTTAGGTTCTGGTCTGGGTGTTGATTTCATGTAGACCGTTCAATCTGGAAAAAGATTGACTTAAATGATATGGAGCATTATATTCAATCAAAAACCGAATCAGAAAGAGAGGAATATGAAGGCGTTAATCACGGGAATTACAGGACAGGATGGGTCCTACTTGGCGGAATTGCTTTTGGAAAAGGGCTATGAGGTTTTTGGAATGGTGAGACGATCGTCCACCGAGAATTTCGAGCGGATAAACCACATCCGCGAAAAAATTCACCTAAGACAGGCGGATTTGCTGGATCAGCTATCGCTGATCACATTGATCGAGCAGTGCCAGCCGGATGAGGTTTACAGTTTAGCCGCCCAGTCATTCGTTCCCACTTCCTGGGAACAACCCATGTTAACCGGCGAATTCAACGCATTGGGGGTGACCAAAATATTAGAGGCGATAAGGCTGGTTAACAAGAAGATCAAATTCTATCAAGCCTCCTCCTCGGAGATGTTTGGCAAGGTGCAACAGGTGCCCCAGAACGAGAAGACCCCCTTCTACCCCCGAAGCCCTTATGGAGTAGCAAAGGTGTATGCTCACTGGATCACGGTGAACTATCGGGAAAGCTACGGCATGTTTGCAGTAAGCGGGATTCTGTTCAATCACGAATCCCCCAGACGAGGTTTAGAATTTGTCTCCCGAAAAATCACCCATGGTGCTGCCAGAATAAAGTTGGGGCTTTCCAAAAAGCTTTACTTGGGCAATCTGGATGCAAAAAGGGACTGGGGATATGCTGGGGACTATGTGAAAGCTATGTGGCTTATGCTACAACAAAAAGAACCAGAGGATTTCGTCATCGCCACCGGAAAAAATCATTCGGTTAGGGAGCTGGCTCAGATCGCATTTGGGCATGTGGGCACAGATTATGAAAAATACGTGGAGGTCGACCCCAAATTGGTGCGACCTGCAGAGGTGGATGTGCTTTTAGGCGATTCCTCCTATGCTCGAAAAAAGCTGGGCTGGAAAGTGGAGGTCTCCTTTGAGCAACTGATCAAGATGATGGTGGATGCGGATATGGAAAGGGTGAAGAGGGAGATAAAACACTCGTGATTGGGGAACCAAAGGGTCAAATTGCCCCCTCACCTTTCTGCCAGAGGCAGATCCGCCTATGGCGGAAGTCCTCTCCCCTCGGGGGAGAGGAAAACATGATCCCCTCTCCCTTTGGGGAGAGGGAGAAAGGGTGAGGGGGAAATGAGTTGAATATGAAAATTCTGATCACAGGCATAGCTGGATTTGTGGGGTCACATCTGGCAGAGCTACTTTTAAAGAGAGAAAATAAGGTGTTTGGGATATGCCTGCCCGGTGAAAGTCTGGAGAATATTCAAAAGATCAGAAAGAATCTGTACCTCTCCAGTTGCGATATCACCCAATTCGATCAGTTGTCCCGTCTGGTAAAAAGAATAAACCCGGACCAAATCTATCATCTGGCGGCTTTAAGCTCGGTGGGAAAATCATTCTCTCATCCCTTGGATACCATCGAGACCAATATCCGGGGGACCTTGTATCTTTTGGAGATTGTAAGAAGCCTAAACAAAAAGATTAAGATTCTGGTGGTGGGATCAAGTGACATGTATGGGAAAGTTTTGCCCAAAGAGGTTCCCATAACCGAGGAGAAGCTTCTTCTTCCCATTAGCCCTTATGGGGTGAGCAAAGCGGCATGTGATCTTTTAGCTCATCAATATTTCGCATCTTATGGAGTTTTTGCCATTCGGGCAAGATCTTTTAATCACACCGGTCCACGACAGCACACCGGATTTGTAATTCCCGATTTCGCCTCCCAAATAGCTAAAATCGAGACAGGGCAAATGTCCCCGGTCTTGAAGGTGGGCAATCTCTCCACCAAAAGGGACATCTCCGACGTAAGAGACGTGGTAAGAGCCTACGTTTCCTTGATGAGAAAAGGAAAAGCGGGTGAAGTTTACAATATATGCTCACAAGAAGCGTATAGCATAAGAAATGTGCTCAAAATTTTGCTTTCGTTGTCGAAAAAGAAAATAAAGGTGGAAGTGGATGAAAAAAAGAACCGACCGGCGGAGATTCCGATCCTTGTGGGTAATAACTCCAAGATAAGAAAGACCACCGGTTGGAAGCCAAAGATTCCATTAGAAAAAACGTTGGAGGACACATTGAATTTTTGGAGGAGCAGAGTTAAATTCAAATATCTAATGACGAATGTCGAATGACGAATTTAAACCAGACATTCGATGTCCGTCATCCGTTATTCGTCATTCATCATTCGTCATCCGTCATTTATTTATCTCAGGAGGCACAACTTGTATAAGAGCTTAGAGAAGAAAATAAAAAGCAGAACCGCGGTGGTGGGGGTCATTGGAATGGGATATGTAGGACTTCCCTTAGCAGTGGAGTTGGGAAGGGAAGGCTTCAAAATCATTGGAATTGACATAGCCCTAAACAAGGTGAAACTGATAAACTCAGGCAAATCAGATATAGACGACGTTAAGGATAGAGACCTAAAACCTCTGGTAAAGGCAGGGAAGATAGGTGCCACCACTGACTTTGCCGTCCTGAAGAAGGTAGACATTGTAACCATCTGTGTCCCCACCCCTTTGAGCAAGACCAAGGATCCGGACGTTTCCTACATACTGGCTGGGGTGAGCGAAGTCCAGAAATACCTGCATCCCGGACAACTGGTGATTCTGGAGAGCACCACCTATCCCGGAACCACAGAAGAGCTGATCCTGCCGATGTTGGAGGAAACCGGACTTAGGGCGGGCAAAGACTTTTTCTTGGCTTTTTCCCCGGAAAGAGTAGATCCGGGAAACAAAAAGTATACCACCAAAAACACCCCTCGGGTGGTTGGAGGAATCACCCCCCACTGTACCAAAATCGCCAAGCTTTTCTACGAACAGACCATTTCTGATGCGGTTCCGGTCTCCTCCACCAAAAGTGCGGAGATGATCAAGCTTTTAGAGAACACCTTCCGCTCGGTCAACATCGGATTGGTGAACGAGGTGGCTGTGATGTGTGATAGATTGAAAATAGACGTATGGGAGATAATCGACGCCGCCAATACCAAGCCTTTCGGGTTCATGCCATTTTATCCCGGGCCAGGACTGGGGGGACATTGCATTCCCATCGATCCGCACTATCTCTCCTGGAAACTCAAATCATTAAACTATTACGCCAGGTTCATTGAGCTGGCAGGTGACATAAATTCCCGTATGCCGGAATATGTGGTGGAGCGGATCAATCGGGCATTAAATGAGAAAGAAAAGAGCCTGAAAGGGGCAAAAATTTTAGTATTAGGGGTGGCATACAAAAGGGACATAAAAGACGTGAGAGAATCACCGGCTTTAGATGTGATCAAACTCTTGCAGAATGCCGGGGCAGAGGTGAAGTATAATGATCCTCACGTGCTCTCCATCCGCATGGATAACTCGGAAATGAAATCGGTCAAGCTTTCCCCAAAGCTTGTTCAAAACTCTGATTGTGTGGCTATCATCACCGATCACTCCGCCTACGACTATGAGTTTATCGTCCGAAATGCACAGCTGGTTATGGACACCCGCAATGCCACCAAAAATGTGAAAGAAAACCGGGGAAAGATTGTCAAGCTGTAAGGTTTGTTAAAAAACTTTTTGCAGAGAAAGTAGGGACAGAGGTTTGTCCTTCAGGATGAATCCTTCAGGATGAATCCCTGTTCTAATCATAACCGGACAGCCACACGGTTCGACAAGCTCACCGTCCTGAGCAAAGTCGAAGGAAGGGTTGTCCCTACGATAATCCATCCTACCAGAGCAGTTGAAATCTCGATCTTAAGCGGAACTGAAAGAATTTGATAAAGCAAGCATTAAAAATCAGCCTGATATCTTTTCTGTTATCATCTATCTTATCTCCCGTCTCAAAAGCCATTCTTTTAGAAAACATCCCTCTGGATAGCTGGGTTTACGGTGTGGTGGATGAGCTTCACTGCATGGGTTTATTTACCTCTCTTCACAAAAACGTCAAACCTTACACCCGGGGAGAGATCGCCGCCTTAGTTTTGGAGATAAACCTGAAGCAAAAGGAAAGAGATTTGAGGCTTAGTGACTCTCAACTCTGGTTGCTTCATAAGCTGAATTCCGAATTTCGATTTGAGTTAGAGGAATTATATTACAAAAAACAAAAAAAAGATGAAGATCAGACTATTCTGCGCTATGGAACCTGTCCGGTAGCCCATGCAACTTTAGCTGAAGGTGATAGTTCCTACGGTCGCCTGCAGACAAGATTCGAAACCAGTTTGCAATTTGGTAAGAGATTTGTCTTAAAAGACAGGGTGGTGATAGACACCAAGGCGGATAAGGAAAGAAGGTATAAAGGGGAGGAGTGGAAACATCATTTAACCGGAGTGCTGGATGAAGCCTACACTAACATAGATTTGAAATATTTTCATCTCCTCTTGGGAAGAGACCACATAAGATGGGGTCCGGGAAAAGACGATGTGCTTTTGCTCTCAGGCCACATTCCTCCTTTTGATATGATAAAGATAGAGGGGGGGGTGGGTTCTTTTAAGCTGATCTATTTTGCCACCAAGCTTGATGACTGGGTTTCCGATTACGGTTTCCGGACCAAAAGATATCTTTCCGGTCACCGGATAAACTTAAAGCTCAAATTCGGAGTGGAGATGGGAATATCCGAGGTGGTCCTTTATGGAGGGAAAGATCGTCTTCCTGAAGCTTATTACTTAAATCCCCTCCTACCTTACTATGGAGAGCAGTATAATCGGGATTCCGATGACAATATTCTGTGGAGTTTTGATATGGCACTTTCGGTGTTTAAAAACAAAGAACTTTATTTTGAGCTTTTAGTAGATGATTTTCAGTATGACTTTGAGTCGGAGCCTCACCAAACCGGATTTCAGATGGGTTTGAATTATGCGGAGCCATTCGGCTGGATGAGAAGTTATATTAACTTAGAATACACCAAGATCAATAACTGGGTGTATGGACAGAACAAACCCTGGAATGTTTATACTTATCATGGCTGGGGGATGGGAAGCATCCTGGGTCCTGATGCTGACCGGTGGTCTTTTGAGTTGATTTACCATTTTAGCAAAAATATTGATCTGGCATTCCTACAGGAATACAGAAGAAAGGGAGAGGGACGAATCACCATTCCTCAAACTCCAGCTGTACCCTCCTCCAAAAAATTCCCCTCCGGAATCGTAGAGTATACAAATCAACATAAATTTGTGCTCAGCTATCAGCCCAACGCAAATCTCAAGCTGGATCTGTCTGCTGAGTATAATAAGATAAAAAACGTCGAGAATAAAAGCGGAGAGAAGGAGGACACCTTCGTTTTCGGTGCAAAATTGAGCTTAAATCTGTGGAAGGAGAGAAGATTTTAGTTTGGATAAGTTAACCTTAAAATCCCCCGCCAAGATAAATCTTTCTCTTGAGGTCTTAAAGAAAAGGGAGGATGGATATCACCAGATTTTCTCTTTAATGCAAGCGGTGGATCTGTGCGACGAACTAATCTTACAAAAAAGAGAAAAGGGCGTGGTGATAAGATGTGATCACCCGGATTGTCCTTCAGATGAAAGCAATTTAGCTTTCCAAGCCGCTTCTATGCTTCTGGAGGAGGAAAAGATAGATGAAGGGGTGAGCATTCACATAAAGAAAAAAATCCCCATCTCTGCTGGCCTGGGGGGAGGAAGCTCAAATGCCGCACTGACGCTTAAAGGAATAAACCAGCTTTTTAAGCTTCAACTTTCAGATAGAAAACTGCATGCTTTGGCTTGCCGTATAGGATCAGATGTTCCATTTTTTCTTTACTCCGCACAGGCACTAATTAAGGGAAGGGGTGAGGAGATTGAGCCGATAAATATGTATGGAGATTATTGGCTCATTTTAGTGTGTCCCCACTTTAAAGTTTCCACCAAGTGGGCTTATCAGAACGTAAAAATTAGCTTGACAAAGAGGGGAAAAGAGGTTAACTTAAAAAATTTGGAGAATCGATCTCTGTTCTTTAAGGCTCTTCCATCTTTTGGAAATGATTTAGAAGAGGTGGTGAGCAAAAGACATCCGGTTATTCAAAAGATAAAAGAGAGTTTAAAAAATTCTGGTGCGTTGAAGTCATCCATGTCGGGAAGTGGACCGACCGTCTATGGTGTGTTTGACCGAAAACCACAAGCAGAGGAGGTGGTAAGAAAGCTTTTGCGGGGCGATTGGTTCGCAGAATCTAAAGCATTAATTTTTCTGACACAACCAATCACTGGTAACATTTAGGTCCTTCAGGATGAATCCCTCCCCCTGGCAAACGGACAGGATGTCCCGCCGTAAAGGGAAGGGGTGAGTCCCCTTCGCTTCTGGCAAAAGGCGAAGTGGCCTTAAGCTGGGGGCAATCACATCACCAGTTGTTAACCGTGCACAAACATTTCAACTCAGGAGGAAAGAACAGTGGAAATCACCGAGGTAAGGATCACATTAAGAGATGAGGCGAAGCTGAAGGCGTTTGTCAATGTTACCCTCGACGACTCCTTTGTAATTCGAGGGCTGAAGGTGATAAACGGCACCAAGGGATATTTTGTATCCATGCCCAGCCGTAAAAGGAAAAATGGAACCCATCAGGATATTGCGCACCCCATAAACAACGAGATGCGCAGAATGATTGAGGATAAGGTGCTGGCGGCTTACGAGAATGAGCTGAAAACTAAGGAGGCTGGTGGCACTGAGGAACCAACTGGCGAGACCGAGCAACCAGGCGAATAAATTCATCATTAACCTCAATCATCTTATTCGATCACGTCTTTTGGGAAAACCTTTTAGGTTTCTTCCCAGAGGTGTGAACCATATGGTTCACAAAAGAGACGTGAATCGTTTTTATTTACTTCCTTGGGGCGTCGTCAAGTGGTAAGACACAAGACTTTGGATCTTGTATCCCAGGTTCGAATCCTGGCGCCCCAGCCATAAAAGCGGTTCATGGTTCACAGTTCATGGTTGATAGTTTATGAATGAAGAAATAAAGCTGATAAGTGGGAATTCCATCGGGCCTTAGTTTGCAAGATAAGTGGTTATCTGGAGATTCGGCTGGGTGATACGGAGATAGATGGGATAAACGAAATATTTCATCTAAACCAGCAATTTTGGAGTATATACGCAAGGAGTTTATACTGCCAAATTGGGAGTGTAAACGCAATGCGAAAATAAACGAGTTAGGCAACATTCTGCTTGGTGACCTAAAAACCAAGAAAAAAGGAAATGCCTTTGAAGAGACAAGAATTAACCCAATTTTCTGTTTCTAATGAGGGGGAAGCAGAAAGTAAGTTAATCCTGCACATAATAATAACTTACCCTCAAATGAGGAGAAAGAGATGAAAATGAAGACAAAAGGACTCCTTTCGGTGTTCATCACCTTGTTCTTGGCTTCTCAGGCTTTTGCCGGCTGGGTGATGGAAGAGGTAACTACACGTCGAGAAGGAGAGAAAGACACAACGATCCAGTATGTCCAGAAGAACATGGTGAAGAGTGTGGATTCAGAGACAACGATGCTTGACCTGGAAAAAGGGATGATTTATTTTCTTATTCCTGAGCACAAGGCATACTGGAGTGGCACACCTGAAGAATGGCGAAAGGGTATGGAAGAAGGGCAGAAGCAGATGGAGGAAGCGCAACTGAAAAAAATGACTCCTGAGCAGAGAGATGCTTATAAGCAGTATAAGAAAAAAATGGAGGAGGAAGCCAAAAAACAAACCCCAAAAAAGAAGGTCAAAGTGGATGTGAAAAAGACCTCGGGAAAAGCCACCATAGCTGGCTACTCGGGTCAGAAGTATCAGGTATGGGTTGATGAAAAATTGAAAGAGGAGTTATGGATCTGTGCAAAGATAAACCCCAAAGATGAAATCGACCTGCCTAAATTAGTACAGCTCACCAAAGCGATGAGCGGACCCGAAGCAGAGGAGTCCTACGAATCTTCCCCGGAGTATATGGCACTTCTTGTGGAACAAGGAGCTTCTCTAAAAACAATAAACTACGATGAGGAAGGGAATAAAAATTATGTAACCGAGACTGTAAAAGTAGAGAAAAAGAATATCCCGAATTCTGAGTTCGAGGTGCCCAAAGGCTACAAGAAGTTGAGCACCGCAGAATTTCTCAGGGAAATGATGGAAGAAGAAACAGAATAGGGAAATATTGGTATTGAGTGTTGCCAAGCAAAACAGTTGCCTAACAGCGTGCTTGCGACGCTTCGCCCAAACCAACCTTCGGCTGGCTTCGTATAGCCCGGAAACGTTATACGCCATTGGCCGCTAAAAGATCATCATGGCCAAAATGATCCGAATGAAGGATCAATTAAAATCAAATGAGAATTGGAGAGATTCAGGAAAAAGTAAGAAGAGAAGAATATGAGATTAGCTTTGTGGATTGATGAAACAACAAGGGCAACAAGGGGTGAGAAGGATGCATAAATATGGGGATTGTTCCTTTTGTGGTGGAGAAGTAAAGGAGGAAAAGGTTGAGTTGGACTATCGTTATCACGGGAAATTATTCATCTTTCAAAATGTGCCAGCTGGGGTTTGTCAGCAATGTGGGGAGAAATACGTTCCTGCAAAAGTAGCCAAAGAGATTGAGCACAGAATCCAGACAAAAGAGAAATGGGATAAAACCATTTCTGTTCCCATAGATGTCTTACCTGAGGGAATAGGGGTATAGAAATACATTGGTAATTTTAGAAAAAAACGATAAGAAGCGTACAACATGATGTAAAAGATTTCGTCTGGAGCGAAAGCGTTTATGAACGAGAAGATAAAGCTGATAAGCGGCAATTCCAACCTGCCCTTGGCGAAGAAAATAAGTGATTATCTTAACATTCCGCTTTGTGATGCGGAGATAAAAAGGTTTTCTGACGGAGAGATCTCGGTCAAGATAAATGAGAACATTCGGGGAGCGGATGTTTTCATAATACAGTCCACCAATCCTCCGGCGGAGAATCTGCTGGAGCTTTTGGTGATTACCGATGCGGCCAAAAGAGCCTCCGCCGAAAGGATAACCACGGTGATTCCTTACTACGGCTATGCCCGTCAGGATAGAAAGGATCAGCCCCGGGTTCCCATCACCTCCAAGCTGGTGGCTAACTTGATTACGGTGTCAGGGCCAAACAGGGTCCTGACCATGGATCTGCATGCCGCTCAAATTCAGGGCTTCTTTGACATTCCCATGGATCATCTTTTTTCCAATCCGGTCTTTTACGATTACTTTACCAATTTTAAACCAGATGATTGGGTGGTGGTGGCTGATTTGGGCAGTATAAAGATGGTGCGAAACTTCGCCAAGAAACTCTCCATGCCGTTTGCCGTGCTGGATAAGAAAAGACATGTAGCCAATCAAGTAGAAATCTTGAATGTGATCGGTGAGGTGGAAGGTAAAAATATAATCATTCGGGATGATATTGTGGACACTGCCGGAACCTTAACCCAGGCGGCAGATTTTTTAGTTAAACAGGGAGCAAAAGAGATTTATGCCGGCTGTACTCATCCGGTCCTGTCGGGAAGGTCTTTAGAGTTAATTGAGAAATCACCTATTAAAAAAGTGGTGGTTTCAGACACCATAGACGTGGAAAACAAAAGGCTTTCAAGTAAATACGAGATTACATCTGTAGGCAAGATATTTGGAGAAGCCATAAAACGCATTCATGAGGGAGAATCGGTAAGTTCCCTTTTCGAATATTGATTCAACAAGGAGTGAAATCTTATGAAAGAGGTTGTGCTTAAAGTAAGACCACGCGAGAGGATAGGGAAAGAACATGCTAAAAAGCTAAGAAGAAGTGGTTTTATACCTGCGGTGGTATATGGTATGAAAACTCCTTCCGTTCTTTTAGAGATAGAGAATAAATCCTTCTCTACTCTTTTGAGAGGGGGACTGGGAGAAAACGTACTTATCACCTTGACTATAGGTGATCAGAAGGACGGAGAGCGAAAGGTGCTGATCAAGGAGATTCAACGGGATCCAGTCAAAGGAGACATCCAACACGTGGATTTTCATCAGATATCCTTAACCAAGAAGCTCTCCATTGAGGTTCCCATTCATTTGGTAGGAACCCCGGAGGGTGTAAAGGAGGGAGGTATCCTCCAGCACGTGTTAAGGGAGTTGGAGGTTGAATGTCTGCCCACTGCCATCCCGGAGAAGATTGAAGTGGACGTAAACCATCTTAACATCGGGGATTCAATTCATGTGGCGGATATCAAGGTAGAGAATGTAGAGATACTTTCTGATCCGCAAAGCTCCATCGTCACCGTGGTTCCTCCTACCGTATTTAAGGAGCCAGAGGTTGCCCCTGCAGTCACTGAGGAGGAACCCGAGGTAATAGGCGAGAAAAAGGAAGGAGAAGAAGAGAAGGAGAAGGAGAAAGAGAAAGAAAAAGAGAAAGAGAAGGGCGAGGAAGCTAAAGCAGAGAAGAAGTCGGCTGAGGGCGGCAAGGAAGAGAAGACAAAAGAAAAGAAATAAGGAAATCATAAGAATAATTAGCTTACTTCCCGATCTGTTTGAAAAATCTCTTGTTTAAGCAAAAGTGAATATTCGTACTCTGAGTATAGGGTGGGGATTTATCCCGTCTTAAGACCCTGCAGATATGAACCGTATGGTTCACATCTATACGATTTGAGATATGGGCTTTTGTCAGCTATCCTTTACCTCAGTCTTTTATGAATCCTGCAAGTAAAACTACGGAATAGTAAAAATGAAAAAAATATGGATAGCTTTTCTGGTTTTTTTGCTTGTTTGCGGTTGTTATAGCAACAAGAATAAAACTGAAGAGAGAGCCAGAGAAAGGATAAACCAGTTTGTGCTTCTGATGGCAAAAGATCAGATAGAGGAGGCAGAAAAGCTTCTGTGCAGTGCTCTGATCGATAGTGGAAATAAGGAGCTTTTTTTAAGTAACTTCGATAACTGGCAGTTAAAGGATACCACCGACATCAAAATAGAGATAAGTGAAATATATATTCCAGAGGATGACCCCAAAAACAGAGCTTTGGTATCGATGACCATCAGAAACGATAAGAATAATTTCACCAAGGTGGTCTCCATGCCCATAAGTTACGAGAAAGGAGACTGGTATATCGGAGCATGAAAGGTGTAATATTAGCAGGTGGATTGGGCAAAAGACTCTATCCTTTGACCAAGATCACCAACAAACATCTCCTCCCGGTCCACGACAAGCCCATGATCTTCTATCCCCTGCAGATTTTAATCAACGCGGGAATTGATGACATCCTGATAGTCACTGGAGGTAACCACGCTGGCGATTTCTTAAGGCTTCTGGGCAACGGCAAAGAATTCGGGCTGAAACACTTAAATTATACCTACCAGGAGGGCGAAGGTGGAATAGCCGATGCCCTGGCATTGGCGGAGCACTTCTCCGACTATGAGAAAATCGTGATCATCCTAGGAGATAACGTAATCGAGGGAAGCATAGCCCAGGCAGTGAAGGATTTCCGTAAACAAAAGGAAGGTGCAAAGATTCTTTTAAAGGAGGTGCCCGATCCTGAAAGATTCGGGGTGGCAGAGATAGCGGATGGGAAGATAGTGAAAATAGAGGAGAAGCCAAAGGTTCCCAAATCCAAGTATGCGGTGATCGGAATCTATATGTATGACGCCAAAGTCTTCGACATAATAAGAACTCTAAAGCCCTCGGGTCGGGGGGAGCTGGAGATTACCGATGTGAGCAACGCCTATATAAAAGAGGGTAAGATGACCTATGGTCTCCTCGAGGGTTGGTGGTCGGACGCAGGCACCTTCGACTCGCTCCTCCGGACAAGCAATCTGGTAGCACAGGGAGGAGCTAACAAGAGGAATCTATAACAAAAACTTTGGGTTTTCCAGAGTATTTTTGCTTCATTCACTTTCAGGATGTCATTTAGTTTACGTAGCCAAGCCTTCACGGCTTGGCGGTGTAGAATTTACAAAAACTGTTGCAAAGCTTCTTTTCAAATTTTTCCTTTTCTAAAATTAGTCCTGCTGGTAATTGATAACATTGGGAGATTCGAGAAATGATTCAGGGAGTGGTAACTAAAAAGCTTAAAGTGATTCCAGATGAGCGGGGACACTTGATGGAGATCCTGCGGGCAGATGATGAGCTGTTCACCAAATTCGGACAGGTCTACATGACCACCGCCTATCCCGGGGTGGTGAAAGGCTGGCATTACCACAAAAAGCAGGCCGACCATTTTGCTGTAGTCAAGGGGATGATCAAGTTGGTATTGTATGATAACCGGGACGATTCTCCCACCAAAGGGGAGATAAACGAATTCTTCTTGGGAGAACATAATCCCCTGTTGGTAAAGATACCCCAACTGGTCTTGCATGGTTTCAAATGCGTAAGTGAAGAAGAAGCCATCTGCATCAACATACCCACTGAAGTCTTTAACTACGATAAACCGGATGAGTTCCGCGTCGATCCCCACAAAAACGATATTCCATACGACTGGGAGAGAAAGGACGGATAGCTAAACCAATTTTTAGAAGAAGGTCCTTTTAAGTTACAAAAGGGAATTCAGGTATAATCAGTGAAGAAGAAAGAGTGGTGCGAAGAGTTCAAAAAAAAACCCAAAGAATGTTAGATTCGATACACTTTGCCAAGCGGCGGAATCATTTGGTTTTAAGTTCAAAGGAGGAAAGGGAAGTCACAAGATATTTGTGAAAGAGGGGATAAAAGAGTTACTGAACTTTCAGAACGTAGGTGGGAAGGCAAAGCCATATCAAGTTAAACAGTTTTTGAAAATAGTTGAGAAGTACAATCTCTTGGAGGAATAGTAAATGTATAGATATGCAATCGAGATATTTTATAGTGAGGAAGATAAGGGCTATATAGCAGTAGTCCCTGAGCTACCGGGCTGTTCTGCATTCGGAGAAACGGAAGAAGATGCTTTGGAAGAGATTAAAAAAGCCATGGAGCTTTGGTTAGAAACTGCCAAAAAGGAAGGACGGGAAATTCCACAACCTCGTGGGAAGGAATTCCTGAAAGCCATTTTTGATGCCAAATGAGTCTATCGATCTACACAAATGGTAAAACATAAGCGGATAAGAGAGATAGTCAACAGAATAGCGGAGAAAATGAGGAGAGAATATCAGCCGAATGAGTTTCGCGTCGATCCCCACAAAAACGATATTCCATACGACTGGGAGAGAAAGGATGGATAGAGAAAAGTGGCGAAGGAAGAAAAAAACAAAGAAATAATCAACAGAATAGTGAAGAAAATTAAAAGAGAATACCAGCCAGACAAAATTATTCTCTTTGGTTCATACGCTTGGGGCAGGCCAACCAAACACAGCGACATAGATTTATTCATCATAAAAGAAACCAGGGAAAGACACATCGACCGATCAGTTAGGGTCGCAGAGATTCTGGATGAAGAAAGCTGGACTTTCGCCATTGAACCGTGGGTATACACTCCGGGCGAGGTTTCCCAAAGACTGAAGATCGGCGATCCCTTCGTCAAAAAGATCCTCAGAAAAGGGAAGATTTTATATGGCTAACAACTCAAAAGTGGTTCAGGAAAGGTTTGGCAAAGCAGATCGAGATTTAAACCAAGCCGAATTCCTCTTGAGAAATGATCGACTTTAGATTATGTAGCATACTTCATTTAACAGGCGGCGGAAAAATATCTAAAAGGATTTTTAATCTCCAATGGTGAGAGTTGGAAAGAATTCATAATTTAGACAAGTTGCTAAAGGAGTGTTCTAAATTTGATGAAGCTTTTTTGACGTTCATCCCCTCGTTTCGAAAAATCACCCGGTTCTATTTTGAGAACCGTTACCCAATAGGCTATGAAATAGAATACAATTCAAAAGAAATCAATCAGGCATTTGAAGATGTAAAAAAATTAATTAGATTTGTGAAAAAAAAGACAAAGGTATGAAGATTTTAATCACCGGGGGGGCGGGATTCATCGGGTCAAATTTCATCAGACACATACTCTCTAAATATCCTGATTACCACATCGTAAATTTGGACAAGCTCACCTACGCCGGGAATCTGGATAACCTTTCGGATGTAGAGGACCATCCTAATTATCAATTTGTCAAAGGAGACGTCTGCGACATTGATTTGGTGAATCAGATAGTTAAAGACGGCGTTAGCGCCATCGTTCACTTTGCTGCTGAAAGCCACGTGGACAGATCCATCTATGATCCACAGATATTTGTAAAAACCAACGTCTTGGGAACTCAGGTTCTGCTTGAATCCGCCCTGAAGTTCAAGATAGACAGATTTCTCCAGGTCTCCACAGACGAAGTATATGGCAGTCTGGGCAGAGAAGGTTCCTCTACTGAATCCTCCCCCCTTTTACCCAACAGCCCCTATTCTGCTTCTAAAGCTTCGGCTGATCTTTTAGTTCGCTCCTATTTTGAAACTTTCCGTCTTCCCGCCATAATCACCCGGTGCACCAACAACTATGGACCCTATCAATTTCCAGAGAAGCTTATCCCCCTATTTATCACCAATGCCTTATTTGATCAAAACCTTCCAATTTACGGAGATGGTTTGTACGTGCGGGATTGGATCTATGTGGAGGATCACTGTAAAGCTCTGGACACGGTCTTGCATAAGGGAAAGGTGGGGGAGATTTACAACATCGGCGGGGCTAATGAGAAGACCAACTTAGAGATCACCGATTTGATCCTAAAGAAGTTGAATAAACCCAAATCGCTATTAAAACATGTTAAGGACCGACCGGCTCATGATCGGCGGTATTCTTTAAACTGCTCCAAGATAGGAGCCGAACTGAAGTGGGAGCCGGACACTCCATTTGAAGATGGTATCTCCAAAACCGTGAATTGGTATATTACCCATCAGAGTTGGTGGCAGAAGATAAAGACCGGAGAATATTTAAAATA
The DNA here is from genome assembly GCA_964403165.1 of uncultured Ignavibacteria bacterium. Taxonomy (GTDB): domain Bacteria; phylum Zixibacteria; class MSB-5A5; order MSB-5A5; family SM1-73; genus SM23-73-3. The sequence continues at coordinate 28,346 of CAYOFL010000024.1, forward strand.
TTATGAGAAGCACTATGTCCAGAGGGAATCGTCCTAAGAGGATTTATCTTGAATCGTAGTCCTACCAGATCGGACAGGGGCTTGCCCTGAATGATTCGACCTGAAGGGTTGTACCCCTTGTCCGCCCCGACGCCCCGACGGGCCCGTCTGGGGGCGGTCGTCTCCCAGACGAGCCGACGCTCCCGTCTGGGGGTCTCCGTGACCGTAGAGAAGAGGCGGTGCAACCCCCACCCCAACAAGGAACTTGTCCCAAAGAATTTATTCTGAGGGAAATGATGTGAAGTTCGCAGAATCCATAGGAACGGTCTTAATCACCGGAGCCAATGGGCTTTTAGGGCAGAAACTCTGCCGGCATTTTTCCTCATCCTATAAAGTAATCGCCACAGACCTTCATTCACAAAATTTCGTATCCCCTTCAAATTTATCCTATGAAAGTTTAGATTTAACCAACAGAAAAGCGCTTGAGTTCTATGTTCGGTTTTATAATCCCACGGTGATCATAAATGCCGCCGCTTACACGGACGTGGATGGATGCGAGATCAATAAAGATCAGGCTTGGGCGGTTAATGTGGGCGGGGTGAAGAATCTGGTGGGAGTTTGCCAGAAGCATAACATCAAACTGGTTCACTTGTCCACGGATTTCATCTTCGACGGAGAGAAAGGACCATATTCTGAGGATGATCCTCCCCATCCGGTAGGCTTTTATGGAGAGACCAAGCTGGAAAGCGAAAACGTGATAAAACAAAGCGGCATAAATTTTCTCATTGTGCGAACCAACATCCTTTATGGATTCGGTCAAAAGGTAAAGAAAAATTTCCTGCTCTGGCTTTTGGAAAAGCTTTCCGCGGGCCAGAAGCTCAAAATCGTCACCGACCAGTTCAATAACCCCACCCTAGCGGACAATCTATCTTTGTGTATATTAGAGATGATGCAAAAAGACATATCCGGAATTTTTCACATAGGGGGAGCAGAATATCTTTCCCGGTATGATTTTGCTCTGAAGGTGGCGGAAAACTTCAACTTCGATAAGGCAGATATTTCTCCCACCAAGACAGAATTTTTAAAGCAAAAGGCAAAAAGGCCCCTCCGTGGAGGTTTGAAAACTGATAAGGCGCAAAAGACTTTACAGACTAAACTATTAAACGTAGAAGAGGGGTTGGATCAGGCAAAGAAAAGCCAGAAGGAGACAGAGACGTGAGTCTGGCAGGTCGGGCTGCGTCCAGACGGACGCCTCCACCCGGGGGCGTCTGGGCGAAGCTGCCCGACAAAGAACCTTCGGGGACGAAATCTTATGGTAAGAACGCCAGATGATTTGCTCGCGCTGGAAGCCAAACTATGGAAACAGGGTTTCAGTATTGTGGCAGGCGTGGATGAGGTGGGAAGGGGTCCTCTGGCAGGACCGGTTGTTGCCGCTTGTGTAGTCTTGCCTCCTGATTTGTATCTGCCGGAAGTGAAGGACTCCAAAAAGTTGACCCCCAAAAAGAGAGAAGAGCTCTTTGATCAAATCTTGAAAAGTGCCCAAGAGGTGGGAATCGGAATTGTGGGGGAGAAGACCATCGACAGGATGAACATACTGAATGCCTCTTTAAAGGCGATGTGGAAGGCGGTGAACAAGCTAAAAAACCCGCCCGAATTCATACTGGTGGATGGAAATCAAAGGATCCCCAACCTTTTGCTTCCTCAGATGCCGGTGGTTAAAGGAGACTGCCTGAGCCTTTCCATAGCGGCGGCATCCATTGTGGCTAAGGTCACCCGGGACAGAATCATGCTCAAATACCATCGGAAGTATCCAGAGTTTTGTTTTGCCGAACACAAGGGCTACGCAACCAAAATCCATGTGGAAGCTTTGAAAATCTTTGGTCCCTGCCAGATTCACAGAAAATCCTTCAATCCGGTTAAGCTGTGTCAGACCAATCAGATCGACCTGGATATGGGTGAGGTAGTATCATAAGGCGGGATATGCGTATGCATTCATACGAAAATTCCCGCCACTATGTGAAGCAAAAGGTTCTTAAGACCCGAAGGGCATTCAGCCCTGCCAATAAAATCTTGCCATGAAGAAGTACAAACAAAAATTTGGGAAAAAAGGCGAAGCTTTAGCTGAGGAATACTTAAAGAGAAAGGGTTTTCAGATTCTAAAGCGAAATTACAGATACGGGCATAAGGAGATCGATCTGATCGGCAAAGATGGGAACACCATCGTTTTTGTTGAGGTTAAAGCGGCAAGATCAAAAAGCTTTGGAGCACCGGAACTGAGAGTGGATCTCAGGAAGCAGAAAAACCTAATCGAAGCAGCTTACGATTTCATTCAAAAGGAAAACACAACTGATTGCGATTTCCGATTCGACGTTTTAGCCATAAGCTACGAAAGGGGCAAGGAGGTCATCGATCATATAAAGAACGCATTCATGGTCACTTAAGATCCTGTCGTCTTTGTTCTAACTTTTCAACAATCTTTTTCCAAACCCTCGCCCACCTGTCCGGTTTCTGATTGTATCGTTTTACAAAATCGTCTATTTCATCCTGGGTAACTTCAGCTGCTTCATATACCCTCTTTTTTTCCTCTTTTAGTTTGAGAGTGTCCGGGGCAAACATCTCTGAAGCCATGGAGAGCTGAACGTAGATTTCCACAAACTCATCTTCTGAAAGCCCGGATGGTGATCTAAAAACATGGATTAAGAAAAAAACAAGGATGCAGAGGATCAAACCGCCGATTATAAACAGTTTTGTTCTGGACGCCATTTTAGAAACCTGAAGTATATGGTTGTGCAAATAAGTTTCTCATCAATCTCTATAGTAATGCGCACCCTGTCTGCCATAGGCAGATCCCTGCCCGCTAAAGATCGGCAGGCGGGCGCCTCTGGCGGAAAGGGTGCGGCTACCAAACCATCCGATAAATGTTTTAAGCCTCTATAGTTTTAGGAATAGAGTCTATAATCTTTTTGACTCCTGATAGATATTTTTTCTCTGATATCCAAACGCTCATAGCTCGATATTTGTTGGATGCTTTATGAAATGATCCCTCCCAGAATCTGAATTTCTCAACGGCAAACTTTGCTTTGGGATCAAAGAAAACTCCGGCTTTTGGATGTACGTAAATACGCAAATCTTTTCGAGTGACATTGATGGTCAGAAACTCTCGTCCTTCAGAGAAGAAGGAGATGGTCTTACCGTCGTCGGTTTTAATTTCGTCTATTCTGTCAGACAGAGTGTCTATTATATACTCAAAGAGCTTATGAAGGACTTCAACCGTTTCTTCCTTCTTGAGTCTTGATGAGCATTGCTGCCATACCTCTTTTTCCACCATCTTTTTCAAAGTTTCTCTTTTCATTTCGCTTCTCCTCAAAGCTGGTTGGTTTTCTGTGGATTCAAATGGACAGACGAACTCGAAGAGTCCCCAAGAGTCGACTTGATCCTACCGTAACGTTGTTGTATTATAATACCAGCCACAATGAAGATCAACCCGATTATGGTGGAAGGCAATATTTTTTCTCCGACCACCAGATGAATTAGAACCAAAGATAAGAAGGGCGACAGGTAAATCAGATTGCTAACTTGAGCAGTGGTTCTGGATAATTTCAAAGCTTTTAACCAGAGCACGAAAGTGATTCCCATTTCGAATAAACCCACATAAGACGCCCCCACAAGTCCAGCTAAAGAGGGAATTCTCATTTTTGACGAAATCAGCATGGCGATCAATATAAAAACAAAACCAAATGAAAAATTCAAAAACAGCTTGGCAACTTCGTCCCGTTTATCTTTGATATTAAAAATCCAGAACAGAGCCCAGATCACCGCACTGCCCAATGCCAAAAGCACTCCATTCAAATTGGTAAAGGTGAATCCTAAAATATCACCCCGGGTCGAAATTATGAAAACCCCAAAATAGCTGATAAAGATTGCCAGGATGCTTTTCAATCCTATTCTTTGTTTAAGCAAGGGAATGGATAACAAAACCAGCATAATCGACCAGGTGTAATTCAATGGTTGTGCTTCCTGGGCAGGAAGCAGGGAATAGGCTTTGAACAGAATCACATAATAAAGGAACGGGTTCAAAAACCCCAGCATGGCAGAATGCAGATAATCTTTTCCTGAGTATTCTTTAAAAAGAGCTAATTTATTCTGGATTAGCAAAATCAGAAAAAGAATCACGATGGAAGCAATTGAGGCAAAGAACAGCAGTTGAAGAAAATCTAAATATCTCAATGAGACTTTGAAAGCAGAGGCTACGGTCGACCAGAACAGGACTGCAACAGTGGCATATGCATAAGCTTGCTTTTGTTTTTCCATAACTGAAGATCAGCTTTCAAATCTTAAAAGTTATTGAAATGTATGGTGCAAGTATAATCTAATTAAATATAATCTCCTGATGCATCGGCATTAGGACTCGCCCCGAGGGAAATGCCGATGCTATTGGCTTCGGGAATTCCCTCCCGCATCTTGCGGGATATCTGGCGACCATTCCCGAAGCATCAGATACGAGGAAATTCGAACGGATTGGCCGTGAACGGATTCATCCTGAACGGATTCACCGTAAACGGAGATGCTTGACCTGCGAAACTGGCGTTTCTGACCTTACTGGCGATTGTTTTAAATTTTTTTCAGCCATCCTGGATTTTTGGCTCACAGAAGTTCTCTTCTAATCTTTTAATGGTCTTGTCGATTAATACGCTAGCTGTTGGTCTTCTTGACCAACAACTCTTAATAGCTTGACAAATATTCCTGTTGGTGAAAAACACCAACAGGAAGCAGAGTGCTTAGGGTCTTCCCTTCGACCCTTCGATAAACTCAGGGTGCTGAGCGAAGTCGAAGCACAAAACTCAAGGTCGGTATCAATCAGATGGTTCATATCAAATATCTTTTCCACATAAGGTGGTCTGAATTTTGGCTCTTGAAAACGGATTCATCCTGAACGGATTCACCGTGAACGGATGCCTGTTTTCTCTGCACACCCGGAGGGGTGCCCCAGAGGGATGCTTGGTCTCCCTCAAGGGGAGTTTCTGTGCATGCATCATATATTCTTCCATAAACGGTGGAGTTATCCTTTTCACAATAAAAGTTATGGTGATTTTGTGAAGTCTCTTCTGATGCATCAGCATTAGTAAGTGCCGATGCCACTAAACCTAGGGCGCGTCTTCCTTTCTGGTAAGGTTCCAGTCTACTTTCCCACAATTGCAACGAACAGCTACCTGGGTCATCCCCTTTGTGGCTAGATGGAGTAGACCTTTGCACTTCGCGCAGAGGAAGAGACCGTACAAGTCCTCAAATGCCTCAACCACAGGACGGAAATCAGCTTCCTCGAAATTCGCCCAGTTGTTATAGTGAACATTGGCGTTAATGGCCCACTGTTCTGCCTGTGATCGTTTGTAAATCCCGCCAACAGTGCTATCGATCTCTTGCAGTTCCTGGAATGCTTCTTGGTGGCCCCAAGACTGTGCCGCATCTTTCGCACGCTTCAGAAAAACCCGGAAACACGCCATCGCGGCAGGGAGAAAATCTCCGAGCTCCCACCGACTGTCTAGGCGGTACGGAATTGAAGCCTTTAAGGCATCACAAACCATGGCAAAGAAGTACTCGGATCCTCTGCGAAGTCGAGCAGCCGCACCTGGTATGTCGTGCTGTTGGAGATCCTTGTTTATACGAGTCCAAATTTCTGGTTCAAAGCCAACCTGTGGGCCCGCTTCGATACTCCAATTGTAGAATTCCACGAGCTCACGAGAACGCACGACGCCTTCGCTCTTAAGTTGATTTGCCCAGGTTTTGTCGTGGGTCGTTATCAGGAATTGCCTACCAGGGAACGAAGTCGCTAAGAGTCGACATAGGTGCCTTCTGTGCTCAGCATCCACGGACATCACTACGTCGTCAAGTATCACTAAATCTATTATACCCTTAGTGAGGCGCTCTGCTAAAGCTAAGTATAGACAGAGTCCCATACTATCCTGGTGCCCCTCGCTATGAAGAGCATGAGGTGCATGCTTACCGCGCCCGTAGAAATCTACCTCGAAGTTGAGGCCAGCCCCCGCGGGCTCAATTTTAGCCTTAAAGCCAGCTTCATCCGATCCGTGTAGCTCCCGGTAGAGCTCCACAAAACGATCTCGCACACTGTCGTAGAGAGTTTCCAAGACTGTGTCTCTTGCTTTCACAAAACTCAAGAGCAGCATGCTCGCTCTATTGCTGGCTAACATGGCCGATTCTAGTTTCATCTGGGCTCCTTCAAGTGCTTTCAGATTCTCTTCAAGTCGCGTCAATGTATCCCATGCCGTCTGCTCTGGAGTCGCCTCCGGACATTTCTCCTTCGCCGCCGAAGTTACCTTATCCGTGAGCCTGCGAAGATCATCGGGCACCAGCAGCTTCTGCACTTCAGCACTTTCAAACCCAGACTCAAGATACTTTTCCACGGGATTCCCCAAGGCAATCGAAAGGTGATCTAGCCTCACCAACCATCCTTGAAGAATTGGCAGCGCCTCCTGCACCTTGAGATGCTCTGCCGCTTCATGCACGCTCTTGACGCTCGCAATCGTGGCATTAACACGATTCTGCACCTTCTGGGAAAGCTCGGTGATCCTGTCGTGGTGCTGTTGCGCGAGCTGCGCCACAGCCAAGCTTTGCTGCAAATAAGCCTCAAGCTTACCCCGCGGCCATGCGGTATCACACAACGGGCATTTGCCACTCTCATCTATCAACTTCAGACCCAGTTGTACCAGTTTAAGGCGTGCCAGGGCCTTTTCTAGCTGGGGATCTGTTTTCACAGAGCGTATTACTTGCCGCACTTGCGAATCCGTCTTCGCAACATCCGCCCGCGCTTCTGGATGTTCAACGCTGAGCAAATTATCCACGTCCCTTTGCAGGATTTGCACGTTCATCACTGTCTCTTCGGGTGGTGCTGTAGGTGCCTTCAATTCTGTTTTAAGCCCCATTGAGCGGAGATTGGTGATGGGCTTGCCTCCCAATACGCTCCTGTTCTTGTTGGTGAATTCCAGGATACCATCGTGTTCGTACCGGGGCTTTTGTGCAGTAGCCATCACCTGTCCCTCAGCAGTGGCCACAACTCTCTTCGCAGCTTCCAAATCCTTCTCAAAGTCACCCTGCACCCTGACGAGTGCTTTACGGATATCCTCCACGTCGCTTAAGTCAAGGAGTTCCTGAATCTCCTGTGCCCTGTGACTTGGCTCTGCGGTGATGTATTTAAGAATTTCCCGCCGAGTCAATACATGTTGTCCCCGCGCGGCAATCGCCAAGATTGGCTCCAGTTGCGGCTTCTTGGATCCCTTACATACAAGTGTTCCAGGCTTTTCCATACACCGTTTGATTTCGACGGGCTCGTGTTCCCCGGGCAATTGGATCATTGCCCGAACGATAGCGTCTTTGGGCTCATGGTCGATATGTGGGCCATGCTCCCTGAGAGATAGATCCTTCGTTCCCCTCCCCATCAGTCGTGCTACTCGACCTGTGAGGAGAAAGTCGATCGCATCCACGACTGCGCTCTTCCCCGAGCCATTTGGCCCCCAAATGGCGAAGTTCCTGCCATTGGGTTCAAGTAGCAATTCCCGAACACCACGTACATTCTGGATTTCCAGTTCCAGCACTCTCATTGTTGCGCCTCTGACTTGGGCTCGACTGCCTGGCGAACCCTAGCTGCCTTCTTTAGGTTGCTCCTGGTGCGAAGTTCTTTGAGGCTCTTGATCGTCTCCTCATCGAACTCGTTTCGCCCCTCGAGTTCTGCAAACATCCGGTCCAGGATGTCATCGACTATCGGATTCCGAATACTGCCTTTCTTTTCCATGGACCCTAAGTCCCTTCAGTCTTACTGTAATGCAAAGGTCATGTGACTTGAGTGGTGCAACTAAGGCTGCTGGGTTCAGCCTGCCCGCCTTAGGCGGGCCTGCTCGTCAGGCCGGGTTTACCATAAAAGGCACTAGGATTCAATCCCGGGTTCCTCAGAATTCACACCGCACCCAGCAGCTTTGTCGTACTGTTGCCCGCCCTAAGTTGCATATTCCTCTTCTAACAGATATATTAGTCAATCTTAAGCCCCAAGTCAACTATTCTTTTGAAGGAAATAAAACTCTCTTTGTGGGTTGGGCATGAAGCCTCAGCTGCGTGTCTTACGGACCCCCTCACTTTAATCCTCTCCCCTAAGGGGAGAGGAAATTGATTCTTCCCTCCCTGGATGGTTCGACCATTCGACAAGCTCATGGTGCTGAGCGAAGTCGAAGCACAAGCT
>CAYOFL010000025.1:0-36050 GCA_964403165.1 uncultured Ignavibacteria bacterium
CACTTATGGAAATAAGGGAATCGGGACATCAGCTTTTCGTTAAGCTGCAGGCATTTCGCCGTTCGCTGAGTGGAGGACAGAAGACAGGAGACAGGGGACAGAACTCCCGGTCTTCGGTCTCCGGTCCCTCGACCCCGGTCTCCCGTCCTCGGTCTCTCAACCCCGGTCCTCGGTCTTCAGTCTCCCATCAGGAGGTCGAATCATGACCGATATTGCTATAAAAGTCGAGAATCTCTCCAAACGCTACCGCATCGGCCAATACGTTGGCAGTGGTGCCCAATACAAGACCCTACGCGAGAGCCTGACCAATGCTGTCTCCGCGCCCCTCCGCCGGCTGGGAGACCGAAGACGGAAGACGGAAGACCGGTCCCCCGTCTCCGGTCGCCGGTCCTCCAATCCCGGTCCCCCGTCTCCGGTCGCCGGTCCTCCCTCCACCGACCGCTTCATCTGGGCTCTCAAAGATGTCTCCTTTGAAGTAAAACAAGGTGAGGTCCTTGGCATCATCGGCCGGAACGGTGCAGGCAAGAGTACGCTCCTCAAGGTGCTGGCCCGAATAACAGAACCCACCAAAGGACGGGCGGAGCTGAACGGTCGTGTGGGCAGTCTCCTGGAAGTCGGGACCGGATTCCATCCTGAACTGACTGGGCGGGAGAACATATACCTAAGTGGCGCGATTCTGGGAATGGCACGAAAAGAGATTGATCGGAAATTTGACGAGATAGTCGATTTCTCCGGGGTAGAGACGTATATTGATACTCCGGTCAAACGTTACTCTAGCGGGATGCGTGTTCGGCTAGGTTTTGCGGTGGCCGCGCATCTGGAGCCAGAGATTCTGCTTATTGACGAAGTGCTGGCAGTAGGAGATGCCGCTTTCCAGAAGAAGTGCCTGGGCAAGATGGGCGCAGTGGCAGGCGAAGGACGGACGGTGTTGTTTGTCAGTCATAATATGGGAATGATCAACACCCTCTGTGGGGGGTGCATTCTGTTTGAATCCGGCAAGATTGTTCAAGAGGGGGAAACCTCGTTGGTTATCTCCAAATACCTGAGCAATCTTAGTTCTGCCAAAGGCATTGAGCAAAGTTTCCCAGAAGACAGGACTAAGAAAATCCAAATTCGGCGAGTTGCTGTCATGGGCCAAGGACTAAATGCGAAAACTCAATTTGATGTCTTTGAGCAAGTGGCTGTTGAGATTGAGTATCAGGTTAGGGAAGAACTGATTGGCTCACTTGTGTCAATCGCACTATACCGGGAGGGGGTCAACCTCTTTCAATCTTCTGACACCGACCATAATCAAGAGTTTCTCAAGAAGAGATTGCCGGGCTATTATCGAGCACGAGTAAACCTGCCATGTCCGCTTAAAGCTGGGGGTTATACCATAGATGCTAATGCAGGTATTGCAAATAGTGGATGGATTGACAACCTAAGGGAGGCCCTCGGCTTTGAGGTAGAAGAATTCTCGTTTGATCCCTCTTTCCGCAGCTATAGTCGAGGGAGAGCCGGCATTATCGTCGCTGATTTAGTATGGGAAACTGAATATTTAAGGGAGGGTTAGCGGTGCATATCAGTGTTATTATTGCTACCTATAACCGTGAAAGATATATAGGTAGAGCTATCCGAAGTCTGATTAGTCAGTCATTTCCCAACGAACAGTATGAGATTATTGTGGTAGATGATGGAAGCACAGATCGCACTAGATATGTTTTGGAATCTTTCGGGGATTGGATAAAAACTATAGCTCTCGGTGAGCACAAAGGGCTACCTTATGCTTGTAATGTGGGCATCAGAAAGGCACTGGCTCGCTATGTCGTTCGTGTTGATGCCGATGATTATGTGCATGAAGATTTCTTAAGTGTAGAATATCTTTATCTTTCTCTAAATGCACATTTTGATGCTATTGCTTGCGACTACTATGTAGTAGATGAAAACGAGAATCATATAGCCAGAAAAAACGCTGATACTGACCCCATTGCCTGCGGCATTATGTTCAAAAAGGACAATTTGGTGGCCATCGGGCTATATGACGAGGATTTTCTGATGCTGGAAGAGGTTGACCTGCGTATCCGATACATACAAAAGTTCAATATCCACCGCATTGAGTTACCCTTGTATAGATATCGCATGCACAAGTCTAATATAACCAGCGATAAGAAGTCGATGCAGTATTATCAGGATATGCTGATAGAAAAGCATGGAAATACTTCACCTTAACCTCACGAAAGGAAGAATGAACACCGGGAGAGCCGAATGCTGATTATAGCTGAGATTGGGCAAAATCACAATGGCGATATGGAAATAGCCAAGAAGCTCATTAGCGTCGCTAAGGAAGAAGGGGCTAACATTGCCAAGTTCCAACTCTACGATGTTGACTCTATCTTCCCCCCCACCTTTGAGTGGTACAAGGAGGGCAAGCAGGCCCAGCTTAGCAAGGAGCAAGTAACAGAGCTAGCCGATTGGTGTCAAAAGGTTGGCATAGAATTCATGGCCTCGGTTTTTGATACTGAAAGAGTGGAGTGGTGCCAGGGAGTTGGCGTGAAGCGTTATAAGATAGCCAGTCGTAGCATATATGATAAGCATCTGATAGATGCTATTGCTAAGACAGGTAAGGACATAATTGCTTCTCTGGGGATGTACCAGGGAAAGAAATTTCCCCAGATTAACACCCGGGGCAAGGTTGACTTCCTTTATTGTATAGCCAAGTATCCCACACTACCGGAAGACTTAAATTTTCTGGAAGTTGATTTCAGTAAGTACTCTGGCTTCAGCGACCATACTATAGGCATAGAAGCAGCATTGGTGGCAATGTCAAGAGGGGCAAAGATAATTGAGAAGCACTTCACTCTTGATAAGAAGATGCATGGGCCTGACCATACTGGCAGCATGGAACCACCGGAACTCAGGCAGATGGTTGAATTTTCCAGGAAATTTGAGGCAATCCTGTATTGTGCCCAGCAGTAGGAAGAGAAAAGTGGCTAGGATAGTAGCTATAATTCAAGCACGAATGGGCTCGGCAAGATTGCCGGGCAAGGTGCTGATGGAAGTGGACGGGAGAACCATGTTGAGCTACCTCGTTGAAAGGGTAGCAAGGGCAAAAAACCTGGACGATGTGATTGTCGCCACCTCAACAAATCCAGAAAACGATGCTATCCAGAAGGAATGCCTAAAGTTAGGCGTCGGTTGCTTTAGAGGGGATGAATTTGACGTGCTTAATCGTTATTTTGAGGCTTCTCAATGGACAAAAGCCGATGCAGTAGTTCGGATTACAAGCGATGATGTGCTTATGGATCCGGATGTTGTCGATTATACCGTCGAGTGCTACCTATCTCAGGACTGCGATTGTGCTACCAGCTATACTACCCGTTCCTTCCCAGAAGGATCTGTCCTCTCAGTATTCTCACAAAGCTCCCTGAATAAAGTAAATAGACTTCCACAAACCGGCTACGAACGCGAGCATGTTATCCTGGCTTTCTTAAGATATAAAGACCTCTTTAATGTTGTTGAAATCAGTGCACCATCAAAGTGGCAGGCTTACCATCTATCTCTGGCACTGAATACTTACAGGGATTACACCTTAATATGTGAGATAATCCGGGAGCTCTCCAAGAAAAACAAGCACTTCGGGCTTGGGGATGTCTTGACCTTTCTGAAATCAAATCCAAGGCTCTATGAACTGGCACATGATGAAGGATACTGATACACGCTGTATTATATGCGGTGGTTCGGACTATAGGGTATACCGCCACATTTCTTCTCGTCTGAATGATATACCTCTTGGCTTGGTCAGAGGAAACTTTGTTGAGGCGAGCATACTGAAGTGCACAAAATGTGGACTTCTGCGCTCGCACCAAGAGGGAGAAAATAGGGAGAAGATGACGCAAATCTATCATGAGTCTATAAACTTGGAGCAAGCTATCTCCAAGATTAGCCATGACTATTCTTCGGTTTATACCTTTGATGAGCTAGATTGGCTTGGAGAGCCGAATGGAGAGAGTGTATTGGAGATTGGATGTTCCGCGGGATATTTCCTTGTACGGGCGCGAGCCAGAGGATGGAACACCTATGGGATTGATATAGACGGGAATGCGATTGAATATGCCCAAGAAAACTACAATCTAGAGGTTACATGTGGTTCTGTATCAGAGTCAAGCTATCCTCCAGACTTCTTCAAGGCTATAATCTTGATTGGAGTTTTAGAGCATATACCTGACCCGGTTAGTTTTATGAATATAGTTCAGAGATTTCTTAGACCAGACGGGGTTGTAATGCTGGCTGTTCCTAATGCCTCAAGTCTGAATGGCAAGATTTCCAGATTGAGCCGACATGATTGGGATATGTTTTGTGAGCCAGGGCACTTATATCACTTCAATATCAAAACTCTCTCTTTGCTCGCTGAGCGCTGCGGTCTTGTGGTTTCTGAGTGGAGAACGGCTACTATTAAAATCCGAGGTAAAGTTCCCTTCCTCCCCGTTAGAATACCTCGGCTTGAACACCTTATCCAGACACTTTGTAAGAAGAACGTGTTATTTCGCATAATATATGAAGCAAGCCTTCGATTGCTTGACTATGTAAAACTAGGGGATATATTAGCCGTTAAGTTTGTTAAGAGATAAAAGATGAAAATTCTGATTGTTGGTCTTGGTTCAATTGGGGAAAGGCATTTACAGAATTTGCTGCGCCTTGGATTCAAGGATATTTCTGTATTCAGACGTTCGGGCAGAAAACCCCGCACTTTGGTGGGCAATGAATTCAAGACATTTACCGACTGGCAATCGGCGGTAGATGAGAAACCAGAGGCAGTGGTTATCACCAATCCTACGCCTTTACATGTGCCATTTGCCATAGATGCTGCCCAAAGAGGCGCCCATTTATTCATTGAAAAACCCTTATCTAGTTCTTTGGGCAGAGCGAATGAACTGAGGGATTTGATAGCTCAGAACCACTTGGTAAATCTTATAGGCTACAATATGAGATTTCACCCTTGTTTGCAAAAAGTAAGGGAGATTATGCAATCGGGCATACTTGGTCAGCCACTTTCAGCCAGAGCTGAATTCGGTCAATATCTGCCTGATTTTCATCCGTGGGAAGATTACCGCCAGGGATATGCTGCTAGAAGGGAGCTTGGTGGTGGAGCACTCTTCACCAACAGCCACGAAGTTGACTATCTCTACTGGTTATTTGGTCCGGTGGAAAATGTCTCCTGTATAGCCAGAAAGCTGAGTACCTTGGAAATAGATGTTGAAGATACTGCTGCCCTCACCTTGGAACATGAAAGTGGTGTTTTGTCTGAGGTGCATCTGGACTTTATCCAGAGAACCTATAGTCGCTCATTGCAGATAATAGGCTCTGAAGGTACCCTAAGGTGTGACTTTTCCAGTAACAGGGTCGCATATTGTAGCGCAGGAGCAAACACTTGGACGGAGTCACTCCATATGGCTACGTTTGATGTTAATGAAACATATATCGAGGAGATTGCCCATTTCATTCGATGTATAGAAGGGGAAGATACACCTGTTAATGATATTGACCAAGGAATAGAGACCCTAAAGATTAGTCTTGCCGCACATCGGTCCTCAGCACAGGCGAGAGTTATTATGATGGAGGAGGTACACTTATGAGAACATTAGATAAGTGGTATGATATTAAGGGCAAGGTCGTCATATTGACTGGAGCCGCCGGAAAAATCGGTCCCAAATATGCCGAGATACTAAGTGAGTGCGGGGCGAATGTGGTATGCCTGGACTTGAAAGAAGAAAGATGTAAAGAGATGGAAAAACATCTCAGGGACACCTACTCCACCCGCCCTATGGGGATGGGCATAGACATATCCCAAAAGGCCGAAGTGCAGCGAGCCATTGATAATATAGTCAAACAATACGGTAAAATAGATGTGCTTATTAACAACGCAGCCTACGAGCAACTTAAGCACGTGGTAAATGAGCAGGTATTATCGTTTGAGGACTTTCCACTGGAAGTTTGGCAAGCTACAATTGATGTAAACTTAACGGGCATGTTTTTATGCTGTCAGGCGGTTGGTAAAGTCATAGCGCAGCAGGGTTACGGGGTAATACTGAATATTTCGTCGGTGTATGGGGTAGTCGCTGCCGACCAGAGGATATACGGGGATTCAAAGCTCAATTCAAATGTAGCCTATGCTGCTACGAAAAGCGGGGTGCTGAATTTCACCAGATTTCTGGCTTCTTATTGGCAGGGCAAGAATATCCGGGTTAATTCCCTCTCACCCGGTGGTGTATTTGCTAACCAGGATGAGGAGTTTGTCAAAAACTATTCCTACAGAACAATGCTAGGTAGAATGGCAGATATGGATGACGTGTGTGCAGCTATGCTTTACTTAGTGTCAGATGCCTCAAAATTTGTTACTGGATTTAACCTTATTGTTGACGGGGGTTGGACTGCGTGGTGATGGGGGTGGAGCTTATGTTTGGAAAGCTATTAAAAATAATTAGCAGGCTCCGGAGTAAAATCATTATGAAAGTCCTCTTTATGCCGGTAGTCAGAAGGCGGCTTGAGGAGATTAGTCGCACCTATGAATTCCATGATATGCTCGAGCTTGACGAGAAGCAGGAAGTCCACCTGAATTTCGCACACTACTTACCTGATACCGAAGAAAGAATCGAGAGATTACGCCGGGTGATAAATAAAAGGCCGGTGGCAATTATATTACATGGCCCTTCCCTAACCGAGCTTGAGGAAAGAATTACCGAGCTTGAGGACTATAATATATGCTATTTCAGCCTGAATGATTTTTGGGCTGTTGAGAAACATATCCTACAAAAAATTAACCGTAATCTCTCTGTTGTTCAATGCAGTGGTCTGCCTATTACACAGGTGATTGATAACAGCGATTTCTTGGAAAGGCAAGAGGACAATATATTTATTTCCGAAAGGGATTCTTTTCGCCCACCGGCAATACCCGAGGGATTCGACCTAGACAAATTTATTAAGAAGTATGATAGAAAGCTCTTATTCTTTACTTCTATTTTTACTTCTATAAGGATAAAATACGGGTTATTCCTTCCGATTCCAAGTATAGAATATCCTTTGCATTTTCCCAGACAGAACTCATTTTCAATGTTGCTCTCGCTGGCACTAATAGGGGAAGCGTCTAAAGTGGTTGTTTTTGGTGGTGATGGCGGAAGAATAAACACGGGAGAACTTTATTTTAGGGAATGCGCCTCAGCCTCAGGATATTCAGAGCCTGCTCTGGAACGGAGTCTCATGAAAGACACAAAAATTTTTAATGTAACCATGCCATTCATACTAGAGAAGGTATATAAACTGTACAATCTGAGACCAGTTGATATTGTTAATTGCTCGGAGCAAAGCCATTACACACCATTTAGAAAACTTTCCTATGATGAAACTGTCAACTTACTGAAATCATTCAAAAAGGATGCCGGCTCAGACTGTTGAAACCTGTAGTGAATCCCCAAGATTGGACAGACTCGTTAGTAAAGGGTAGAGCCCAGGGAAAAGGGCCACGATTAGCAAGCGACGAAGGTTCATGCCGGCATTCAAAGCCCAGGTGGTGTTGGAAGTGCTGACCGGGCTAAAGAGAACGGCCCAGATCTGCCGGGAACAGAGCATCAGAGGTTCGATGTTGTCATGCTGGGAACAAGAGTTCCTCGGACGCGCCCCAGAGGGCCTTGGCCGGGAAGACACATAGCTAGTATGATGAACGGATTGCAGAGTTGGAGCACATGGTGGGGCGATTGACAATGGAGTTTGCAATCGCAAGAAAAGCCCCACTACTGCTGACCTCACCACGGGACGGAAACGGGAGTTGGTTACCATGCTCGCACAGAGAAGGGCTATCCAGTGAGCCACGTATGCAAGGTGTTGGAGGTTACCGTGCAGTACCTACTACCATGCGACGGAGAAAGGAGATGAGGGAGAAGCTGCGGGCTGCCATTGAGGTCATCGTTAGCGAGTTCCCGACTTACAGGATTTGCCGGGTGACGGCGCAACTGCGGCGTGCGCCTTGTGGATTATGTGTAAGATGTGATTCACTCCCTAGTCATTTCTAGGAGGATAACGGATGAACACACATCTGCTTGTTACAGGTGGCGCAGGTTATCTGGGTTCGATATTATGTGAGCATCTGCTCAACGCTGGATACCAGGTCACTGTGGTTGATAACCTGATGTATGGGCAGTATGGCTTATTTCACCTCTGTGCCAACCCGCGCTTTGAGTTTGTGTTCGGCGATGTGCGCGATGAAGACTTGATGCATCAGCTTGTGAAGGAGGCCGACGTACTGATTCCCTTCGCAGCGATCGTGGGAGCACCAGCCTGCGATCGAGATCCATGGCGGGCACGATCGGTCAACCTGGAAGCAATATGTTTGCTCAACCGCCTGCGCAGCCCTAGCCAGTTGGTCATCTTCCCCAACACCAACAGCGGCTACGGCACCACATCCGGTGAGGCTTATTGCACCGAGGAGTCGCCGTTGGAGCTGATCTCCCTCTATGGGCAGACCAAGGTGGAAGCCGAGATGGAGCTGTTGGATAGTCCCAACACTATTACCCTGCGCTTGGCCACGGTGTTCGGTATGTCCCCTCGTATGCGGCTGGATCTGCTGGTGAATCACTTCACGTATGCAGCGGTCATCGATGGATACATCGTGATCTATGAGAAGGACTTCAAGCGCAACTACGTCCACATCCGGGACGTGGCCGATTGTTTTCTGCATTGTATCGAGAATGCCGAGCGGATGGTGGGGCGAGCCTACAACGTGGGGCTAGACGAGGCTAATTTGTCTAAGGAGGAACTGGCACTGAAGATCAAGGAGTACGTGCCAGACTTTTACATCCATTTCTCTGAGATAGGAAGCGACCCCGACAAGCGTAATTACATCGTTTCCAACCAGAGATTGCGGGAAGCGGGCTTTGAGGCCCGGCGCTCGCTCGACGAGGGGATCAAGGAATTGCTGAAAGGGTACCGAATGATGGGCCGGGCTCCATTCAAGAATGTTTGATGAAACGTAGTTGCGTCCCTTCTCACCACGGAGACACGGAGAATACCGAGAAGGGTAGAAGGGCTAGTTTGATGAAATCGAAGAGAAAGCTTTATGAAGAGGAATTGACAGGAGCGATTATTGGCGCAGCGATTGAAGTCCATAAACAGGTTGGCCCCGGATTGCTGGAGTCCACCTACGAGGAGTGCTTGTGTCGGGAGTTGGAGTTGCAAGGCATTGCCTTTGAGCGTCAGAAGCCCCTGCCGTTGGAGTATAAGGGGGTAAGGCTTGATTGTGGCTATCGACTTGACTTGTTAGTAAAGGACCGTGTTGTCCTGGAAATTAAATCCGTCGAGGCGCTGGCTGCTATTCATGAGGCGCAAATGCTGACCTACCTTAGACTGGCAGGGGTGAAGGTGGGGTTGCTTGTCAACTTTAACGTGCCTGTTCTTAAAGATGGCATCAAGCGCTTTGTCCTTTAATCGCATTTTGCACCATGGAGAACACGGAGAGAAAACTCCGTGACCTTTGTGGTGAACATTTGAGGAGCTTACAGTAGTGCAAGATCTGGCAAGCGTGACTGCGGCTATCCTGGCTGGTGGCCTGGGGACTCGGCTGCGTTCTGTGGTGGCCGATCGGCCGAAGGTGTTGGCCGAGGTTCGAGGACGACCATTCCTGGCGTACCTGTTGGATCAGTTAGCCGCTGCTGGCGTCAGATACGTTGTATTGTGTACAGGATACCTGGGCGAGCAAGTGTGGGCTGCGTTTGGTGATACATATGGTAGTATAAGTTTGGATTATTCCCAGGAGCCATCTCCACTGGGCACGGCTGGCGCTCTTCGGTTGGCTTTGCCTCTTTTCAAATCGGATTCAGTTCTAGTTATGAATGGGGACTCCTTCTGTGATGCAAACTCGAGAGCATTTTGGGCATGGCATTGTGCACACAGCGTGATGGCAACGCTCCTCGTGACGGAGGTGTCTGACACAACGCGCTATGGGAGTGTGCAGTTGGAGCCCGACGGGCGAGTGCGGAGTTTCTTGGAGAAAGGTGAAGCCAGCGGTCCCGGTGTCATCAACGCTGGCATCTACTTACTTAAGCAAGATTTTCTGCGAACCATTCCCACAGGTCGGTCTGTGTCCCTGGAACGAGATGTGTTTCCCACCTGGGTCGGCCGAGGGATCTACGGCTACCGAAGCGAAGGGCGGTTTTTGGATATTGGCACACCTGAAGCTTATAATGTAGCAGAGCGGTTTTTCGTTCAAGTGGCGGAAATCTCCAGCGAATTTCGAACGAAACGATAGCGTTTTTCGTGACCGTTCCTGTTGTGCATGCAGCGATCGAAAAGCTGTTGCCAGATGTGCAAAGTTGAGGATAATGGGTTGCCAGGAGCTATTGGACGATAGTCCAGCCAGTAGGAGTAGTGAACAGGTATGGCAACGGAATGGAGCTGATCTACCGTGCTAGAAGCCAGTATGAAACTCCATACAGATATCGAGCGTATCCTGATCGACGCGGAGACAATTCAGCGTCGCATAGACGAACTGGCAACCCAGGTCGACGCTGACTACGCTGACGTCGACGAGTTACTCCTGGTAGGTATCTTAAAAGGTGCTTTTATCTTCATGGCCGACCTGACCCGCCGGCTGCACGTGCCGCATGTGGTTGATTTCATGGCCTTGAGCACCTACGGGCCGGGTGTTGAGGCTAGCGGAGCGGTCCGCATCGTCATGGACCTGCGCCAGTCCATCGCCGGGAGACACGTGCTTATCGTCGAGGACATCGTGGATACGGGGTTGACGTTGGACTACCTGTACCACACCCTAGAGTCGCGCCGGATGGCCTCACTGCGCAGTTGCGCGTTGCTCAGCAAAGCCGACCAGCGCAAGGTCGAGGTCCACATCAACTACCTGGGCTTCGAGATTCCCGATGTGTGGGTGGTGGGCTATGGCCTGGACTACGCTGACCGCCACCGCACGTTGCCTTACATCGGGGTGCTGAGGGCCGAGGTATACCGGTGAGCCCATCATCAGCAGGGCGCTGTGTTCCAGTGGAGCAAGCGGTCAGTCATCAGCCGTCAGTTCTTTGGTTCTGGTCCGAGGCTTACAGCTTAATGTTTACGTTTTCGCTTTGGATGTGCTGATATGACGCGGCGACGTTTCGTGGTGCTGGATCGCGATGGCACGATCATCGTAGAGCGTCAGTATCTCTCGGATCCTTGTCAGGTTGAATTGATTCCTGGAGCGGCAAGTGGCCTGCGCCAACTGAACGAGATGGGGGTTGGCTTGATCGTGATCACCAATCAGTCCGCTGTCGGTCGAGGATTCTTTGACAAGGCACGTCTTGATCTCATTCATCAGCGGCTGCGTGAGCTTCTTGAAGCGGAGGGGGTTTATCTGGACGGTATTTATCTCTGCCCTCACACACCAGAGGATAATTGCCAATGTCGCAAGCCCAGGCCAGGTCTACTGAAATTGGCAGCGCAAGAGTTGAACTTTGATTCACAGGCTTGCTTCGTGATCGGCGACAAGGTGTGTGATATCGAGTTGGGGCGATCGGTTGGAGCAACCACGTTCCTGGTGCGCACTGGCTACGGCGCCCAGGTGGCTGCCAATGCTGTGGTTACCCCTGACTACGTAGTGGACGGTGTGGAGGAGGCAGCGCACATCATCCAGCACCTACTTGCCGCAGAGGAAAGGACTATGACAGATGAAGCTAGACGTTGATTATCTAGAGAAGGTGCGGGCGCACTTGCTCGAAAGCGCAGAGATCAAACATCAGATTGCTGAGAAGTGCGTAGACTCGATCCTCGCCGCGGCTGATCTAATCGCAGAGGTCTTCCGGTCGGGTGGAAACGTGCTATTGTGCGGGAATGGTGGCAGTGCAGCCGACTGTCAACATATGGCGGCGGAATTCGTCAGCCGTTTGACAATGGATTTCGACCGCCCCGGCCTGCCGGCCATCGCCTTGACTACCGACACGTCCTTCCTGACCGCTTTTGCCAATGATTTTGGTTTCGAAGGTGTGTTCGCGCGACAGGTGCAGACTCTTGGGAATCCTGGAGATGTCTTAATTGGCATTAGTACCAGTGGCAACTCCTCAAATGTGATCCGCGCCGTGGAAGCAGCCCGAGCGGCAAATATGCACACGCTTGTTCTCACGGGCAGCGGCGGTCGCTTGGCGGGGATGGCGAACGTCGCCATTTCAGTTCCGAGCGCAAATACACAGTACATTCAAGAGGCTCATCTTGCGATTGAGCACATATTGTGCAGCCTAGTCGAGCGCTACCTGTTTGGTGAAAGAGACAGACAGGGGGACGAGAATTCATGATCATCAGCAGAACCCCGTTTCGGATTTCTTTCTTTGGTGGAGGGACAGATTATCCGGCATGGTATCGTAAACATGGGGGTGCGGTGCTGGCCACCACGATCGACAAATACTGCTATCTTACGTGCCGCTACCTCCCGCCATTCTTCGAGCACAGGTTCCGTGTGGTCTACTCCAAGATCGAGGATTGCCAGACTATTAGCGAAATCGCACATCCGGCCGTTCGGGAGGTCTTACGCTATTTGAATGTAGATCGTGGCGTTGAGATCCATCATGATGGCGATCTACCGGCCCGGAGTGGAATGGGGTCGAGTTCCTCTTTTACAGTAGGTCTCTTGCACGCCCTGTATGCTCTCAAAGGCCACATGCCAAGCAAGCGGGAACTAGCTATGGAGAGCATTTTCATCGAACAGGAACTTCTGAAAGAAACGGTGGGGTCACAGGATCAGGTATTGGGTGCTTATGGTGGCTTTAACCATATCACTTTTCTTCCGAGTGGCGAAATTTCTGTCAGGCCGATGACCCTTGCACAGGAGAGGATCGAGGAACTGAACGCTCATTTGATGTTGTTCTACACAGGAATCAAGCGCACGGCGTCAGATGTGGCTGAAAGCTATGTCAATGATATTGAGAGCAGAGAACAACAGCTGCGTATGATGAGCGACATAGTAAACGAAGGCATTTCCGTTCTGAATAGTGAACAGAATATTAGTTGCTTTGGCAAACTGCTACATGAAGCCTGGCAAACCAAACGTAGCCTAAGCTCGCAGGTTTCCAATTCCTATGTAGACGAGATTTACAATCAGGCCTTGTCGACTGGAGCTATCGGCGGCAAAATAACAGGAGCTGGCGGTGGCGGATTCATGTTACTCTTTGTTCCTCCTCCCAAGCAAAGAAAGGTTAGGGAGAAACTCAGCAAGCTGATCTATGTGCCGTTCGAGTTTGAATACTCTGGGAGTCAGATCATCTTCTTCAATGCAGAAAAAGACTACTCTGCCGAAGAGAGGACTCGCGCCAATCAGTCGGTCCACGCTTTCCAGGAACTTACCCATGACTCGATGTAGGAGAAAGATATGGAAAAGCAGGCAAGAATCTATGTTGCAGGAGGACAAACGCTCATCGGAGCGGCTATACTGCGTGAGCTGGAACGGCAGGGATATGTGAATATCGTCGGCAGGCGGGGAGAAGAGCCCGAGCTGACCGATGCATTCCAGGTAGATGCCTTCTTCGCCCGAACTGTTCCCGACTATGTGTTTCTAGCGGCGGGAAAGTCGGGGGGCATCAGAGCTAACCAGAAATATCCGGCTGAGCTCATGCTCGACAATCTGCTGGTGCAATGCCATGTCATTCACAGCACCTATCGCTACGGGGTGAAGAAGCTGCTCTACCTGGCAAGTTCGTGCAGCTATCCGAAGCACTGTCCGCAGCCAATGCGTGTGGAGTCGCTGCTGACCGGCCCGCTTGAACCCACCAACAAAGCCTACGCTGTGGCCAAGATTGCCGGGATCGAGTTGTGTCAGGCGTATCGTCAGCAGTACGGGGTGAAGTTCATCGTCGGGATACCGGCCAACACCTTCGGCCCTGGCGACGATTTCAGCCCGGAGAACTCGCACGTGATCGCTGCGCTCATCCGAAAAATACACGAAGCGAAAGATCTCGACTTGGAGTCGGTTGACATCTGGGGAACCGGCACCCCGCGACGGGAGTTCATCTTCGCCGACGAGTTGGCAGACGCTTGTATCTTCATCATGCGCGAATACGACGATACAGAACCGATTAACATCGGAAGCGGATCAGATCTGTCCATTAAGGAACTCGCGGAGTTAATCAAAGAAGTAGTCGGCTACTCGGGCAAATTGCACTTCGACACGACCAAACCAGACGGCATGCCATTGAAGGTTCTGGATTCGAGCAAGCTGAAAAGGATGGCTTGGCGGTCGAAGACCCCCTTCCGGTCCGCCCTATCGGCAACTTACGATTGGTTCTTGGGCACAACAAGAATAGGAGACAGTTATTGATGTATGATAAACTCTACCGCTCACTGTACAGGATTCGGCGTATAGAGGAAGAAATCGCCAGGATTTATCCGACAGATGAAATCAAGAGTCCTATACATCTGTCCATTGGCCAGGAAGCGATTTCTGTAGGGGTTTGCGAAGCCTTACGGTCTGATGATGTTGTTTTCGGTACCTACCGTAGCCATTCCTATTACCTAGCTAAAGGCGGGGACCTCAAGAAAATGATCGCCGAATTGTACGGAAAGGCCACAGGCTGCGCCAAGGGTAAAGGTGGCTCTATGCACCTGGTGGATGTTGAGCATGGGGTGATGGGCGCCTCGGCTGTGGTAGGCACTACCATTGCTAACGCTGTAGGATATGCGTATGCCCTAAAGTTTCAAGACAAAGACTCAATCGTTGTCAGCTTCTTCGGTGATGGAGGCGTGGACGAGGGAGTCTTTCATGAAAGTCTAAACTTTGCCGCACTTAAGCGTCTGCCCATTATCTTTGTGTGTGAGAATAACTTCTACGCAATCCATACTCATCAAGCACGTCGGCAGCGAAACACCAATATCTGGGAACGAGCCCGAGCGTATGGTATGCTGGCGGAGCGAATTGAGGATGGCGATACTCTTCACATCCATGAACGAGTCAGTGCAGCCGTCCAGGCGCTGCGTGCCGGGCAGCCCGGACCATTTTTCTTCGAGTGCCTTACCTACCGCTGGAAAGAACATGTTGGCCCTAATGAGGACTATCATCTAGGTTATCGAACCAGGGAAGAGGCTGAGCCGTGGATGAAAAACGATCAAGTAAAGCGCATAGGGGGAATGCTTGAAACCGAACAACGTCAGAGAATTGAACAGGAAGTAGAGGCTGAAATTCAGGAAGCGTTTGCCTTTGCGGAAGAAAGCCCATTCCCTAATGCTTCCGAACTATACACTGATGTTTTCAAGGAGTCCTGAGGTCATGGAGCGTAATGTTTCCTACGTAGAGGCCATACGCGAGGCTACCGACCAGGAAATGGAGAGGGATGAGTCGGTCATTGAGTTTGGTTTGGATGTAGATGATCCCAAAGCCATTCAGGGTACTACCCGTGGCTTGGTCGAGAAATATGGTCCGGAGCGTGTGTTTTGTACTCCATTATCAGAAGATGCCATGACGGGGGTGGCGATTGGCATGTCGCTTGCCGGCCTGCGACCGATTCATGTTCACATCCGCATGGATTTCTTGATGTTGGCTATGAACCAATTGATCAACGTTGCGGCCAAAGGCCGCTATATGTACGGTGGCCAGGTACACGTCCCTATCGTCGTCCGCTCTATGATTGGCAAGAGCTGGGGACAGGGTGCACAGCACTCACAAGGGCTGTACTCTTTCTTTATGCATGTACCCGGTCTTAAAGTTGTCGCTCCAACGACCCCTTACGACGCCAAAGGTTGCTTGATTCAGGCTATTCGTGACGATAATCCTGTCATGTACGTCGAGCACCGTCTCCTGCATTTTAAAAAGGGGCCAGTGCCGGAGCAACCTTACACGGTACCAGCAGGTAAGGCACGTATCACAGCTAAGGGCAGCGATGTTACTCTAGTTGGTATTTCCTACATGCAGTTAGAGTGCCTGCGTGCTCAGCGTTACCTGGCGGATGTCGGTATTCAGGCCGAGGTGATTGACCCAATCTGGCTAAGTCCGCTGGATATTGATACTATCGTCGAATCGGTGCGCAAAACCGGCCGGTTATGTGCGGTGGACAATGGCTGGACAACGTGCGGTGCCAGTGCAGAAATTATCACATGCGTGACGGAGCGTCTACAGGGGGTGCACGAGGTGCATGTCCGCCGTATGGGGTTTGCGCCGGTTACCTGTCCTCCCACTCCCGTTCTAGAGGATCTTTTTTACCCGAATGCCCGTACGATTGCCGCTGCAGCGTACGATTTGGTAAATGGTGGCGCCGACGGCTGGCTGCCCGAGGAACGAGAAGACTTGCGAGAAATTGAGTTTAAGGGTCCATTCTAATGATAGGAGATAAATTCACAGTTTCTGAGAAAAATCTCGATTGGCCTTTGATGAGAAACAACATCACCAGAGCTGACCTTGATGCAGTCATTGAGTTTCTCAAACAGGATGATCCCATCCTGACTCAATCTACACGGGTTCAAGAATTTGAAAAGGAATGGTCTGAATGGCTAGGTGTACAATATAGTGTGTTTGTAAACTCCGGTTCGGCAGCCAACCTGCTAACCATGTCTGCACTCAAGTATACTTGTGGCCCGGGCGAAGTCATTGTGCCGACGTTGACCTGGGTTTCGGATATCGCCTCCGTGATCCAATGTGGTTTTAGGCCTGTCTTTGTTGATATCAACCCTCGAACACTTGGAATGGATACTGACCAGGTGATCGAGAAAATCACCCCGGAGACCAAGGCTGTGTTTTTGACCCATGTGCTGGGCTACAATGCTCTGACCCAGCCTCTATTGGATGAGTTGGAGCTACGGAATATTCCGCTGATTGAAGATGTCTGCGAGTCCCACGGGGCAACTTTTCAGGGTCGGAAACTGGGGACGTTTGGGTTGATATCCAACTTCTCGTTTTACTATGCCCACCATATGAGCACTATCGAAGGTGGGATGATCTCAACAAACGATCCACAACTTTACGAGATGCTCCGGATGCTGCGCGCCCATGGTATGGTTCGGGAAGCGCAGTCTGAGGACTTGAAGCAATCGTATTATGAAAAATATCCCGACCTGAATCCTGACTTCATCTTCGCTTTCCCAGCATACAACGTGCGGTCAACCGAGATTAACGCAGTAATCGGACGCTCGCAACTCAAGCGGCTGGATGCAAACAACAAGATCAGAACCGAGAATGTGAAACTGTTCCTGAGCAACCTGGATCCCGACAAATATTTTACCGATTTTGAAACGACTGGGAGTTGCAACTATGCCTTTACCTTGGTTCTCAAAGAGCCCAACCAGATACTTTATGAAAACGTCACGCAGGTACTTCGTGAGCATGGCGTTGAGTTTCGGCGCGGCACCTCGGGCGGAGGCAATCAACTCCGCCAACCGTATTTGAAGGCGATCGTTGGCGAGGAGGAGTACAAGAAATATCCGAACGTAAATCACATCCATTTCTACGGCTTATATATTGGGAATTATCTCGAATTGGAAAAGGAGAAAATACTAAAACTGTGTTCTACTCTGAGCGAACTACCTAGTAAATGAATCTGGGTGATAGATAGGGAAGAGGAGATATGAGATATGAATAGCAGGAAACAGCTAGATTTAGTGTTGGTAAATCCAGGAAATCGGAAGGAAATTTACCAATCGCTGAGCTCTAGTATGAGTGCAATTGAGTCACCTGTTTGGGCTGGTTTGATAGCTACCTTTATTCGAAATAAGAGTTTTTCTGTTAAGATTATCGACGCTAGTGCAGATGAATTGAACCCGGAGGAAACAGCAGAGCAGATCGCTGAGATGAATCCGATGCTGACGGCGGTAGTTGTCTATGGCCACCAGCCTTCCGCGTCAACCCAGAACATGCCCGCCGCGAGTGTGATTTGCACTGCGGTGAAACAGAAGGCTCCTTACCTCAAGACGCTTCTGGTGGGCGGCCACGTCGCCGCGTTGCCTGAGCGCACGCTCCAAGAGGAAGACGCCGACTTCGTCTGCGGAGGGGAGGGTCCCTACACGATCTTAGATCTTCTTCAAGCCCTCAAGTCGGATCAGCCCGATTTCAGCAAAGTACGTGGTCTTTGGCACAGGGACGGCGAGACCATCAGGGAGAATCCCCCTGCTCCTCTAGTACAAGATTTGGATCGGGAGATGCCAGAGATGGCATGGGACCTCCTGCCCATGGAGAAGTACAGGGCCCACAATTGGCACTGCTTCGGGGATCTGAAACGCCAGCCCTATGCGTCTCTCTATACAACGCTGGGTTGTCCCTACCACTGCAGTTTCTGCTGCATCCAAGCACCGTTTAAGAGCGGCGAGAAGGAATTAGGCTACAAAGAGAGCGTGAACAGTTACCGTCTCTGGAGTCCGCAATCGGTCATCACACAGATAGACAGACTTGTAAGTGAATATGGCATTAGGAACATCAAGATCGCGGACGAGATATTCGTCCTTAACCCCAAGCATGTGATTGGGATCTGCGACCTGATCATCGAGCGGAAGTACGACCTCAATATCTGGGCCTACGCCCGGGTGGACACCGTGAGAGAGGGAATGCTGGACAAGCTGAAGCGAGCTGGGGTCAACTGGCTTGCTTTTGGTATCGAAGCCGCAAGCGAGCGTGTCCGGGACGACGCACAGAAGGGGTTCAACCAGGATGAGGTGTACAGAGCGATCGAGGCTGCCAGAACTGCAGGTATCAATGTGATTGGGAATTACATCTTTGGCCTGCCTGAGGATGACCTGGAAACCATACAGGCAACCCTTGACCTCGCTCTCGACCTCAACACGGAGTATGCTAACTTCTACTGTACAATGGCCTATCCCGGCTCCCAGTTGTTTAACATTGCCGTTAATGACAGTTGGCCGCTGCCCGAGAAGTGGAGCGGCTATTCCCAGCATGCCGTGGACACACTACCCCTACCGACGAGGTACCTGTCAGCACCGGAGGTACTACGCTTCCGAGACCATGCCTTCCAGGTCTACTTCAATAGTCCCAAGTATCTGGACATGATCACCCGGAAGTTCGGTCCTGAGACCACGCAGCACATCCGGGATATGGCGTCCTACAAGCTCGTGAGGAAATACGCGTAGTATAGTCTCCTAATCATTGTTGCCCGGAGGAGATATAGGTGATTAGCATATTGATTCCCACATTGAACCGATCTGACTTTTTGCTTCGAGCATTGTACTATTACAGCCGGGTCGGATTCGATGGATATATCTGCATTGGGGACTCGAGTAATGCCCAACACTCGGAAAGGATTAAGCGGGCGATCCAAGCCCTTAAGGGAGAACTTGAAATCATTTATCGGTATCTCCCCAATCCACCTTATACGAATGACGCTTTATGTATGAAGGAACTTGTCGAATCAACGCCGACACCGTATGCTGTGTATTCTGGCGACGATGATTTCTTGATACCCAACGGACTGAAACAATGCATAGCATTTCTGGACGATCATACTGAATACAGCGCTGTTCACGGAGTTCGCATCGCAGTGGTACTTGAATCTAGTGGTGCTTTTGGCAAAATAACCCGTGCATATCATCGCCCACAACCCGTACTTGAGTATGAGAAAGTGTACCAAAGATGGGCTGGGTGGATGCGACATGGTACATCAACTCAGTACTCTGTCCATCGGACAGATACATGGCGCAGAATGTACCGAGATGCGGTTGCTTTATTATTACGTGACTTAGGCAGTGAAGTATATCCATGTAGCTTATCAGCTATTCTAGGTAAGGTGAAAGGGCTAGATTGTCTGACTGCTGTTTGGCAAGACAATCCAGGTCGTTTTTTTGAAGCCGACTATTACTCTCTGATGATTCATCCTGAATGGTCCAGAACTATTCAGGCAATTCGATGTGATATTGCTGAAGCAATCGCTCAGAAAGACGATCTGGCCATGAAAGATGCCTACGAGATGGTTGATAAGGAGCTATTTCCGTATATTCTCGTCAGGCTGCAATCACACTACAACCATGTCCAATACAACGCCGGCCACACCAAGACCAATATCAAGAGTGTCTTGAACCGCGTGTTGAGCTACATTCCTGGTTTCATGTCTCTAGTTCAGAGCCACAGGGGTAAGGTGTCCGGGACAATTCCACTCAATAGCCCTCTAGAGAAGATTTCGCTACCTTCACTACTGAAGCCATCTTCCTGTTATTACACCGACTTTATGCCGATTTATCAGCTAATCAGAACTGGTAGAGAAATACGACTCGAGTGAAGGAATGTCCCCTTTACCTTGACAAGCAGCAGGGATAACCTACTCTTGTTTCAATCCGGATTAACAAGGAATCACCAATTTGATGATCATCATCATTAACTGCGGCATGGGAAACCTGGGATCCATTGCCAATATGCTCAAGAAGGTGGGTGTTGAGGCAGTAGTGTCCTCAGAAGCGGTAGTGATCGAACAGGCCGACAAGCTGATCTTACTGGGAGCAGGTGCATTTGATAAGGGAATGGCAAAGTTGGATGATCTTGGTATCATACCCAGCCGCCTGTCACATCCTTGTGCCCTGGCTAGGAAGCAAACGGCTCACTAGGATTTTGACCGATGTTAGCTGAGTTCAGTGAGCGTGGAAATCGACGCTAGGGACTGTGCCCTCTCACTGTAGGTACTACACAAAATGGGGGAGATTATCTGAGTTAAAGGAGATGGTCATGTGTAGAAAGGCATTCCAAATCTGTACTAGATGCGTTATGGATACGACCGATCCCGATATTGAATTTGATTCGGACGGTATTTGCAACCATTGCAAACAGTATTACTCATGCGCTGCTAACCTCCTGTTTTCCGGGAAAGAGGGAGAGGCAAGGCTCCAGCAGATTGCTGGCGAGATCAAGAAACATGGAAAAGCTAAGGAATACGATTGTATTCTCGGCCTTAGCGGGGGAGTAGATAGCTCCTTTGTTGCTTATCATGCCAAAAGACTGGGATTGCGGCCCTTGGCCGTGCATCTTGACAATGGATGGGATACAGAAGTTGCCATTAGGAACATTGAAAACATTGTTGAGAAACTGGATTTACATTTGTATACTTATCGGACCAATTGGGAGGAGTTCAGGGACCTACAATTGTCTTTCTTGAAGGCATCTGTAATTGATATTGAGATGCTTACCGATCATGCCATTAAAGCAACACTCTTTAACGTTGCTAAGGAGAAGAGAATAAAGTATATATTAGGCGGTGAGAACCTTGTTTCAGAAGGCATTCTGCCAAAAGCATGGCGGTATGACAAAGGGGATATCAAGAATATCAAGGCAATACACGACAGATTTGGCCAGAAAAGGATAAGTACATTTCCAATACATGGCTTGTTTAGAGAGGTAATAACGCGGCGTATCCGAAACATTCATCAAATCAATATCCTTAATTATGTTCGCTACAACAAGCAAGAAGGCATTAAAACACTTGAACGGGAGTTCGACTGGAGAAACTACGGCGGGAAACATTGTGAGTCAATTTTCACTAGGTTTTATCAGAAATTTGTCTTGCCTCAAAAGTTCAATGTCGACAAAAGAAAAGCCCATTTATCGACGTTGATATGTTCGGGGCAAATAACGCGGTGGGAAGCGCTACAAGAGCTCAACAAAGCACTATACGAGCCTAAAGAACTTCAAGAGGAAACAGAGTATGTTCTTAGCAAGCTAGGCTTGTCTGAGGAAGAATTTAGTAGAATCATGAACCTCCCGGTACGGTCTCATCTGGACTATCCAAACGGCCAGTGGCAATACAAGCAATTGAGACGAGTCACGAAACCTCTAAGGTTAGGAAGATCAGCCATTAGGAGGTTGCGGGCGTGATTTGCCCCATAGCTTTACCGGCTATGAGCTCGGCTCTGTCAACATGTTTTAATTCTCCACTGCCGCCTTCTCTGGCAACTCTTGGACAAAGGTTCTCGTGCCTCAGTGCGGTGACTGGACGCTATACCGCCGGACAGGGCTAGCCCTTGGCCAATGGGCTAAGGCGAAGGCAAGAGTGCTGTTGTAAAGTATCAAATGACTGAGGTTCCGCTATTGCGAGTGGTCGGGAGGGAGCTCTTTCTGAAGTACTCAAAAGGAAGGAGTTGACCATGATAAAAGTAGTAACAATATTTGGCACTCGACCGGAGGCGATCAAACTTGCCCCGGTGATCAAGGAATTGGAGCGGTATCCAGAAATTACATCCCGAGTGTGCGTCACTGCGCAGCATCGGAAGATGCTTGACCCGTTCTTGGATCTTTTCGACATGAAGCCAGATGACGACCTGGATATCATGGAGCAAAATCAAACGTTGTTTGATGTAACCTCCAAAGCCTTGTTAAGGCTCAGGGAGGTTTTAGAGATAGTGCAGCCGGATGTTGTCCTGGTGCAGGGTGACACTACCACTGCTTTTGCTGCTAGTTTGGCGGCCTTCTATCTAAAGATAAAAATTGGTCATGTCGAGGCTGGTTTACGTTCAGGCAATAAATACAATCCCTTTCCCGAGGAGATAAACAGAAGGCTTGTTGGTCACCTAGCCGATTTCCACTTTGCCCCCACGGGAACTGCCAAAGAACATCTGCTAAAGGAAGGGATCGAAGAGAAGACCATCTCCGTCACTGGGAACACGGTCATCGATGCCCTCTTTTTAGTCCTAAGCCAAGAGTCTCGAGCCAACGGCCAGATGGTTTAAACCGACTTTGGAGTATCGTCTGACGACTCTCGACTCATTCTGGTGACCGGACATCGCAGGGAGAGCTTTGGAGAAGGTCTTGAGAACATATGCCAGGCTTTGCGACAGATCGCTGAGTCAAACGATGAGGTGGAGATTGTCTATCCAGTCCATCTTAACCCTAACGTTCAGGAGCCGGTGAACCGAATCTTGGGAGGCCTTAAGCGGGTTCATCTGATCAAGGCCCTGGACTACGTTTCATTTATCCAACTGATGGACAAGGCCTATCTGATTCTGACAGATTCAGGAGGGATCCAAGAAGAGGCCCCTGCCTTGGACAAGCCAGTATTGGTGATGCGAAATGTCACCGAGAGGCCAGAGGTCATTGAAGTAGGAGCGGCAAAACTGGTAGGTACTTCTCTGGACTCCATCGTTCAGGAGACGCTCAGATTGCTAAATGATGGTGGCGAATATCGCAGAATGGCCCAGGCACCTAACCCATATAGTGACGGCCATGCGGCAGGAAGGATCGTCAAGATACTGATGGGGGCACTCTGAATGTGTGATCTGCAAGTGAGGGTCATCGAGGTAAGAGGCCATTGTCCGATCTATAAAAAGGGCGATGCATTCACCATTGCAAAGGGGTATATCCTGAAGACAGATACGGGCCAACCCATCTGCATGCATTCCCTGGCCTCGATCATGCCCTATTATGTTGCCTTGAGCCGAGGGATCCCGCCCAAAGAGCTTGACTTAGGAAACGGGGAGAAAGCTTATGTGCAATGCCTCGATCCATATGAGTTCACCAATGGCGGAACGGTCATCTTCGAGATCAGGAGGGAGACCAATGGATGAGATCTGCGTATTAGGCCTTGGCTATATAGGACTTCCTACAGCTAGTGTTCTCGCTATTCACGGCTTTAAGGTCATTGGCGTCGATGTAAATGAGAAAGTCATCACCAAAGTTAAGAATGGCGAGCCGCACATAAAGGAGCCAGGCTTGAGGACCATGGTTGAAGCCGCCATCGGGTCGGGTAACCTGTTGCCACGATTGGAACCCGAAGAGGCTGATGCTTTTATCATCGCTGTTCCCACGCCAGTAACCAACAAAAAGACAGCGGACATGAGCTTTGTAGAATCGGCAGCCTCAAGCATTGCTCCTCTACTCAGAGCTGGCAACCTTGTTGTCTTGGAGTCCACTTCACCCCCTGGTACAACTGAAGAACTGCTCGTCCCTATGCTAGCAAGCTCAGGCTTGAAGATCGGCGAGGAGCTTTACGTAGCCCATTGCCCGGAGAGAGTCCTCCCAGGGAGAATCCTTAAGGAGCTTGTCGAGAATGATCGCATCATAGGGGGGATCAATCCGAAGTCTGCGGAAAAAGCCAGGGAGCTATACAGTGCGTTCGTCGAAGGCAAAATCTATCTAACCGATGTTACAACAGCAGAGATGGTAAAACTTATAGAAAACACCTATCGTGATGTAAACATCGCGTTGGCTAATGAACTCGCCATCATCTGCGAGAAGCTTGGCATAAGCGCTTGGGAGGTCATTGAGCTAGCGAATAAGCATCCCCGAGTGAACCTGCACAAGCCAGGGCCAGGGGTTGGCGGCCATTGCCTGCCAGTGGATCCCTGGTTCATCGTGGAGAGGTTCCCTGATAAGGCGAGGCTTATTCGTACAAGCCGGGAGATTAATGACCAGCAGCCAAAACACGTGTTCGAGCTTATAAAAGAGGTTACCAAAGGGATCAAGGAGCCCAAGGTTACAATCCTGGGAGTCGCCTACAAGGGCAATATTGATGATACACGGGAGAGCCCTGCTGTAACTCTGGTCAGGCTTCTGCAAGAGGCTGGCTATAAGATAGGAGTATATGATCCTCATGTGGAGCAGTTTGAGGTACAGCCGAGCAGTTTGGAGGAGGCGTTTAAGGGGTCAGATTGTGCGGTTGTATTGGCTGAACACGATGAGTTTAGCTATTTCGATCCCCAGAAATGCGGAATATTGATGAGAACTAGCTATATTATAGACACAAAAGAGCTTTTGGATTTGGCAAAATGGGAAAAGGTCGGTTTCCACACAAGATTATTGGGGAGTGGTAGGGCCAATGATTGAGAAACATGAGAGGAGAAACTGGATTTTTCTTTCTCAAACCAAGTTTAGAATGGCTGTCCCAAGGAGGGCTCACCATCTAGCCAGGGCCCTGCTTGGCCAAGGACACAGGGTTATCTGGGTTGACGGGGGTCGATCCCTTCCGGGGAAGCTGAAATCACTCCTATCCCGCGATACGGAGGAGGCGACGGAGTGTAAGGAGTGGCTACGCGGAGGTGTGATCGTCTCTCCCTCAGTGCCATGGCCCCTGCCCCCTAAGTCGCTACCCGATGTCCTTCGAAGAATTTTCTTCCGTGTGGCGCTGCTAAGGAACATCGTCAGGGAGATAGCCAGGGAGAATCAGACATATATCTTTGTCGAACATCCTCGGTTCTTGCCTCTTGTATACATGCTTAAAGAGCGATTTCCTGATGCAGTACTGCTTTATTGCATGTCAGATGATGTGATCCTCTTCCAGCGAGACCCAGCCAGCCGGAGGAGGTTGGAGATCATGCAACGCAAGCTCATCGAAATGGCGGATGGAATCGTATCTGTGGTGCCATACTTCATCGAGAAATATCTTGGTGGGATTGAGAAACCGACCTGCATTCTGCCTAACGGGGTCAGCATTGAATTGATGACGAGAGAGAGGTTCTTACAGGTAGATAAGCTTAACGAACTGCCACATCCGCGTATAGGCTTTGTCGGGGCGATAACTGATATACTTTATTGGCCGATGATGATAAAGCTGGTCGAGGATCACCCAGCATGGTCCTTCATCTTTGCCGGGCAAGTTGACGCAAATATCGCAGATAAATGGAGTTATTTAGAGAAGTTTCCCAATGTAAATTATCTGGGGGTGGTCCCGTATCAGGCCCTGGGATTGGTCCTGGAAGCATTTGACGTAGGCTTGATCCCTTTCAATCCGGAAAACACTCGATTGAAGGAATTGGATGATCTAAAGTTAAAGGAATACCTGGCTTTCGGTCTGCCCATAGTGACTTTCAATAGGTTCGCACTCTTTTCCGAGATCCCGGGAGCGATCCGGCAAGTTAGGTCCTATGAGGAGTTTGAGCAGGCTGTCGAGGAAGCAGCAGATGCCAGATATGACGCGGGCCTGCTTGACAAAAGACGGGGGTTGGTATTAGATAGATATAATTGGGTATATCTTGGTGAAGAATTAGCACAGTTCGCGGTAAGATTGGGATAACATAGCTAGAATGCTAACAAGAGGTAGTTTAGAATATACAGAAGTGTGCATTGCTGTCCAAGAGGATATGGAGGTTAATTAATGCTGAACTGGTCTGAGCAGCGTGTACTAGTAACTGGTGGGACCGGCTCGTTTGGCAATTTCATTGTCCGGCGTCTTCTGGCCTTGAGGGTCAAAGAGGTGCGAGTCTTGAGCCGCGATGAGAAGAAGCAGTATGATATGCGTGTCTTTTATGGAAAACGACCTGACCTAACCTTTGTGATCGGAGATATTCGCGACAGATCTACAGTAGATGATGCTATGAATGACATCAACATTGTCTTTCAAGCTGCCGCCCTGAAGCAGGTACCAACCTGTGAGTACTTCCCCATGGAAGCTATTCGTACGAATACCTTAGGGGCGCAAAACGTAGTGCAGAGTGCACTAGCGCATCGTGTAGAACGTGTCATTACCATCAGCACAGACAAAGCTGTGAAGCCTGTAAACGTAATGGGAATGACCAAGGCCTTACAGGAGCGGATTGTGCTTCATGGTAATCTCTCCCGCACTAACCATGGTACTAAGCTGGCTTGTGTTCGATACGGGAATGTACTCCGCTCGCGTGGATCTGTCGTACCGTTCTTTCGTCGACAGCTGGCGCTGAATCAGCGGTTAACGGTAACCGATGAGCGAATGACGCGCTTTCTGCTTACACTTGATGAAGCAATTGACCTGGTATTATATGCTACTGAAATGATGCAAGGTGGTGAGAGTTTTGTGCGGAAGGCTCCAGCGGCGCGTGTATTAGATATCGCTCAAGTCTTGTGTGAGGAAGCAGGCAAGCCTTTCAAATATGACATTATTGGGAACCTGCCAGGCGAGAAATTCAACGAGATTCTGATATCCGAGGAAGAAATGGAACGTTCGGAAGACATGGGGGAATACTATAAGATTCATGCATGGTGGAGCAAGGCGCGACCGAAGTCGCTTGATAAGGAGTACAGTTCACTCGATCATGTTGTTGCGCGTGATGTGCTCCGGAAGTTGATTGCCCAGGCAGATCGAGAGTTTGAAGCAATGGAGATGATAGGGGGGGAATTTGCCAACTTCTAATCATATAAAAATCCATATTCCGTTGTTCAGAGTGTTCATAGCCCCTGAAGCGGTACTGATGCCTCGGTTGCAGGAGGTATTGTACAGCGGGCAGGTCTCGGAAGGTGCGCCAGTCGTTGAGTTCGAGCAACGTTTTGGAGATTTCATCGGTTGGCCGCACATCCTCTCGTTCTACTCCGGCACAGCAGCCATACACACGGCGCTGATCCTGGCTGGCGTACAACCGGGCGACGATGTGATCTCAACAGCAATGACAGCCGAACCAACCAATATGGCGATCCGTTATACTGGAGCCAATGTGGTCTGGGCCGATGTAGATCCACGCAATGGCAATCTCTCAGCCGCCTCTGTTGCCGAGCGAATTACACCGCGGACTAAGGCGATTATAGTAGTGCATTACGGCGGTATCCCCGGTCCAATCAATGCGATCCGTGCAGTGGCTGAGAAACATAGCTTACCTGTGATTGAAGATGCTGCGCAGGCTCTTGGCGCGCGTTACGGTGGACAGATGTTAGGTAGCCACTCGGAGTATTTGGTGTTCTCGCTCCAGGCGATCAAGCATATGACCACGGTAGATGGAGGTATGCTGGCCTGCCATAACCCGGATGATCTGCCCCACGGGCGAATAATACGGTGGTTTGGAATAGACAGACAGGCACCCCGCACAAGCGTGGATGTTAAGACAGTAGGTTATAAATATCATATGAACAATGTTACAGCGACGATTGGGCTGGTGCAGTTAGAGCACGTTGAGTCGGTTATTCAGCGCCATATTGACAATGGCAGGTACTTTGACAAAGCTTTGCAAAACATCCCCGGCCTGGAGCTTTGTACGTGGGATGCCGAGGCTGAACCGTCCTACTGGTTCTACACTGTGTTGGCAGAACGCCGCGATGACTTCTCTCGCTATCTGACTGAGCATGGCATAGGCAACTCACAGGTGCATAAACGCAATGATTGGCATTCAGTCTTCGAGGACAGCCGCTGCGAGTTGCCGGGGCTTGACTCTTTTTACTCTCGCATGCTACACATCCCTTGCGGTTGGTGGGTATCAGACGAAGACCGGGAGTATATTGTGGAGACTATCCGGAAAGGCTGGTAGGTAGATGCTGGACAGACGAATCCCCCTTTTCGAGGTGCATATGCCGGGCACAGTGTGTGAGGCGCTCAGGCCCGTGCTTGCCAGTGGCTACCTTGCTGACGGTGAACAAGTGCGCCAATTTGAGAATCTATTACGTGCTTATGTAGGCAACCCCAATGTAACAGCAATGAGCGATATCTCCGGGGCAATCACCTTGGCGTTGTTTATGGCAGACGTGCGGCCTGGCGATGAGGTGATTGTCTCCCCGATGTGTTGCACGGCTACGACGATGCCTATCGCCAACCTTTTTGCCCGTCCGGTATGGTGTGATGTTGACCCATTGACAGGTATGATGGATGCTAACCAGGTTCCAGGGTTGATCACACTCAAGACAAAAGCAATACTGCTTTATCACTGGTCGGGCGATGTGGCCGATATTGATGTGATCAATGATGTTGCACACGCCCTCGGGCTGAAGACGGTTGAGGACGCTGCGGACAGCTTTGGAGCTAAATACAAGGGTAACCGTCTCGGTAACAATGGTACGGATTTCACCGCCTATTCTTTCCATGCGGTAAAACACATCACAACTGGTGAGGGTGCGGCCTTGTTCTTTGCCAGTGAAGAAGACGCTGATCGCGCACAATGGCTTAAACGTTATGGTATTCACCAACCCTCGTTTCGATTACCCAATGGAGACCTAAATCCCAAGAGCGATATCCCTGTAGCTGGTTACAACTTTTATATGAATAACATCGCCGCGACGATTGGCATCGAACAGTTCAAGCACGTAGAAACGATTGTCGAGCGCTATCGTGAAAACGGGCGTTTCTACGACGAGGCGCTGAAAGATATCCCTGGCGTGCGACTGCTCAAGCGCCGCTC
Organism: uncultured Ignavibacteria bacterium; assembly: GCA_964403165.1. Classification (GTDB taxonomy): domain Bacteria; phylum Zixibacteria; class MSB-5A5; order MSB-5A5; family SM1-73; genus SM23-73-3. The sequence goes on from CAYOFL010000025.1 coordinate 28,972, forward strand.
GGACTCAGTTTCAGCCTATTGGACGCATACATTGTTGGTAGAGCAGCGGGATGATCTGATCAGGAAGTTAAGGGAAGACGGCATTGCTTCGCAGCGGTTGCATATTCGCAATGATATCTACTCCTGCTTTAACGCTGACCGACGGGAGTTGCCTGGTGTAGATAAGTTTGATAGCCAAGCGGTCAGCATCCCCTCTGGGTGGTGGGTGACCCCAAAAGACCGGGAGTACATTGTCGATTGCATTCGGAAAGGGCGGTAGAGAGCTTCATATGGGAGTCAGTGGAGAACATTGTCGTTTGGAAGAGCTTCCCCATCTACTGGAACTCCTGGACGAGGCCTTTATCTCGGGCAAAGACCGTCGCCTCTCGTTAGCACAGCGGTTCCCACAGATATTCTGCGAGACCAATCTCGATAACATCTATGTGGCTTATGTTGATGATCTGATCTGCTCCACCGCGGCTATCAAGCGGTTTGCTTGGATAGCTCAAGGCCAACTCTGGCAAGGAGCTATGATTGGCATAGTTTACACGAGGCCGGAATATCGTGGTCGAGGTTTGGCTTCGCTCGTAATGCGTACCGTACAAGGCGATCTGAGTAAGGCCGGGGTTGACTTCGCTGTCTTATGGACCACCATACCGCGTTTCTACCAACGCTTGGGGTGGTTTCTTGAGGATGAAGGGGTCTTTGGCGAGGTAGAGCTGCCCCAGTCTCCCCAATGTAGCAATCTCGTAGTCGCCCACTCTCTAACTGATAAGCATATTCGGTGGATAGATTCTGCCTACTCACAGTGGGTGCCAGAGCGAGTTGTGAGGTCAGAATTGGACTACAGGGTAGTACCTTTACCCGCCTCTTCCGTTGATGCTTTTATGGTTAATGAAACTGACGAACTACAAGGATATGCACTGGTTGGAAGATCAATGGAGACCGGTTATGTATACGAGTTGGTAGGTCACACTGCTACGTTTGAACACTTGTGGTGTGCGCTCGCTAATTCCTACAGCAAGATATATGTCAACGCTCGCCAAGGCAGTCAATCAAGCCAATGGCTTGCCCCAAGAGTTAGAATTATTTGGAGACCGCAACACTTGGCCATGTGGCTACCTTTGTCTAGAGAGGCAAAGCGCGCATTGGTCGGGCAATGGTATATTCCATATTTCGACCGGATATAGAGTAAAATCAAAGTGGTGTACCTAGAGGTATGGCTCAATGCGGCAATTTGTAATTGCAGGCAAGACAATTACGGGTTTCATCATGAAAAGTAGAAAAGGGTTAACATAGCATGGAAGGCGAGTACATTATCTATTTTGCATTCATGGATTTTGAGGTAAACATACAACGCGAACAACAGGAGTGCAAGAGACTTGCGAAAACACGCCCTGTTATCTTTGTGGAATGCCCGTTTTCATGGTTCGTTTCATTGCAGAGAAATGATTGGCGTTCCGACTTGCAGTCCAAGAGGCGCCGTCGCAAAGAAGGAATCAGCAAGAGTCAGGAATTGCTGAATTTGTACCTCTATACTCCTCCTGCCTCTTGGTTTCCTTTCACAAGGATCCCGCTTGTCAATAAACTGTACTACAGCTACTTCCTATATGATCTGCGGCGACGATTGAAACGATACCCGCAGTTTGGGCAACCTGGGCAACCCATACTATGGATTACTCAGCCAGCGACCTGTCCGGTGATCGGTAGATTGAACGAAGAGTTGGTAGTGGCTGATTGGTGTAATACTTGGGAAGAATGGTTTGCGCCATTCATATTTCGAAGGTGTTTTTGGAAACCGTTGCGAAAGCTAAACCTCTTTTGGAAGAGGTATTGGATAAAGAAATTGCTGACTCAAGCTGACATAGTGTTCGTAATAGACGGAAAGTATTATGAATACGCATCTAAGTATTCTGAAAATGTTTTCCTTTTTTCGAATGGTGCCGACGTCAAAACCTTTCGCGGGATAATCAACCCAGAAGTCCCTGAGGACATGTTGCAAATTGCCAAACCACGTCTTGGAGCGGTATCAGCGAATATCACAGATCAAGTGATTAATTGGGACTTAATTATGGCAGCAGCAGACAAGCACCCAGAGTGGTCTTTTGTATTCATAGGAAGGGTTGGTATCCCTGAAAACCATGAAATCCGCCGATACAACAACGTTCATTTCTTAGGGCGGAAACCCCATTCCGAACTCCCACGGTATCTTGCTCATTTAGATGTTACATTAACACCCTATCACGCAAATACGTTGACTCAAAGCGGTATCGGAACAAAGCTGCTCGAATACTTAATAATGGGGGAACCAGTAGTCTCGAGCTATCTACCACAGCTAGATTACTTCGAAGACTTTAAGAAGGTGCAGTACTTAGCTAAAACCCCAGCCGAATTCGTCTTGAACATTGAGAAGGCGTTACTGGAAGATTCCGACGAGAGAAAGCAGGAAAGGATTTCTCTTGCTCTTAAGTATGACTGGGATAGTGTTGTTGCAGACATGGAAAGTAAGATCGCCGAAGTATTGCGTCACAAAGAGAGACGGTCAGATGAACGTTGAGCTCATTAAGGACAAGGACAGATGGAATCGATTTGTGGAATCTCATGACTTCAGCCATGCCTTCCAGCTGTATGAATGGGGAGAGATAAAGAAGGTCCAGGGGTGGCAGCCATATAGGATCGCTCTGCTCAGCGAATCCGGACAAATACTCGCCGGAGCGCAGGTACTCCTCAAGCAGATACCTGGCGCATTTCGGCGTATCGCCCAGATCCCTTTTGGTCCAGTCTTGGACTATGGTAACGATTCAATACGGGATGAGTTCCTTATCGGGGTGAAACAATTCGCGAAAGCACAACGGTGTGCAATACTCCTGCTTGAACCATATCACGCGGCCTCCGAAACCCTGAAGCTTGAACATGCATGTGTGTCCCGCACACGGATGAACTACCAGCATACCGTCCTCTTGGACCTGACAAGACCGGACGGCGTGCTCTTCAGCGACTTCCGCGCGAACTACCGGAACGAGATCAGAAAGGCGCAGCGACTAGGGGTGTCTGTTGCTGAACAGAGTTCCAAGAAGGGGATGGAGCGATTCTATGAGATGTATGCAAGGACGTACGCGCGAACACGAAGAGCCCCTTTGCCGAGGAAACTCTTCAATGCCATGGCCAGAGTTCTGTTCCCTTCTGAACATGCCCGGCTGTTCTTCTCGTTCTACGATGGTCAAGCGATATCCGCTGTTCTAATGCTCTACGCAGGGGCGACTTGTATATACATGTATGCTGCGCGCGCAGGGGAGCCAGAGCTCCGCAGGATTCCCGGTCAGAAGTGTGCGGTCTGGCACATCTTGAAAGACGCTAAGATGAGGGGCTATCGCAACTTCGATCTGGGTGGAGTTTCGCCATCCGCGAAGCAAGGAACAAAAGGACACGGCATCTATCTCTTCAAGACGGGTTTCGGTGGACAGGTAGTGGAACTACCTCGGAGTTGTGAAATGGGGGGGAGCGCCTTGGAACGCAAAGTGGTAAACTGGCTTCGTCGATTAAGAGCCCTGGGCCAGCAGCTACGACGTGCGTCTAGATGACGCGGGGGTAAAGGTGCACGTCCTAGTCACTGTGGATGTGGAAGCTCACCGAGGGTGCAATCCAGTCGACGACTGGATCTACGGCAGGCACGGAGACGAGGAGTTCGGGATCTCACGAATCATGGACATCTGCGAACGTTGGGGCGTGAAAGCCACTTTCTTTCTGGATGTTGCGGAAGTATGGACATGGGGAGAGGCAGCAATCAAACAGGTCGGAGTGAGAATCCTTGAGAGAGGGCATGACCTTCAACTCCATGTTCATCCTGATCACATCACCAACGGGCCGCGGTTTCTTTGGGAATACGACTATAATGAGCAGCTAGAGATCATAACCCGGTCAATTGAAACATTCGAGAAGCTATGGAAGAAGCATCCTCTTGCATTTCGAGCGGGCAAATACGGCGCCAACTATGACACGTTACAGGCGCTGTGTGCCGCTGGGATCAAGGCGGACTTCTCAATGTTCTATCGCAACCGCTGGTGTGGTCTCAACGATCCCCCCCTTACCATCAACAACCTCAAATGCTATGGAGATCTCATAGAAGTTCCGGTTACGGTATTCAAGAGTTTTGATCTTCTCGGGATCAAGAGATACGACAGCATAGCCCTGGACGCTGTGTCTCGATATGAGTTTAAGAAGGTCTTCGCCGAAATGATGAGGAAAGAAAGGCCCGAAGTTGTGGTCCTCATGTTGCATAGTTTCTCTTTCATTGCACGGGACAGCGACGGGAACTTGAAAGGGGTCCGAACGAGAGTCATTCGGAGAGTGGACGAGTTCCTAGGCTTCTTGATGCGACAGAAGAAACTTTCTTTCACCACAGCTGAAGGGCTTCTGCGCGTAACACACAACGGGGGGCGAGTATCTCTCTTTGAGGAGAACGATGCAGTTCCCATGATCAGGAACAGGGCGCTGCAATACCTATTCACTATCAGAAGAGCAAGCTATCTATTCGGAAGAAACACCAGAGCCACTGTTTTTGTCCTGTTTACCACAGGGGTGCTAATTGGAATCGCAATTCTCGCATGGCTTTTCGGCGTCAATAGATAGCGATACTGGAATTAAGGAGAAGCTGCAAATTGCGCTTCCCGTCTTGTTCTGGATCGTGATTCTGTCCCCGGTACCCATTGCTATCAAACTCATCAGCGTGAGCCTTATCCTGTTAGTATGCGACATTGAATTCACTTACATAATAGCACTCCTGGCAGGCTTCTTTAAACTGTGGGGAAACGCCGCTATCCTATATGAAGTTGTAGATCTCACGCTGCTTGCTGTCGCGATAGGGTACGTCCGGACAATCCTGCAGTTGCTAACTTCAAGCCCTCCTCGAGTGGACAGATTGACAGTGAGATTCCTCCTCTATCTTTTCGTGGTAGAGGGAATCATGCTGGCAACCCTTCTTTGGACAATAGCGCCATCTAATGGGCTGGATAAGGTGTGCCGGTATTTCATCATCACCAACAGCTTAATACTCCTGCCTTTGCTACATAGTTCATCCAGAAGGAGCTTCTCCGAACGAGCCATTGCCTATCTCCTGGTCCATGCAGCTGCGTTTTCTCTCGTAGCGGTCCTTATGAAGGCTTCCGAAGTCGCTAACGCTGACTATATCGGGCTGGGGAGACTAAGCGGGATGGGTCTCTTGATCTCGCTCTTCTTCTTCGTATTGGCAGAGAAACACAGAGGGAAAAAGCCCGGTAGAAGGGTACTAGGTATACTCCTTATGCTTGTTACGGGAGGAGCTCTCTTGTACTCAGGGGCAAGAGGGCCCACACTGGGTTTGGTGATTACACTCCTTGCGATAGGAGTACTCACCCTGCGGTTCCCGGCTAGATTCTCAAGGTACAGTGCTGTTCTGGGGTTGTTCGTTGCGGTGTTGGGGATCTTGATGGCACTAAAACTGCTTCCGGCAACTGCTTATTATCGCTTTATCGAGGTGATTTTGGAAGGCAGGAATGTGATGGGAGGTAGATTGCCGCTATTCGCAGAAGCAGCACGGATGTTTCAAGAGGCGCCGATATGGGGCAAGGGAATAGGAAGCTTCGCTGTATTCATTGGTGTTGTGAATGCGACTAATGCCTATCCCCACAACATAGTGCTGGAAATTGCGAGTGAGCTGGGACTCATCGGAATCGTCGCATCTGTAGCCCTGTTCCACACAGTCTACCTCAAAGCCAAGTTCTTCGTGCGGAACTCTCTGAGGAGTCGGTGGCACGCCTATGGGATTATGGGGCTCTTGTTGTTTTCCGCGATAAACAGCCTGGTAAGTGGCGACTTGAATAGCAACAAGTACCTATGGTTCAGCATAGGTATTCTTCTTGCGTGTAGGATCCCTGTCCAAGCAGATCTGACCAGTAGAGGCCAATCCGCATGATTCCTGCGAAGAAGGTATGCATATTGACTAGCGTTCATCAGCCGTTCGATAGCCGTGTGTTCCACCGAGAGGCGGGATCTTTGGTAGAAGGTGGCTATGAAGTCAGTTTGGTAGCTCCGCACACTATGAATGAGGTCGTAGATGGAGTTAGAGTCATAAGAATTGCAAGATCCAGCCGGCGTATCCTGAGATGGCTGAGAGGATGGAGGATCTTCTCCCTGGCGTTGCGAGAACGAGCTGAGCTCTATCATTTTCATGATCCCGAGTTGCTTCTGGTAGGTATCCTATTGAGATTTTTCACGAAAGCAAAGGTGATATACGATGTTCATGAGCACTATCCGAATGCTATCAAGAGCAAGGAATGGATTCCTAGGCCTCTGCGCCCAGCGATAGCGGGGTTGTTTTCGTTCCTTGAGAATCTGCTGATTCCCGTACTCGATGGAGTAGTCTTCACAACACCCATAGTCGGGAAGCGATACACAAAAAGGGCGAGAAGAGCAGTGAGATTGGAGAACTACCCATTGCAGAGGAATTTCCGTATGCCCGCGCATGATGAGAGGACGGGCATAATCTATAGTGGGGGCATTCATCCGCATAGAGGGATTGAAGTTCTCCTTGGTGCAGTTAGCGAACTGAGGGATGATCATGAACCGGAAGTCACCTTGATGGGGAATTTCTCTTCAAACCAATATAGAGCTCATATAGTGAACTTCATCACGAAGCACGAGCTTAATGGTGCCGTTAGAGTTAAGCCTCCCGTCCCCTATACAAGTCTAGGCAAGGAACTATCAAAGCACTTGGTTGGGGTCGTTCTATACGAGCCGACACCCAACAACATGAGTTGTCTGCCCAACAAAATATTCGAATACATGGCTTCTGGGACAGCTGTTGTAGCATCAGATTTTCCTTTGTATAGAGACATTGTCCAATCAGCTCGATGTGGTGTAGTAGTAAACCCTGCCAGGCCTGAGAAAGTAGCTAAGGCTCTGGAGTATCTTCTTAATAACCCTGATAAGGCAAAAGAGATGGGCGAGAACGGCCGCCGGGCGGTGGTGGAGAAGTACAATTGGGAGAACGAGGGAAAGAAGCTCTTGGCTCTGTATGAGAAACTATTGGCATCGGATTAGTTCGGAACTCCAGCGGGAGAGGT